>NZ_LR812090.1:562628-862628 GCF_903772925.1 Alteromonas macleodii
ATGCCAGTTCCTTTGATCTTTTTAAAAACTGTTAAAGCCAGCATACGATTGATTGTCAACACAGACAAGAAAAACGACTGTGCATTGATGTTTTTGATTTGACTGAAGCTAGCCGCCATTTGAACTGTCAAACGCATTGGCGCTTGTAAACGTAGAATAATACCTTGGCGATAAAGCGCCTAATGCGCAACCTTTGAATTGAAAGCGGCGGATTTAAACCTACCACAAGCCAGAGCGATGCTAATGAAAACAGGTGAGGGTAGTTTTACTGGAATTTTTATATAGCCAAACGCAGTTTAGGCTGACGCCTTATAACATTAAGCTAAGCGGCGCAGTTGCGTGGGGCATAATGGCGAAGCCGCCCCGCGTAAATGCGTCCGAGCGACCGAAGGGAGTGGACTTTAGCGCTTTGTTATAAGCAGAGCCAGTTCCTTTGGTCTTTTTAAAAACTGATGAAGCCAGCATACGATTGATTGTTAACCCAGACAAGCAAAACGACTGTGCAGTGATTTTTTTGATTTGACTGAAGCTAGCCGCCATCTGAGCTATCAAGTGTAATGGCGCTTGCTGGCTGAAAATAAGAACTAGAAGGTAAAGCGCCTATTACACCACCTTTGAATTGAAAGCGGCGGAATAAAACCCACCACAAGCCAGAGCGATGCTAATGAAGACAGGTGAGGGTGGTTGCACTGAGATTTTTATTAAGCCAAACGAAGTTAAGGCTGACGCCTTATAACATTAAGCTAAGCGGCGCAGTTGCGTGGGGCATAATGGCGGAGCCGCCCCGCGTAAATGCGTCCGAGCGACCGAAGGGAGTGGTCTTAAGCGCCTTGTTATAAGCAGAGCCAGTTCCTTTGGTCTTTTTAAAAACTAATGAAGCCAGCATACGATTGATTGTTAACACAGACAAGAAAAACGACTGTGCATTGATGGTTTTGATTTGGCAGAAGCTAGCCGCCATCTGAGCTATCAAGTGTAATGGCGCTTGCTGGCTGAAAATAAGAGCTAGAAGGTAAAGCGCCTATTACACCACCTTTGAATTGAAAGCGGCGGATTTAAACCTACCACAAGCTAGAGCGATGCTAATGAAAATAGGTGAGGGTAGTTGCACTGAGGTTTTTATAGAGCCAAACGCAGTTTAGGCTGACGCCTTATAACTTTCCAATAACGGGCGCAGACATGTGGGGCATAATGGCGAAGCCGCCCCGCGTGTATGCGTCCCAGCGAACGCAGTGAGTGTGTTGATTGGGTTGTTATGTACGTTGCTAAAACTGCCTTTCGCATGGTATTCCGTCATTGTCGCCATCCATTTTTGTATTTGGGCAGTTTTCTAAGAAAAATTTTGCTTCTTCATAAGATGTCATTTGACTGCAATGTTGTCTACCATCGCAACGAAATGAAAAACGGTCTGCTTGAATTAGAGTTTCTTGCGTAGGTAAGGCAGGTTGCGGCGATACTTCCACGTTTTGATCGTTCTTGGAATAAATAAAGACACCAACTAGAACGGCTAAAAGTAGTAATAATTTCTTTGACATCTAAATTTCTTCCCTGAGTACATAACACCCGCATAAAGGGCGATAACACATGGGCTAAAATTAGGAACGAAGTGACGCAGCCCATGTGTTAGCGTCCCAGCGAGCTTGCGAGCGATTTAATGCGTTTGTTATGTGCGCTCTGTCAAAGGTTAAAGCCGTTGGCTATATAATTGAGAAAACCACCAATACTCAAACCAGCCATATAGATAGCAATTATAGTTCCAACAACTGAAAAGAATAGTGTGAGAAGCGGCGTTTTCCACTCCAATTTTCTGTCGTTATTTTCAGCCTTGTTAGCGGCTTCCGCTAGATTCTTTAAACTAAAAACTAAAGAGATTGCACCTAAAACACTTCCTATCAGAGCTGAAAAAAAGCTTCCAGTATGAAATGCAAAAAATAATGCTCTATAAATCACAACTAAACTGGCAAAAGTAGCTAATGCACAACCGAACATTAATAGAATAGAAATCAAATAACTTTCCTCTCAATAGAATAAACAATTTTAGATAAGCACATAACTTTTAAATAAGGGGCGCAGGCATGTGGGGCATAATGGCGAAGCCGCCCCGCATGTTTGCGTCCCAACGAACGAAGTGAGTGACTTAATTTTTTTGTTAGGTGGCATTTGTTTAAAACGAAGTGCTGACTATTTGATACATCCACCATGAACAAACACCGACTTGAATTGTAAAAAATAGAAACCTTATCTGGGTTGCAATGTTGCTCCCTGAAAGCAAATGAGTAAATGATTGGGCTATTCTTGCAAACAGACAAAGTAAAGAAAGTGAGTTCGTTATGTCGGTTGTATTAGTGATGACAGCTACAATGAGAGTGCCACCAAATATTGGGAAAAATTCATAGCAATTTGCATGTGCTCGAGTAAGTCTGTGCCCGAATTCAGTCGTATCGCTGCCGCTTGTATTGAAGCTATTTGATTTTCGACCAGAGGAAATGACCAAATAAGTGCGAAATGCTTCTAATGCAAGCAATAGCAGTAACGTCCAAGTAATGTATCCAGAAATTGCTAAAATAGTTAAATTCATAGAAGTTCCTTTTCTTCGTTTATTCCACTGATTTATCAGTGTGCGCTGACACCTAACAATTTAATCGTTCCCTAAACGGGGCGATTTAACGAACCAGAACGGGGTTTTTGTCCGTTTGGTTATAAATATGATTAAACCATAACCTATCGATAGGATTAGTATAATACGTTTTTGGTGTATTTTACTCAAAAGCTAAAAACACCAAATCGGGTTGCAGGTGAATTTGGGATATTTCGTGAGTGCCTTTGCTACAAAACAGTTACTAAAGTCAGTTATTTCATTGTGATTTTTTAAATAGACTTCTTTTATTTTGGAGTCGAATATGAAGTCTCAGTTTATTAAATCCCTGTACGAGCACATGATGCTGAAGCGCTATGCAAAGCGTACTATACAAACCTACATAAACTGGATTTCAGACTACATTCGTTTTCACAAACTTCAGCACCCGAAAGATCTCGACGTGTTGCATGTTGAAGCATACCTTACTCATCTTTCTACCAAGCGAAAAAATGCGCGGTCTACACAAGCCACCGCACTTAACGCATTAGTGTTTCTTTACAATAAATATTTAGAACAACCACTTCCTTCCGACATGAATTTTGTGGGAAGTGGAAGGGAAAGGAAGCTGCCAGTTGTGTTAACCCAGTTAGAAGTAAAAGCATTGCTTGGTAGAGTGCCTACTCATCATTACTTAGCGGTAGCACTCCTTTATGGAAGTGGCCTTAGATTAATGGAGTGTGTGCGCCTCAGAACGGGAGATATAGACTTCGACTACAAGTGTGTGAGGATTTGGTTTGGGAAAGGTGGCAAGCATCGAGTGGTAACACTGTCAGAATCACTTATCCCACTTTTAAAAAATCATATCAGTGAAAGTGAAAAACTTTTGCAACGAGATTTGATGGTGCCAGACTTTGCTGGTGCTTGGATTCCACATGGATTGAGGAAAAAGTATCAACAGCGTAATAAAACGCTGGAATGGCAGTATTTGTTCCCTGCATCAAAGTTAAGTATCGATCCAGAAAGCAAGCTGTTACGGCGTCATCATATTGATGAAAAACAGATACAGCGGGCGGTAAGTCGTGCTTCAGGTGATGCGGGAATAATTAAGCATGTTACGCCACATACGCTTCGTCACTCATTTGCTACGCATTTACTGCAATCAGGTGCAGACATCAGAACAGTGCAAGACCAACTAGGTCACGCCGATGTTAGAACAACTCAAATCTATACCCATATACTTCAACAAGGGGCTAATGGTGTAGTCAGTCCACTTTCTAATTTAGCGTTTTAGTTTTTTGTTCACGGAAACAAAAAAGGGCCCGAAGGCCCTTTTCAAAACTTAGTTATTAAATACTAGTTCAAACGCTTATACACGCTCAAATACGGTAGCAATACCTTGGCCTAAACCAATACACATAGTCGCTAAGCCTAGGCTTACGTCTTGCGATTCCATTAGGTTGATAAGCGTACCCGAGATACGTGAACCAGAACAACCTAGTGGGTGACCAAGCGCAATTGCACCACCGTTAAGGTTAATCTTAGTATCTAGGTGGTCCATCCAACCAAGCTGCTTAATGCACGATAGTGCCTGTGCGGCGAACGCTTCGTTGAACTCAGCAAGTTCAATATCGTCCATAGTAAGGCCAGCACGCTTAAGGGCTTTTTGTGTTGCTGGCACTGGGCCGTAGCCCATAATTGCCGCATCACAACCAGCCACAGCCATTGCGCGAATTTTCGCACGTGGCGTTAGGCCAAGCTCTTTCGCACGGTCTGCTGACATAAGTAGCATACCTGATGCACCGTCAGACAGCGCAGAAGACGTACCCGCAGTAACGGTACCGTTTACTGGGTCGAACACTGGGCGAAGTGCCGCCATGCTTTCAGCCGTGCTTTCTGGGCGTACTACTTCATCGTAGTCAATTAGCTTTAATACGCCGTTCGCATCGTGACCTTCAACAGGCACAATCTCGTTAGCCCAGCGGCCTTCAAGGTGTGCTTTGTGCGCTAGCTGGTGCGAACGCGCGCCAAATGCGTCTTGTTGCTCACGAGTAATACCGTTTTGACGGCCAAGTAGCTCGGCAGTCATACCCATCATGCCCGACGCTTTTGCCGTGTACTTAGCAAGACCAGGGTGGAAGTCGATGTTGTAGTTCATCGGTACGTGACCCATGTGCTCAACACCACCAATCATGTAAATGTCACCACGGCCGCTCATGATGCCGCTTGTCGCATCATGAAGGGCTTGCATTGATGAACCACATAAACGGTTTACCGTTACCGCGCCAGTTGTACGTGGAATTTGTGTTAGTAGTTGCGCGTTACGTGCAACGTTGAAGCCTTGTTCTTTAGTTTGCTGAACACAGCCCCAAATGATGTCTTCAATTTCCGCTGGGTTTACGCCAGGGTTACGCTCTAATAGCGCGGTCATTAGCGCAGCAGATAGGTCTTCTGCACGCACATTTCTGAAAACACCGTTTTTTGAACGACCCATAGGGGTACGTACGCAATCGATTACGACCACTTCTTTCATTAGTTTTTCCTCCGGGTCTTATGCGAAATAGGATTTACCAGCAGCGGCCATTTCACGAACGCCGTCTGAGATCTGATAAATTGGACCAAGTTCAGCGTACTTGTCTGCCATCGCAACAAAGTTCGCCAAGCCAATGGTTTCAATCCAACGGAAAATACCACCGCGGAATGGAGGGAAACCTAAGCCGTAAAGTAGCGCCATATCTGCTTCAGCTGCGCTATCTACAATGCCTTCTTCTAGGCAGCGAATTGCTTCGTTTGCCATAGGGATCATAAGGCGTGCAATAATGTCGTCAGCTTCAAAGTCCGTCTTCTCGGCTACGTGTGGCGCCATTAGTGCGTATGCTTCTTCAGCAGGTGTTTTCTTAGGCTTGCCGCGCTTATCAACACCGTAGTTGTAGAAACCTTTACCGTTCTTCTGACCTAAACGCTCTTCTTTATAGAACAGGGTTACAGGGTCGTTGTCTAGGCGAGCCATACGCTCTGGAATACCTGCTGCCATAACGTCTGCTGCGTGATCGCCCGTGTCGATACCTACAACGTCCATTAGGTAAGCTGGGCCCATTGGCCAGCCGAAGATTTTTTCCATTACTTTATCAACCGCTACAAAGTCAGCGCCGTCGATAAGTAGCTTACTGAAGCCCGCAAAGTATGGGAACAATACGCGGTTTACCAAGAATCCTGGGCAGTCGTTAACCACAATCGGGGTTTTACCCATTTTAAGGGTTGCCGCTACTACTGCATTGATGGTTTCTTCAGAGGTTTTTTCGCCACGTATAATTTCAACTAGCGGCATGCGGTGCACTGGGTTAAAGAAGTGCATACCACAGAAGCGCTCTGGCTTATCTAGGCTTTCTGCTAGCTGGTTAATAGAGATAGTAGAAGTGTTTGAAGTGATGATAGCGTCGTCCGCTACATTGTCTTCTACTTCTTTAAGTACAATACCTTTTACTTTCGGGTTTTCTACAACCGCTTCAATAACAAGGTCTGCATCTTTAAGCGTGCTGTACTCAAGGGTAGGCGTGATAGCGTTAAGTGTTTGCGCCATTTTAGTCGCATCAACTTTACCGCGTTTCATACCTTTACCAAGAATTTTTGCCGCTTCTGAAAGGCCAAGGTCTAGTGCACCTTGGTTAATGTCTTTCATAATTACCGGCGTGCCTTTCACAGCGCTTTGGTATGCAATACCGCCGCCCATGATGCCTGCGCCTAGCACAGCGTTTAGCTTAGATTGCTTAGTTGCTGCTTTCGCTTGCTTTTTACCTTTGCTCTTTACTAGCTGGTCGGCTAGGAAAATACCAATTTGCGCTTTCGCAGCGTCTGTTTTCGCTAACGCTACAAAGCCTTCATTTTCAAGCTTAAGTGCACCTTCACGGTCTAGGCCCGCTGCTTTTTGAACAGTCTCAACCATTTTGTGCGGCGCTGGGTAATGTTTGCCAGCTTGCGCAAATACCATAGCTTGAGCAGTACTGAAGCTCATCATGGCTTCGTTTTTGTTTAGCTGTAGTGGGGCTTTCTTAACCGCACGACGCGCTTGCCAGTCAAATTTACCGTCAGCGGCGTCTTTCACCATTGAAAGCGCACCTTCAACAAGTGCTTCTGGTGCAACAACGGCATCAACCGCGCCTTCAGCAAGGGCTTTCGCGCCTTTTCTGTCGCGGCCAGTGGTCATCCACTCAAGGGAGTTGTCTGAACCAATAAGGCGAGGTAGACGAACCGTACCACCAAAACCAGGCATTAGGCCTAGTTTAACTTCTGGTAAACCAATAGACGCTGTGGTGTCGGCAATACGCATGTCACATGCCAATGCCATCTCACAACCACCACCTAGCGCAAAGCCATTAACGGCAGCAATGGTAGGGAAAGGTAGGTCTTCGAAGCGGTCGAATACTTGTGACGTATTAGCAACCCACTGTAGTACTTCAGCATCGTCCATAGCGAAAAGGCCAGTGAACTCGGTGATATCTGCACCTACGATAAATGCAGGTTTTGCACTGCGTACTACTAAGCCTTTTATATCGCCTTTAGCAAGTAGGGCTTGGGTTGCTTCGTCAAGTTCGCTCACTGTTTGGCGGTCGAACTTGTTTACTGAACCTTCGGCGTCGAATACCAGCTCAGCAAAGCCGTCATCTAACAGGCTGACGGAAAGACTTTTGCCTGTGTATATCATTATCATCTCCTTCGGCATTGGCCAGGATGTTAGTGAAGTAATCCAACTAATTTGTAGGGTCGTATGCATTCACTAACGCGTTAGGGTGGCTAGATTCTTTAGAAAGCCACACAAAATTTCAACAAAAAATCAAACAAGCGTTTCAATTTGTCTAAGGTAGTGGTCCGATGACTTAAATTCAAGTGCAAATATCGAATTCAAGCTTCATTTCGGTATTGGTGGTTGTATAATGAGCGTTATTGGCCCAAAGCGCCAATCCAGCAAAAGAATAATCTACAATCATGTCAACTATGTTTGTAAAGCATAGCTAACGACAGCTGGCACAACATCTTCTTTGGCACGGAGCCAGACTGAAATTTTCCCTTTGTTTATAAAACAAATGTAGTGGGTCAGTCGTAATGCTGCTTTATCAGCAACATTTTACAATCAACTCGATTAGCTAATTTTCCGGCTTTCATAGGCCATTCGAGTGTAGAGCAGGGTAGGAGTTCTATTGTGTCTGGTTTTTATTTTAGTTCGAGGTTAGGTCAGCACTCGCTGGCAAAAAACGATAAATTACTCGCCACGCTAGTGGGGGCGCTAGTTTGCTCGCTTTCTTTAGTTTTCTCTATTAGCGCATGGGCCACACAGCCATTAACGCTACCCAATGATATTTTCGAAAAAGATCGTGCCCGCTATTTAGAAGTTGAAAAGAAGCTGCTTACTTATTCGAAACACCGCCTTCAACACCTTGATAACGACATTTATGAGTTAGCGCATTATCCACTCTATCCGTACCTGCTACGGCTTAAATTAGAGCGCACCATGTCAATCAAAACAAAGCGCGAAGTTAAACAATTTTTAGATGACTTTAACGGTCAACCGGTTAGCTATGGCTTGCGTTACAAGTGGTTGAAGTATCTCGCAAAGAACAATTATCGCAGTACATTTTTAAGCAGTTATCGTCCCGGCATGGGCGCACGACTAACATGTACTGCGCTTAATTACCGTTTGAAAGAAGGTGAAAGCGAACAAGATATTCTCCGTGAAGTAGATGCGCTTTGGCTTCATGGCCAGTCCCAGCCTGACGAATGCGATCCGCTTTTTGCGAAATGGAAAAAAGCGGGCATGATGACACCAGACATGGTGATAAAACGCATTGAAATTGCGGCGAAAGAAGATAACCGAAGTATTATCTCTTACCTAAAACGCCAACTTCCCAGCGATAAGCAATACATTGCAGATGCATGGTTATCGGTAACCCGTGACACCAGCCGAGTTAATAAAACTGCGCTTTTCCCGCTAAAAAATACATCACATGAAGCTGAGGTAATGGTATGGGCAATAGAAAAACTAGCGTGGCGAAACCCAGATTTAGCCGGCAAGGTATTTAATCGCTACAAGGCTAAGCAAGTATTCTCGCAAGCCCAGCAGCACATTATGCGTCGAGCGATTGCACTTAGCTACACGTTAGACCGCCTTCCCCAAGCCCACCAGTGGCTAGAACTTGCCGATGTTCAGGGTGCCAGTGATGATGTAAAGCTATGGCATGTTTCTCATTTGCTGCGCATGAAGAAATGGCAGGAGGTGATTGATGTTATTGATAACGCCCCGGTTAATCTGCAGCAAGAAGAAAATTTCCGTTACTGGAAAGCCCGTGCCTTAGAAGCGCTTGGTCAAACTATGCAGGCAACTGTGTTGTATAAAGAACTTTCTCAAGAACGCCATTATTATGGCTTTATGGCCAGTGCGCACATTGGCGAAATTCCATCGCTTGCGCATACGCCAGCACCTAGAGACACGGCGGCTATTGCTAGTGTGGCTAAAACCCCAGCCACTATGCGCGCCGTAGAATTTTTCAGATTAGACAGAACCACAGAAGCGCGTAGAGAGTGGTACTACTTGCTTTCCCATTTGCCTGAATCGAACGTGACTGATGCAGGCATACTCGCTTATGAGTGGGGGCTGTACGACCAAGCAATTACCAGCTTCGCAAGAAGCGGCTATTGGGACGATGTAGAACGCCGATTCCCACTAGCGTTTAGCGATGTATTTAGCGAAAAATCGCAGGCCTATAGCATATCTAAGTCACTGGCTATGGCTATTGCACGCCGCGAAAGCTCGTTTAGAAGTGATGCTATCTCGCCGGTTGGAGCGGCAGGTTTAATGCAGCTAATGCCAGGAACAGCGCGCTATGTGGCAAAAGAGAAAGTTAGTAGAAACAAGCTGTTCAAAGTGGACGACAACGTTGATTATGGTGTGCAGTACCTTCGTTACTTAATGGACAAGCTCAATAATAACCCGGTTCTGGTGTCTGCATCTTACAATGCGGGGTGGCGTAAAGTGTTGGAATGGCTGCCTGCTAATGAAGCGCTTCCGGTTGATATCTGGATTGAGAATATTCCCTATAAGGAAACCCGTGCGTATGTGAAAGCGGTGATGGCGTATCAGCATATCTACGACCAACAGCTAGGTGGCAACGAGAATATCTTCCCTCAACTTACCCGCGATATGATCCCATCGGCTGATGCGGTCAGTACACATCCGGTAACAGGCACACTGCAACTAGCACCACGATAGCGATGCAAGGCGTACACAGGTACGCCTTGGTTTACCTTGTGCGGCGGCTGGCTCTGGCGACTTACCGTAAACGACAGCGCAATGGTCGGGGTCAGCATGCACGTCGTGTAGGCCTCGTGATACACTAGTGGCTAATGTGTTCCATCTAACGACTAAAAAGATAAGAGGGGCTATGTCGCAACATCAAGCAACCTACCAACAGCATATCGAAGAGCTTCAGGCTCGTACCCGTGAAGCATTACAACGAGAAGGGCTCGACGGGCTAGTGATTCACTCGGGGCAGGGCAAGCGCCTTTTCTTAGACGATAATCATTACCCATTCAAGGTAAACCCGCAGTTCAAAGCATGGGTGCCAGTTATTGATAACCCTAACTGTTGGCTGGTGGTGAACGGTGTAGACAAGCCTACGCTTATTTTCTACCGTCCCGAAGACTTCTGGCACAAGGTGCCGCCAGAACCAAACGATTTCTGGACCGACAGCTTCGACATTAAATTGCTGCAACAGGCCGATGCAGTAGAGAAATTCCTGCCTTATGACAAAAGCCGTTTTGCCTATGTGGGCGAATACATAGAAGTCGCTAAAGCGCTGGGCTTTGATAACGTAAACCCAGACCGCGTGTTGCATTATTTGCACTATCAACGTGCTTATAAAACCGATTACGAACTAGACTGCATGCGCGAAGCTAACAAGCTGGCGGTAGCAGGGCACAAAGCGGCTGAGCAAGCCTTTCGTGAAGGAAAAAGCGAGTTTGATATTAATCTTGCTTACGCAACGGCAAGTCGACAAGGTGATAATGATGTGCCTTACACCAGTATTGTGGCACTTAACGAGCATGCTTCAATTCTGCATTACATGCAGTGTGATACCGTAGCGCCAAAAGAATCGCGTTCGTTTTTGATTGATGCGGGTGCGAATTATCATGGCTATGCGGCAGATATTACACGTACTTATGCTCAAGACGGTGTTAAAAATTCAGCAATGTTTCGCGACCTTATTCAAGCGGTAGATAAGGTAACGTTGACCTTAGTCGACTCGTTGAAGCCTGGTGTAGCTTATACCGACATACATTTGTTAGCCCACGACGGTATTGCACAAATTCTTCACGATACCGGCATGGTGAATTTAACGCCGCCAGAAATCGTGGAAATAGGGATTACCCGTACTTTCTTCCCACACGGTATTGGTCACTTCTTGGGCCTTCAGGTACACGACGTAGGTGGTCTTGTAAATGACGATCGCGGTACGCCTAAGCCAGCTCCTGATGATCACCCATTCTTACGCTGTACGCGAATTGTTGAAGCTCGTCAGGTGTTCACTATTGAGCCTGGCTTATATTTTATCGAAAGCTTGCTGCGCGACTTGAAAGCGACGCCTGCGTCTAAATACATCAACTGGGATACTATTGATGCATACAAGCCGTTTGGCGGTATTCGTATTGAAGACAATATTGTTGTGCATCGCGATAAGAACGAAAATATGACCCGAGATTTAGATTTAAATTAATCGGGCTTTTCTGAGCATAGCTAACGGCAACCTCAAACTATTTTCATGAATGCAAAGAGCAGCGTAAGGCTGCTCTTTTTTGTTGTGTCACCTTGATATAGAACCACTATATCTGCGGTAACATGTTGTGATTACGAACATTTTAACTCTCGCTGAGACGGTAATGACCTATGCGGACTGGTATTATTTGTAAACCAATGCTGCTGTGTGTAGTAATCAATAAATAGACGTGCACAGACAAAAGCGAGAAAGGAGTCTTTATGTCACAAGGTGATATTGTAGGTTTATTGGTAATGGCAACGGTAGCTGGCCTAGCCATGCCCGCGGGCGCTATCTTAGCAACGTACCAAGGTATTCAACCTAAGTGGTTAGAAAAAGAGTTACGCCACGGCATTTTAGCACTTGGGGCAGGGGCCCTGATATCAGCAGTAGGCTTAGTACTTGTGCCCGAAGGGATAAAAGACGTATCGGTATTTGCTGCCATATTGTGTTTTATTGGTGGCGCTTTCGCTTTTATGGCCCTTGATATTTATCTAGCGAAAAAGAAAACCGCTGGCAGTCAGTTAGCAGCTATGCTCAGTGACTTTGTGCCAGAGTCTATCGCCCTTGGTACCACGGCAGCTTTAGGTGGAGGTACCATGTTATTAGGCCTATTGATTGCGGTCCAAAATTTACCTGAAGGGTTTAACGCCTACAGAGAAATGTTGCCCAAAAACAAACAGCGCAGTAATAAACTCATTGTTATCTTTGTTTTGATGGCGTTACTCGGGCCGTTATTCAGTTTGCTAGGCTTTTACTACTTAGCCCAGTTCCCAGTGGTCATGAGTGGGATTATGCTGTTTGCTGCAGGCGGTATTCTTTATTCAGTGTTCCAGGATATAGCACCGCAAATTCGTATGGAAAACCATTGGTTACCACCTCTAGGCGGTATTCTTGGCTTCCTAGTAGGCCTTGTAGGTTTCATGCTTGAAGGCTAGCTTGTTAAACATGCGCTTAGCCTAAACGTGTGTTTTCATATTGAGCCAACACAGAAAACGTTCTGTACTGAAATTGTCTGTCAGAACGTCGAAAACGTTTGTGTATCTAAAAGTGAGTAGTCTACGTTATAAGTACTACCCAAGTTCCAGCCACAAAAAAGGCGTGTTGGTCATAACACGCCTTCTCATACCATTTATTGGTAATTAGCTCGTACGCTCAATTGAAATATGCGCCAGCGCAATGAGCGCTTCTTTGTATTCAGAATCTTCGACAGCGTTTAGACTATCAATCGCCATTTGCACTTCTTTTTGGGCACATTCTCGTGTGTAGTCCAAAGCGCCGGTTTCTTCCATAATGCCTTGAATACGGGTTAAATGTGGTAGGCCGTTACTTTGCTCAATGGCTTCTTGAATAAGTGCTTTATCGTCATCATTCTTTGCGTGCCACATAGCGTACAGTAATGGAAGGGTAGGTTTACCCTCTGCTAAGTCATCACCTGCATTTTTACCCATTTCTTCGCTGTCAGCCATGTAGTCAAGAATATCATCAGCAAGCTGAAAGGCTGTGCCTAAGTGCTTACCATATTCTTGCATGGCATGTTCAATGTGCTCGTTTTGGTCAGTCAAAACAGCCGCTAACTGTGTTGCTGCTTCAAACAAACGGGCCGTTTTACCATAAATAACGTCAAAGTAGCGCGCTTCGGTAGTGCTGGCATCGTTACAATTCATCAACTGCAACACTTCGCCTTCTGCTATTTGGTTCGTGGCTTCCGACAATATTTCCATAACGCGCATGCGCTTAAGGCTAACCATCATTTGGAAAGAGCGGGTGTAAAGAAAGTCACCTACTAATACCGAGGCCTGATTACCAAAGATAGCATTCGCAGTCTCCCGACCTCTGCGCATGGTCGACTCGTCAACCACATCGTCGTGCAACAGGGTCGCGGTATGAATGAACTCTACAATAGCTGCAAGGGTGTGATGGTCGTTATTACCTATGCCCATTGCCCGCGCACTTAACACGGTAAGTAGGGGGCGTAAGCGTTTGCCGCCACTGTTTACAATATAAAAGCCAAGCTGATTAATAAGGGCAACATCAGAATCGACTTGTTGTTGAATCAGCTGGTTAACCGCCTGCATATCATCATTAGACAGGGCGCGGATTTGATCTATATCCATAGGCATGGCAATAAATACTTACTCTTACGTCTTGGGCAATGGTTGCTGGCGATTGTACCTTAATCATCTGTACTATCCACCAAATTGTCTTAAAAAATGACGGCTTAACGTATTTACGTGTAATTTCTTAATTACGCTTAAACTCGTTTTAGAAATTGCACAAAAGCATTTTTCATCAGAGATTCTCAACTCTTTTAAATATTGTTTTTTCAATAGTGTTCAATTTGCGTTATTCGCTTACTTGAGGTTTGCCCATTAATACTTCCGTATACAATTTCTTATAATTATAGGCGCTCTTAATTGTTTTTCCTTTCAAAGGGCGATTTTTTAACGTTTTATATCTGAATAGAAATACGCTCCACTGGCGACTAAACCAAGCAATTAAGCGAGCTATTTAGCCGAACAATTAAACCGGATGATCGTTTACGTAAATTCATAGATCCTTTATCAAGCGAAAGGGGAGCGTAACTATCTAAACTTGCGATCTAATAGGCAATCGGAAAGTAAAACTACAAAAAGTAGCACTACGACTAGATAGTAAGTAGGGGCACAATTCATCTCGTAAGAAACAATCTTTTATCCTTTAACCGATTGTACCGATCTATTTGGGATCTCGTTTAGGCGATCGGAAATAGCCTCTATTGGATCGTTAATTTTTTCCTAGATCGCTAGCGGCTTCTTTGACCGCTAATGGCTTAATCAGATCGCCAGTTGCTTTCGCGGATCGCTAGCGGCGCAAGCCCAACCGTCAGCGGCTTTTATCATTCGCTGTAGTTATGCCCGCACTTTTCACCAATATTTTGTAGAAATAGCCTAAGTTTTTATAGTTAGCGATCCTACTTTTGTGCTGATTTATCGAAATTATTTTTGAAATTTTAATAGTTTCAGAGCATTTGAAGCTGCATCAAATAAGCAATTGAGGCATAATTCGCCCCATGTTGGAAAAATAATCATTTTTTCTGCGAATCGGGCTTGTGATTTACGGATGTTTCACGTACAATTCGCGCCCTGTTTTTTGAATTGAAGCGTCAGTGGACGCAGAGCGGAGTTAACTATGTACGCGGTTTTCCAAAGTGGCGGTAAACAACACCGTGTGGCCGAAGGCCAAACCGTTCGTCTTGAAAAAATCGAAGTAGCCCCAGGCGAAACGGTTGAATTTGACAAAGTTTTAATGGTAAGCAACGGTGACGACGTAAAAATCGGCACACCAATCGTTGCTGGTGGTAAGGTGACTGCTGAGGTTGTTACACACGGTCGTGGCGATAAAGTAAAAATCGTTAAGTTCCGTCGTCGTAAGCACTCTCGTAAGCAAGCGGGTCACCGTCAGTGGTTCACAGAAGTGAAAATTACTGGTATCAACGCATAATAGGAGCACGAACACATGGCACACAAAAAAGCTGGTGGTAGTACCAAAAACGGTCGTGATTCAGAAAGTAAACGCCTAGGTGTTAAGCGCTTTGGTGGCGAATCTGTTCTTGCTGGTAACATCATTGTTCGTCAACGTGGTACTCGTTTCCACGCTGGTGACAACATGGGTATCGGTAAAGACCACACGTTGTTTGCACTAAAAGACGGTAAAGTTCAGTTCGACGTTAAAGGACCGAAGAACCGTAAATTTGTAAGCATCGTAGCTGAGTAAGCGCGAAAGCTTCTCGCCGAACAGGCTTAGAAAAACCCCGCGCAAGCGGGGTTTTTTGTTTTGTGAAACCTTTCTTTCTTTTACTGTTCTTATTTGTAGCGTGTAAATTCTAGAACGAATTAACGCTAGGCAAGGTTTTACTTCTCGTTTTTTAGAATACTGAGCAGACACAAAAGCGCCAATAGGTAATTTGGTGTAAACTTAGTATTCGCATTAAAAAGTTAACAACCCACGGCATTACAGCCCGGAGTGATAAATGAAATTTGTAGATGAAGCTGAAATTCGCGTTGAAGCCGGTGACGGCGGCAACGGTACCATTGGCTTTAGAAGGGAAAAATACGTACCTAAAGGTGGCCCAGACGGCGGCGACGGTGGTGACGGCGGCAGCGTATTCTTACAAGCCGATGAAAACCTAAATACATTGATCGATTATCGCTTCGAACGTTTTCATCGCGCTGAACGCGGTCAGAACGGCCAAGGTAGTAATTGTATCGGTAAGAAAGGTCAAGATCTTACCGTGATGGTGCCCGTGGGTACACGCGCAACCGATAGCGACACTGGTGAAGTATTGGGTGACCTAACGCGTCATGGTCAAAAGCTTAAAGTGGCACAGGGCGGCTTTCACGGTTTAGGTAATGCTCGCTTTAAAAGCAGTACTAACCGCGCGCCACGTCAAAAAACCAATGGTACGCCAGGTGAAATTCGCAATCTTAAGCTAGAGCTTATGCTTCTAGCCGATGTGGGCTTACTTGGTATGCCTAACGCAGGTAAATCAACCTTTATACGCTCTGTATCGGCGGCGAAGCCGAAAGTGGCTGATTATCCGTTTACCACCCTTGTGCCTAACTTAGGTGTAGTTCGTCAAGACTCACAGCGCAGCTTCGTTGTTGCTGATATTCCCGGTTTGATTGAAGGTGCTGCGGATGGTGCTGGATTAGGCATACGCTTCTTAAAGCACTTAGAGCGTTGTCGTATCTTGCTTCACGTGGTTGATATTTTCCCTGTTGATGAAACCGATCCTGCCGAACACGCAAAAGCGATCATTGAAGAGCTCGAAAAATACAGCCCTAAGTTGGCAGAAAAGCCTCGTTGGTTGGTATTTAATAAAGTCGATTTGCTACTTGAAGAAGAAGCCGAAGAGCGCTGTCAGCATGTTATTGACGCATTAGAGTGGGATGGCCCAGTTTATCAAATATCTGCGTTCCAAAAGATGAACCTAGATCCTTTGTGTAACGACATTATGGACTTCATCGAAACCCTTCCAGCAGAAATAGAAGAGGAAGAAGAGAAGAAAGAAGTGGAATTCAAATGGGACACTTACCATAAGAATACACTAGAAGCCCATGATGAATTTGAAGATGATCTCGATGACGACGACTGGGACGAAGACGACTACGACGTGGAAGTTGAGTATCGTCGTTGAGAAACAATCGCTGAGAAACAGTCGTTGAGAAACAATCGTCGAGAAGCACTGGTCGAAGATAGTTTCTGTGAGTTAGTGATTTAAACAGTCACAATCAATCAGCTCACAAAACATTAAGCTCGTACATTTGCCAAAGCAAAGTGCGAGCTTTTTTGTTAGGTGCGTACCAATTCTACACCGCAAATCGCAGAGGTATTTCGTTGTTCGCGATATTGTTAGACGCTTCTATTATCGTGTGGGCTCTGTCTACTATGGCATTTCTGTGATGGATAAGTCTCAAATGAAAATAAATATCTTCAAGTAAACTGGTCAAGCTCATAATTTTAGACGTCATAGCGCTGTTTTCGCCACCGTCAACTTCAAGCAATATAACGGCAATATCAAACGCACATCCAAGATAGGGAATCGCTTCACTTAACTGACCACTTTGCATAAGCATAGTGCCCTGCATTTCGTCCCGTGCCATTACGTGTAGCGCTTGCTCTGGATTGTTGTAAACCCAGTCTGCATGTTTAGGGCATAAATAAGTTATAAGCATGGTAGCCACCTCCTAACTCTACACTAAAATACTTTTACAACTCATGCAAATGATAATTGTTATTATTTGCTTTAAGGTGTTGGCGCATTTCCTATCTGATGTTGATATACTTTGCCTTGAAGAATTAGAACTTAGCCTGAAGGTGTAAAAAATGAAAATAGCGATGATTGCTGCTATGGCAAAGGACAGAGTTATTGGCGCAGACAATGATATGCCGTGGCATTTACCTGCTGACTTAAAGCATTTTAAAGCTATTACTCTGGGCAAGGCGGTTATCATGGGGCGAAAAACTTACGAGTCAATTGGCAAAGCACTTCCTGGTAGGCCAAATATCGTCATTACCAGTAATGCTGACTACAGCTTATCTGACGCTACCGTGGTCGACTCGCCGGAATCAGCATTTGAGGTCGCAAAAGCGCTAAGTAACGATAATGGACAGAATGACGAGATAATGATTATTGGTGGCGGTACTATCTACCAGTCATTTTTAGATAGAGCGGATACCTTGTACCTTACACATATTGATCTTTCAGTAGAGGGAGATACCCAGTTCCCTGATTATGAGGCAGCAGCAAGTTGGACTGAAGTATCGCGAGAGGTACATAGCGCCGATGAAAAGAATGCACATGGTTATACTTTTGTAACGCTTGAGAGAAACTAATACCAATCCGCATAGATGGAACTAGCAAAGGGCTGCTAGGTTACCGTGAATCTAAAATAAAAATGCCAGTGTTGAAACGCTTGCCTAAAAGCGCCACAACACTGGCATTTACGTTCTACTCTACAATGTGAGTAAAAGCTACTTCATTTGGTCGAACAAGTTCTCTAATGAAAGGCCTTGATGACCCAGCATATCGCGAAGACGGCGAAGTGCTTCTACCTGAATTTGTCGAACACGCTCACGTGTTAATCCAATTTCTGCACCCACATCTTCAAGGGTTGAAGGCTCATATCCCATAAGACCAAAACGGCGAGCGAGTACCTCGCGCTGCTTAGGGTTTAGCTCTTCAAGCCAATTTACGATATTACTTTTGATATCAGAGTCTTGTAAGCTCTCTTCAGGGCTAAACTCTTTCTCATCAGCAATAATATCAAGCAGTGCTTTATCATTTTCTCCGCCGATAGGTGTATCGACAGAGGTAATGCGTTCATTTAAGCGAAGCATCTTTGTTACATCTTCCACTGGCTTATCTAGGGCCGCTGCAATTTCTTCTGCAGTTGGCTCATGGTCAAGCTTTTGTGAAAGTTCACGAGAAGCACGTAAATAAACGTTTAGTTCTTTCACTACGTGGATAGGCAAACGAATAGTACGCGTTTGATTCATAATCGCGCGTTCGATAGTTTGGCGAATCCACCAAGTTGCATACGTTGAAAAGCGGAATCCGCGTTCAGGATCAAACTTTTCTACGGCACGAATTAGTCCTAAATTGCCTTCTTCAATTAAATCGAGAAGTGCTAGTCCACGGTTGTTATAACGGCGAGCAATCTTAACAACAAGGCGAAGGTTGCTGACAATCATACGTTTGCGAGAGGCTTCGCAGCCTTTCAGTGAGCGGCGCGCAAAATAAACTTCTTCTTCTGCGGTTAGCAGTGGTGAAAAACCAATCTCGCCTAGATAAAGCTGTGTAGCATCTAGGTTTTTAGGTTGGTCATCCTGACTGAAAATGGCATCGTCATTTTCTAGTTCAGCGTCGTTGGTTAAGGTTTCGTCAGCTTTCATATCAGCTGGCATATCGATGACATCTAAGTCATCTTGCGGTTTTGATTCCAAGGCTTTATTTGACTTACCCATCATGAATCTCCTGCTACAAGGTTTACCTTATGACGTTTCTCCTTTGTCTTTTTTTATTGTTATTTATTTTTATTATTTTAATACTGGCAGGTATTTCATCGGGTCTAATGATTTCCCTCTATACCTAACTTCAAAGTGAAGTTTTACCGAATTTGTTCCGCTATCACCCATGGTTGCAATCTGCTGCCCCGCTGACACCCATTCTCGCTCTTTAACTAAAATAGTGTCGTTGTAGGCGTAAGCACTTAAGAAAGTATCGGTGTGTTTGATAATAACTAACTTACCGTAACCTCTTAAGGCACTCCCTGAGTAAACAACTTTTCCATCTGCTGCTGCAACGACTTTACTGCCTTTGGCACCAGCGATATCAATTCCTTTGTTGCCTGACTCTGACTTACTGAAGGTATCAACTAACTTACCTTCTGCAGGCCATACCCACTTTTGTACTTTGCTTGGAAAGCTCGTCGGCGTTTGTTTTTTGACGCTTTGTGACGGCTTCTTGACTGTCGTAACTTTTTGTGGCTTAACAACTTTTTCACTTTCACGATACGCTTGTGGCGATGGGTGGTCAACCAAACTTTTGTCTACTTTAGAGGTGGTCGGAGTTGTTGACCGTTTGGTCTTAACTTTAGATTTGACGGGGGCTAGAGCTACATTTGACGGTGGTGTAACCTTTAAAATTTGGCCAGGAAAAATGGTGTAAGGGGCTGATAAATGGTTGTATTTTGCTAGATCGCGATAGTCGTTTCCGGTGTACCAAGCTACTGCATAAAGTGTGTCGCCTCGTTGCACTTTATAGGTTTTTTTTGTGTACTCTTCGCTTCCATCTGAAACTTGACTATTTAATAAAACAACAGGGGCAGGAGCAGTTCTTCCTGCGCATCCCCCAATAAGCATACAAAAATATAACAAAAAACCTATATAAAAAAGAGGCTTATGCATATCATCGCAGCAGTAAATAGGCGAGTACTGCAAGGATGACAACTGCCCACCCAAGCACTTCTACATACTGTCTTAATTTTTGTTCCATAGGAGCTCCACCCCAGCGCATTAGCCCCGCGACTAAAAAGAAACGCGCGCCACGCCCTACTGCAGATGCAAGTAAAAATGGTAGAAAAGCCATTTGCAAGAAACCGGCGCTTACCGTAAATACTTTATAGGGAATGGGGGAAAACCCCGCAAGAAAGACTACCCATACACCATAGTCTTTGAACCATTGCATTGCGGTTTCAATTTTATGGGTATACCCCCAGCTTTCTACAAGCGGAGCGAGCCAAGCATCAAACGCAAAGTAACCAAGCCAGTAGCCCGCAATACCACCCAAAATAGAGGCAACGGTAGTAATCAGAGCAAACTGCCATGCCTTATTAGGCTGCGACAAGGCCATCGGTGCAAGCATTACGTCAGGGGGAATGGGGAAGAAAACCGACTCTGAGAAGCTTAACCCACCTAAATATTTGGTTGCGTGGCGATGCCTCGCCCAGCGTAACGCCATGTCATAACACGGCTCAAAAAGCTTCACATTAGCTCTCCTGCTACAAGGGGAACAAATCGAACCGATTCTATGGTCGACGTTTTTAGTTCCCCTTCAATCCTATCAATACACAGCAACGATTGTTGTTCGTTACCCACGGGAATTATAAGTCGCCCACCTTCTTTTAGCTGTTCGCACAAATCCTGGGGAAGGCTCGCAGCAGCAGCGGTAACGATAATAGCGTCGTACGGGCCTTTTGACGCCCAGCCTTTCCAACCATCGCCGTGTTTCATTGCAATATTGTGAAGGTCGAGTTGATTCATTCGGCGCTTCGCTTGAAACTGCAGTGATTTAATACGCTCTACACTAAAAACCTTCGCAAATAGCTGTGCAAGAATAGCCGTTTGATAACCTGAGCCTGTGCCTATCTCCAGCACTTTTTCAGGTTTGTTGGGGCTATCAAGCAATAGCTCAGTCATTTTCGCAACGATATAAGGCTGCGAAATTGTTTGGCCTTGGCCTATAGGCAATGCCGTATTTTGATAAGCCTTATGTTTAAGCGCGTCGGGCAAGAAGCTCTCCCGCGGCGTACCAGCAATGGCGTTTAATACTGCTTGTGAACGTATTCCCTCGTTATAAAGCAGTTGTGCTAACGCGTCTCCTTTTCTAGAAGCTCTCATGATGTTGCGTACTTTCCTTTATTTTTATTCACAGCTACGCGAGGTAAAATCTGTTGCGCGCCACACTTTTATCAATACTTTTTAAACCCGGTTAATGGGGGATAAGGTCTCCACGCATTCTCTAAGGACCGAGGTTGCAAAGCAGCCGCTCGGAAGCGCAAACGAGATAGTAAATGTATCACCCTTACTCTGCCATTCAAGCTGTGAAGGCCAAATTTTTATCGCTCGGCGCTCTTGTTCGAACCCGCATTGACTTAAAAAATCGATAACTTCACTATTTTGCGCAGCAACAGACTGCTCCAATGCTAATACGTCAGCTTGCGTAACGAGTGCACCTTTACCCCAAAGTGGCGCTGAAGGGCACACGTCTTTTGCAGTAAAGCGACGTTGTGCATCTTGTTGCTGTTCTGAGCCTTCAGCACCTTCATTAATGAAAAAGCTATTAGACCCGGAAAGCACCAGTGCATCGCCTTGGTTTACTTTATCAAATGTTCCTTTTTCAAGGCGCGTTGAAAGCATTTCATTGAACAGCCAGCTGCGTAAAGCAGAAAGTGCCATAGAGCGTTTGTTACGGTGCCTAATGGTTTCACCATTTACCATGCGTTCGGCCATTACCAGGTTTCCGCCACGCTGCACTTCACCCATATCATTTAAGCGCATTACACCAAAGCGTTGCTCGCCGTAGTAATTAGGTACCCCGTGCTCTGCAATTTCTTGCAAACGCTCTTCAATAGCTTCTGGGTGTAATACCTGACGCAAGGTAATCGTGAAGTGATTGCCTTTAAGCTGACCCGTACGCAGCTTTTTGTTATGGCGCATTTGTTTGAGTACTTTAACGCCTTCCAGTTCGAAATTGCTAAAATCGAAATCAGGTTTGCCTGGGGCATGTATGCCAAACCACTGTTGTGTTACTGCGTATTTATCTTTACGACCAGCATAAGTAATTTGGCGTAGTGGCAAGTTAACGAAGCGCGCAAGCTGTTCTGCCACAAATGCGGTATTTGTGTTGGTTTTTTCAATAAACACAAATTGGTGCTCACCTTCACCGCAGGGTGTATAGCCTAAATCTTCAACAACTTGAAAGTCGTCGGCTTGGAATTTAAATATGCCAGTAGATACAGGCTTTGTGAAATAGTACTGCCAGTGATCAGTGTTTAAGGGCTTCATAGTTTTTCCAATAGCACGACAGCGTGAGAGGCAATGCCTTCTTTGCGGCCGGTATAACCGAGTTTTTCCGTTGTCGTTGCTTTTACATTAATGTCGTCAAGCGCTACATTACAGTCTTGCGCGATAATCTCGCGCATAGCTTTAATATGTGGGGCCATTTTCGGCGCCTGCGCCACTATCGTCATATCGGCATTGCTTAACTTGTAGCCTTTTTCTTTCACTACATTCACAACGTGGCGCAACAGTACGCGACTGTCTGCACCTGCGTAGGCATCGTCTGTATCAGGGAAATGCTTGCCAATATCACCAAGTGCTGCCGCACCTAGCATTGCATCGCAAAGTGCATGAAGCAATACGTCGCCATCAGAATGTGCCACAAGGCCTTGTTCGTAGTCGATGCGCACGCCACCTATGGTGATGGGGCCGTCGCCGCCAAATTTGTGTACATCAAAACCGTGTCCTATTCGCATTATAAATTTGCCTTTTGATCTTGCGCGCTTTGGCTTTGCAGATTGTCGCCTTGCGCGTTAAATTTTTGCTTAAGATAGAATTCTGCCAGAGGAAGGTCGGCTGGGTGGGTAATTTTTATATTAGCAGGGCTTCCATTAACCATAGCTACTTTGTAGCCAGCAAGCTCCATAGCCGACGCCTCGTCAGTAATCGCTGCACCTTTCGCTAAACCTTCCTGAAGGGCTTGCTTTAAAAGTGTTGCGGGAAAGAACTGTGGCGTTAGCGCGTGCCACAGGCCATCTCTGTCCTCGGTGTGAGAAATGATATTGGTGTCGGTATTCGTATCAAGCGCAACTCGCTTCATAGTGTCTCTAACGGGGGTTGCCAGAATACCGCCGGCAACCGACTCATTGTCTGTTAAGGCAATAAGCGCTGAAATGTCGTTCTTTTCAATACAGGGGCGGGCTGCATCATGCACTAAAGCCCAGTCATTCTCGCCCAAAGACATGATGCCGCTAAGTACGCTGTCTGCCCGTTCTTTGCCACCGTCTACCACATGAATTGGTTTTTCCCTCAGTCCATAGGTATCGAAGTATGCATCGCCTGGACTGATGGCCACCACAACCTCGTCAACTAACGGATGGGTTAACAATGCGTCTATGGTGTGTTCAAGAATGGTTTTACCGTTTAAGGTAAGGTACTGTTTGGGACGGTCGGCTTTCATGCGGCTGCCAACTCCGGCTGCGGGGATAACCGCAACAACGCGGGGCGATGTCATTTTATTCACTTAGCATCTGCGGGCAAAATACGGTAAAAGGTTTCTCCCTTTTTAATCAAACCGAGTTCATTTCGCGCTCTTTCTTCAATGGCTTCTAGTCCAATTTTTAAATCGCTGATATCAGCTTTAAGTAACGCATTGCGCTGAGCAAGATTCGCGTTTTGAAGGGCTTGTGTATGAACTTCTTGTTTTCGGTTGAAGTAATCGGGAATACTATTTTTTCCAAACCATAGTCTGTATTGCAATAGACCAAGAAGTACTATTAACACAATGGGAAGCCATTTACCTTGTAACACAGATTCACCTGACAATATGGTTAAGCGGAAAAAAAGCAGAGGCGCTATGCCTCTGCTGTGTTGTATTATGCCGCGAAGCAGCGCCGAGTCAAAGGTGCATTATTCACCCTGACCAAATTTACCCTTCAATTTATCAAACAGTTTACTTTTTTGCTGCTCGACAACGTTGTTAAGCTGAGCTTGAAGTAGTTCCTGAAGGGCTGCACTGTCACCTTGGGCTGCGCTAAGCATACTGTTTACGTCAACAAGCTCACCAGATAGAAGGGACTGCTCGCTACTTATCATATTGTTGAGCTTAGTATTTAACTCGTCTAGTCTATCTTTCTGACTAGCAGTAAGCTGCGAAAGTGCTGCTTTTGCAAGTTTATTGTCAAGGTCAGACTTGATGTTAAAGCCAGGGTCTGAAAGGGTGCCATCAAGCAACATGGTCATGTTCAGACTACTTAAGGTTTGCAGTGCCTGCGCGATCGCGCTGGTAATATCACTGGTGCCAGTGGCTTCCATAACAAGCTGCTGTAGGTCGACTTCGCCGGTACCGGTAAGCATGTTATCAGTGACTTTCATCGAGCCATTGGTTTTCATTAGCGCCGATTTAAGCACAGCATTTAGTGTTTCATTGCCGCTAAATGTAATGTCAGACATATTCACACCGGCTAGCTCCCATACCTGGCTAGCATCAACACCTTCACCGTCAATCCAAAACTCACCGCTAGAGGTAAACGACTTTAATAAATCGCCAGCCGCTTCAATGGTGAAGGTGGTAGGGTTACCAAATACTTCGTGAACGTTAGTAATATTGTTCCACTTGCTCGTGATAGATTCGTTTTGCCATAGTACAGAGACATTAGCCTCTTTTACTAAAATTGAGGGTACGTCAGCAGGCGCTTCGCTTTTTTCTTCGCCCTGTATAAGCGGCATAACTATTTGCATCGCCGCCATCAGGTATTCGGTGTATTCCGCTGCTTTATCGCCAAATACAAAATAGGTTACCTGAGAAAGGGCGGCCTGATCGCCAGCAATAACACCTTTAAGTAAAGCATAGTCTTCCTGAGGTGCTTTTTTGAGCGCTTCAACACTTGCACTTAAGGCCTGTTTTGCATCGCTAGCCTTTTCAGTGAAGTTGCTAATAAGCGCGCGGTCTACCTGCATTTCTTCTTTCAGCTTATCGAATGCTGACTTCGCTTGAACCAGTGCCTGCGGGTCTTTGTAGTTTGTTTCTTTTAGCTGAGCGACCTGCGTTTTGTAGTACTCAATGCGCGATTTATCAGGCAAAGATTCATAATCATCTTTAAGGCCTTTGCCATACGTTTCGTAGGCAGACTTGGCATTTTCGATGGCTGCGGTCGTTTTTAGCGGGTTGCGTGCAAGTAGTTCATCAACCGTAGGCACGGCCTCTTTCGCTTTCGTTTTGATTTCATCGAACGACAGTGAGCGCTCTGGAACGCGATAAACTTCACCTTCTGACTCACGCTTGGTATCAAACTGTACTTCTAAAAGGTTTAGGTTATTAACAATAACCTGATCATCAAGCAGTGGCTTTAACTCGACGTCCGCATTAGCTTCACCTACAAAAACTTGGTTGTGAGATGGCTTGGTTGGGTTGGTTAGCGCGATGCCTTTTAGGGTAACGGTAGTGGGGAAAAGAGAGTGGTCGAATTCGTCAATATTAACTTCGGCGCCGTATGATTCCCCTAATTTTGATTCAAGAATAGATTTTATAATGGTGTTGGCGAACAAAAAGTACACCAAGAATAGCAACACGAAAAAACCGGCAACCCATAGTAAAATAGGCTTCCCCTTAGAACCACTACTCATATTCAACTCCTTGATTTGATACGCGTCTAACGTTACAAGCGCTTAAGCCATTGCCACATTGCGATAGCATAGCCGATTACCTAGAAGAAATCGGCACTCGGCCACTTAATGTGATTCTGAGTGTAATGCACTCAGGCCTTTTGTTCCACAGGCAGAGCTTGTCACTAATGGTTTAAGAGCGTCTAAATGCTACAAAGTTTCGTTCTTAGTATCGAAAATAATCGCATTTGAAGTTCGAGTTAAAGCAAGGAAAGGACATGAAGAAAGGTATGAGCGGCCTGAACATGCGCGAATTGATTCGCGGGCTCTCTAGGCCGCGGTCGAAAAGAGGTTTACAGCTTAAAACGGTTTGCTATATCCATAATTGCCAGACAACTGCTTTTAAGTGCTTGGCTTGCAGCTGCCAGTTCATCTGCTGTTTTCAAACTACTATCAGCAGCACCCGACAACGCATTTATTCGCACATTTGCTTCAGTGGCGGCTTCCGCCTGCTGTTCAGTGGCTCGGGCAATTTCACTGCTCATATCCGCAATTTCCGTCATCAGGCGGTCAGCTTCCTGAAGGTTCTGGTTCGCTTGTATGGCATTGTCTACCGTTTTGGTTGACGCAGACTGACTGATTTGTACTGCGTCTACCGCACTTTTCGCGTTACTCTGCAGCTTTTCAATCATAGCTTGAATTTCATCAGTACTTTGTCCGGTTCGACTTGCCAAGGTGCGAACTTCATCTGCTACTACGGCAAAGCCCCTTCCTTGTTCACCGGCTCGAGCGGCTTCAATAGCGGCATTAAGTGCGAGTAAGTTGGTTTGTTCCGCGATGCCTCGAATTACGTCAAGCACAGCTCCGATACTGTCTGTTTGTGCAGCAAGTTCAGTCACCACGGTGCTCACGCTCTCTATATCAGAGGTCAACGAGCGGATATCTTGTACTGTACTATCCACCACTGCTGCACCGTTTTGAACGTTCCCTCGGGCACGACTTGTACTCTTTTCTGCAGAATCCGCATTACTGCTGACATCGTTAATCTGCGTTGTCATTTCTTCCATTGCTGCAGCAACCTGCAGCATATTCTCGTTTTGTGTTTGCGCTTGTGCATTACTATTTTGGCTGGACGTCTCTACGAGTTCAGCTTGCTGGGTAAGAGAGCTGATATTTTCGCGAATACCCAGCAAAGATTGACGCATTTTATCGGTGTACTCGTTAAAGTAGCGGGCTAACCGAGTAACTTCGTCTTGCCCAGTTTCAGGAAGAGAGCGAGTGAGGTCGCCTTCTCCCTGAGAAATATCTTTCATCCGTTCAGACACTTCTTGGACAGGCTTTACTATGCTTCCGCCTATCACATAAACCAGCAATACAACTAATACAATGCTCACTAGGCAAAATACCAAGATTAGGTTGCGAAGGTGCGCGAACTCTTCTTCAAGGTTTGTAAGGTAGATTCCTGAACCGACAGTCCAGCCCCACGGTTTAAATTCTTTTACATAAGAAATTTTGTCAGTAGGGGTTTCTTCGCCGGGAAGAGGCCACACGTAATCGACAAAGCCGTCCCCTTGCGCTTTAACTTTCTGCGCCATTTCTATAAAAAAGGCTTTGCCGTTTCCGTCTTTAAATGTTCTTAGGTCTTTACCATCGAGCGCCGGCTTAATGGGATGCATAACCATAGAGGGGGTTTGGTCTTGGATCCAAAAGTAATTGCTGCCGTCATATCGCAGCTTCTTTACCGCTGCTAACGCCTGTTGTTTAGCCGTAGCCTCGTCTACGTCGCTACGCGCTTCGAAGCTAGCGAGCATAGTGTGAACTACTTCAACCAAGTGTTGGTTTTCGTCATAGGACTTTTGTTTTAAAGCTTCATAGTGCCTGTTTAAGACAACAGCGGTTAGCAATAAAAACAGCAGAGTAATTAGGGCAACAATAATGCCCAAACGTTGAATTAAACTAAATTTTCGTAACCACATTGGCAAATACCTATCTACTTATATTTTTGTTTTTTTATAGTGTAGACGGTTTTTTATTTTCTACTTTAAAGCCTAGCTTAAAATAAGCATGCCTTGTGAAGACGAAAAGGCAGAGCATGAATATTCGCAATTGCCTTTGTGGAGAGACGGGCGTAAATGTGTGGCCCGTCGCGCTGGGATAATCTATAGGTGTTCAACACTCGCTCAGTTAGCGAGTGGGAGTCGATTTGATGACTTAAGTTCTCTTAGCGAAATGCTTGATGAAATATCTGATATGCCCGGTAGTTTTCGTAATACACTATCTACAAAGTGACCGTAATCGTCTAAGTCTTTCGCTACCACTTGTAGCAAAAAGTCAGCGCCACCAGTGGTATTGTGACAGCTTAATACATTGTCGCACCGTTGAATAATATCAATAAAATCATTTGTCGTTTTTGTGTCATGAGCAATATAGGTGAGCTGGACAAATGCCAACACGCCATAGCCTAATTTACGTTTGTTTAAGTTCGCTTGGTAGTTCTCGATGTACCCCTCGCTTTCTAATCGCTTTACGCGCCTCCAACACGGGGTTTCACTCATATTTAGCATTTCAGCCAGTTTGGCATTTGAAAGTTTTCCGTCTTGCTGAAGCAGCGCTAAAATTTTCTTATCAACATTATCCATGCATTTCTCTACGCTCAATTTGGCAGGTTCTTTCTTTTATTTGACACCATTTAAAAGCTTCTTTCAATTTTAACAGCTTAGACCAAGCAAAAAGCAAGGTTATTTCTTAACTATTAGCGTAATCTTTACAATTGTCTTTGGGTGTTTATTGAACATATTTTTAAAAGGGCCGTAATTATGAAAGCAGTAGTATTTGAAACGTTTGGCGGAAAATTAAATATTCAGGACGTAAAGAAGCCCACGCCTAAATCTCACGGGGTAGTGATTCGTGTAAAAGCCACAGGTGTGTGCCGCAGCGATTGGCATGGTTGGATGGGGCATGACGATGGAATAAGTTTACCTCATGTACCAGGTCATGAATTTGCTGGCGTTGTAGAGTCCGTTGGAAGCGACGTAAAGCGATTCAAAGCAGGCGATAAAGTGACAGTTCCTTTCATTAGTGCGTGTGGAAGATGTTCAGAATGCTCTTCGGGTAATCATCAAGTATGCGGCAACCAAACACAGCCGGGCTTTACTCACTGGGGCTCGTTCGCAGAATACGTAGAAATCGACTTTGGTGATGTTAACTTGGTCCACCTTCCTGAAGAAATAGACTTCGTGACTGCAGCTAGTTTGGGTTGCCGTTTTGCTACATCGTTTAGGGCAGTGGTTGATCAAGGTAATGTGAGCGCTGGGCAATGGGTTGCTGTTCATGGCTGCGGTGGCGTTGGGCTATCCGCTGTGATGATTGCATCAAGTATTGGTGCCAACGTTATTGCCGTCGATATTTCAGACGACGCATTAGCATTGGCACAAAAATTAGGCGCTGATGTAGTGATAAATGCTAAAAATGAAAAGGATGTGTCTGCGACAATTAAGCGCCTCTCATTAGGCGGTGCGCATGTGTCAATTGATGCATTAGGAAATCCCATCACCTGTGTAAACTCGGTAAATAGCCTAAGAATGCGCGGTAAACATGTACAGGTTGGTCTGCTTTTAGCTGAACAATCGACGCCGCCCATTCCTATGGATGCGGTTGTAGCACACGAGCTTGAAGTGATAGGTAGTCACGGTATGCAGGCGTATCGCTACGAGGCCATGTTTGGCATGATCACAGCGAAAAAGCTGAACCCCCAAGCACTGATTGGAAAGATAATTTCACTTGAAGGTGCGCCAACAGCGCTCTCTGAGATGGACAAATACTCGCAACCAGGCGTGACTATCGTTTCTTTTGATGAAAAGTAAAAAGCAGAGACGATTCAGCGACATGTAAAATGTCACCTAACGCAATGAATACGTAGCTTGACAGAGAAAATGAAAAACTTTGATAGTGGGGGCTTGGCAGGGCATTTTTGTGTGCTACTATCCGCGAAATTTTGGCCCCGTCGTGATCTTCATCCAAAAGTATAAAGTTTAAAGAAGAACGACAGGTCAATGCAGGGTTACGACTTTGCTTGTTATTTAGCCGCTTCCATGTAACCGTGGGCAGTCATACACGGCGGGAACGCTTTTTGTTACAGCTATTTCTATGAAAGGGTTGCAATGCTCATTAACGACACACTTCATACAACATCACCCCTACGCCAGCGTATAAGAGACTACTATCGTATTAGTGAGTCAGTGGCTGTGGACCAGATTCTTCCTATCGCCGAGGTCAACCCGCGTGCGCGAAGTCGTGCATGGGAACGCGCACGTAAGATGGTACTTCAAATTCGCCGGGAGCAAGAGGGACACGGTGGTGTTGATGCACTATTAAATGAATACTCGCTATCTACAGCAGAAGGTGTGGTATTGATGTGCTTGGCTGAAGCCTTGCTACGCGTACCAGATAAAGCTACGCAAGATGAACTTATTCGTGACAAGCTGTCTCAAGGGCAGTGGACACCGCACTTAGGCAATTCAGAATCTTTATTTGTTAATGCATCTGCCTGGGGCTTATTGTTCACCGGTAACATGGTGAACTATGCCGACAAGCGCAAAAAAGAACAGTTTGGTTTGCTAAAGCAAACGCTAGGTCGCCTAGGTGAGCCAGTTATCCGCCGCGCAATGAACATTGCTATGCGTGTTATGGGTCGCCAATTTGTTATGGGCGAAACCATTGAAGATGCGGTAGAGCGCGCTAAAGAAAAGGAAACTAAAGGCTACGTATACTCCTACGATATGCTAGGTGAAGCAGCCCGGACAATGGCTGACGCTGATCGCTACTATGAGTCATATGAAAAAGCGATTAAAGTTATCGGTAAGGCGGCCAATGGTCGCGGACCAAAGCGCTCGCCAGGTATTTCTGTAAAACTTTCTGCTATTCATCCTCGCTTTGAGTTTTCTCACCGCGAACGGGCCATGGTTGACATTCCACCGCGCTTAAAAGCCTTGTGTATGATGGCGAAAGAATACGATATTGGCTTAACCGTTGATGCGGAAGAAGCCGACCGTCTTGAGCTTTCTATAGATATCATAGAAGCCGTATTTCGCGACGAAGATTTAAATGGTTGGACAGGCTTTGGCTTGGCCGTACAGGCCTACCAAAAACGCGCAATCCACGTTATAGAACACTTACGTGAACTTACCCTTGAGGTAGGTCGTCCGCTAATGGTGCGTTTGGTTAAAGGTGCCTATTGGGATACTGAGATTAAGCTTACCCAACAAGCGGGCCTTGAAGAGTTCCCTGTATTTACCCGTAAGTCGTCAACAGATGTGTCATACCATGCCTGTGCGAATCGCTTACTTGAGTATCGCGACACCATTTACCCGCAGTTTGCCACTCACAATGCCTACACAGCGTCTGTGATTGTTGAGCTTGCTGGTGACGACAAAGAAGGTTTTGAGTTTCAGTGTCTGCACGGCATGGGCGATACCCTGTACGATCAGGTGGTAACACAGGATAAGATTCAGTGCCGCGTGTATGCGCCAGTTGGCGAACACGAAGACCTATTGGCTTACTTGGTGCGCCGTCTTCTTGAAAATGGTGCGAACTCATCATTCGTTAACGCTATCGTTGATGATGAAAAGCCAGTTGAAGCGTTACTTGAAGACCCAGTAGAGAAAACTCAACGTTTGAAAGTTCGTTATAACAAGCTAATTAAAACCCCACGTGGGTTGTATGCGCCAGAGCGCGACAACTCGCGAGGCTTAGATCTTACCGACACCAATGCGGTAACGGCGCTTAAACACGAGCTTGAGCGCTGGCAGGATTACTACAAAGTAAAGGGTGAAGTACCAGAGGGTGCAACAGCAGTACTTAGCCCAACAGACCACAATGACGTGGTGGGTTATCACTACTATGCAAAACCTGATGACATGCGTAAGGCGCTAGATGAAGCTGACGCTGGGTTTGAAGCATGGTCTAAACGCGATGTCAGCGAACGTGCTGAAATTCTTAATCGTACTGCTGATGCACTTGAGCGTCACATGGCTGAGCTTATCGCTATCTGTATGCGTGAAGCCGGTAAAGTGGCTCAAGACAGTATTGATGAAGTGCGCGAGGCGGTTGATTTTTGTCGCTATTATGCTGCGCGCGCCGAAGAGCTTGCTGAAGATCAGCGCTTAAAGCCGCGTGGTGTTGTGCTTTGTATCAGCCCTTGGAATTTCCCACTGGCCATATTCTTGGGTCAAGTTACGGCTGCACTGGTAACAGGTAACACCGTTATTGCCAAGCCCGCCGAGCAAACCAGCATGGTTGCCAAGCGAGCGGTAGATATTATGCATTCGGTAGGCTTACCGGAAGACGCACTGAAGCTTATCGTATCACCAGGTAAAGAAGTGGGTGAAACCCTGCTACCAGATGAGCGCATTAGAGCTGTTATGTTCACAGGCTCAACGCAAACCGGTACCTTAATTTCACAGGTGCTTGCAGAGCGTGGTGGTGAGCAGGTACCCCTCATTGCAGAAACGGGCGGCCAAAACTGTATGATAGTTGATTCAACCGCATTGCCAGAGCAGGTGGTTGATGATGTTATTCATTCGGGTTTCCAGAGTGCTGGTCAACGCTGTTCAGCACTTCGCGTCTTGTTTGTACAAGAAGAAATTGCTGATGACCTTATCGATATGCTAATCGGTGCCATGAAAGAGCTTACCGTTGGCGACCCAACACAGCTTGCCACCGACGTTGGCCCTGTGATTGATGAAAAAGCGCTTAAGAGCCTTACTGATCATCAAGATTACATGAAAGACAAAGCTAAGTTGCTTTATCGCAACGAAATGCCAAAAGGTTTTGAAAACGGTACTTTCTTTGCGCCGACTTTGTATGAAATCAAAAACATTGATGTGCTTGAAAAAGAAGTGTTCGGGCCAGTGGTGCACATTGTTCGCTTTAAGTCGAAAGACCTCGATGGTGTACTAGAGCAAATTAACGGTACAGGTTACGGTCTGACTATGGGCATTCACTCGCGAATTGAAGAACGTGCTAACGAGCTTGCTGCGAAAAGCCGCGCGGGTAACGTATATATTAACCGCAACATGATTGGTGCTATTGTTGGCGTACAGCCCTTTGGTGGCCGTGGCCTTTCTGGCACAGGCCCCAAAGCGGGTGGTCCAAACTATCTACCTCGCTTAATGATGGAACGCGCAACGCCTAAGCCTTCGCGCATTGACGATGTGGACGGTACCGATGCAGCGCTTGTAGGTGATGAAAAAATTGCTGAGCGTGCCCACGTCATGATGGACAAGGCAAAAGCGGTGGAAGTACAGTGGCGTCATACGCCGCTTAATGACCGCATTTCCATGGTACGTCAGCTTTTAGCAAAAATTGCGAAAGTAGACATTGTTGACGAGCTGGCTGACGACTTAAACCGTACGCTTGCAACGGCGCGTCAACAGCTAACCAGTGTTGAACGCAAACTTGCCAAGCCGCAGGTATTGCCAGGGCCTACAGGTGAGTCAAACAAACTCTATCTAGAGCCCCGCGGTATCTTGGTATGTTTCGCCGATAAAGAGGTAACCTTTGAATACTGGTTGTTGTCAATTGTGACGGCGCTATCAACGGGTAACCCGGTAGTATCGGTGGTTTCTGAAATTTTCTACGAAGAAGCAGTAGAGATTCAGAACAAGTTTGAATCAACGGGAGCACCGAAAGGCTTGTTCCAAGTGGCACGTCTAGCGCATTTAGATACCTTGTTGATGGATGAGGACTTGTCTGGCGTAGTGGTCGATTCTGGTACTGATCGTACCGCGCGTATTACTGCAATGCTCTCGTCACGTGAAGGGGCTATTTTGCCAGTAATCACGGCTGAGTATAACGATAACCTTATTCAGCGTTTGATGACTGAAAAAGCTATCAGTATTGATACAACGGCGTCAGGTGGTAACACATCACTAATGACCCTTGTTGAAGATGATGAATAAGCTCTGGATCTTTTCACCAGCGGCTATCTAATAAAGCTGTTGTTTTCACACTAAATACGAATTAAAGGCCAGCGCTGTATAGCGCTGGCCTTTTCTTTTCTTGCCATTCTACCTCTTTTGTACCTTTCTAGGTTTTTCTAAGCCTTAACCCTGCCTTAACCCCGTGTTTGAAATACTAGCGTCAGTTAATTAAAAAAGTTGCGTATAGGCCTTTAAAAGTAGGCTATGCGCCAAGCAATAGGCATAAATTATGGGCAAGGCAAAACTGACGGTAAACATTGTTACCCTTTGTATTTTATTGTCTGCATGCACAAGTACTGATGACAGAGCGTTGAGCGAATCTGCATCCCTAACAACGGGGAATGATGTTGTGTGGCAGTCGCAAGCGCAGCAGCAAGCTTCGGCGCAAACCCTAATGTTAAATTCAGATACTGCGCTAACCGACATCATAGACCTCAATCAGCTGCCGCACCTAGCAGACTTTATTGAAGAAGCTCTGTCTTCCAATGCAAACCTGCAGCAATCGCTAATTACACTTCGTAAAGCACAAGTTGCCATTGATAGTGCAAAAGCAGACAGAAACCTGAATGTCGACGCAAGCTTTTCGTCATCAAAAAGTGAAACTACAGGCAGCAGTTCATCGACTAGTACGGGCGCGAATACAGATACAAGTAGTCAGCTAAACAACCCAAGCTATAGCACAAGTTTAAACGTTAGTTGGGAGCTGGATCTGTGGCAAAAAATTAGCGATGGCATAAGTGCCGCAAACCTCGATGCAGCAAGTGCCAGAGCTAGTTATCAATCGGCTAGAGACTCACTGGTAGCCAGCGTAATAAGAAGCTATATCGATGTGCTCACTCAACAGCAATTACTATATATTGAACAGGCTCGGTTATCGGTACTAGAAAATAATGAAGCAGTGATTTTAATGCGTTATCGCACCGGGCTAGGAAGCCTAGACGATTTAGATACCGCGCGTACAAGCAGCGCAAATACCCGTGCATCCATTGCTCAATATGAAAATGCTTTTTTATCAGCAAAGCGCACATTGGCAGTGCTTCTAGGCAGGCAGGATCAATCGCTAAGCGAGCTTGATACGCAGGTAAATTTCCCAGATGTTTTATTGCCGCTTGCTAATTTACCAAAACAAGACCTTGCCCGCAGACCCGACCTTCAAGCGGCCTTCTATACGATACAAGCAACAGAGTTTGAAGTTGATGTGGCCTATAAAGCTTTGCTGCCTAGCATCAGTTTATCGGCATCGCTATCTGATACAGCCTCTACACCCTCTCAAGCTTTGTTTACAAACCCTGTATGGACATTACTTGGACAGATGACGGCACCTCTTTTTCAGGGGGGCGCGTTAAGGGCGCAAATTGAAGACGCAAAGCTTACCGCAGCAAATGCTTGGTGGCAGTATCGCGAAACGCTATTAACTGCAGTGCAGGAAACCCAAAACGCACTAGATAGTGAGACTGCCTACAGCGCGCGAATTGGCCACACAAATGTGGCGCTCGCCAATGCAGAGCGAAGTGTAACTACCATTGAAGGTCAATATCGACAAGGTTTGGCTGATATCTTGGATTTACTTTCTGTGTATGACACGCGCTTTGACTTACAAGCTCAAGCTATTGAGCTTAACGCCCAAAAATTACAAAACCGAATTGACTTAGGCCTAGCCCTTGGCCTTGGAGTGTCACAATGAGAAACAAACGAATTATTGTAACCTTAATTGCGGCTGCGAGTATTGCGCTGGCAGTCATGTATACCATGATGAATATGGGGGCTCAGCATCCTGGCGCTCGGTCGCAGGGGGCGCCTAAGTCAGCGCCACCATCTTCGCAATTACCCGATGATGCTGAGCAATTGAAAGGTGGCGTTGCAGCAACGAGACCGACAAGGGGGGAAAGGCCACCTGAAGGAGAACTGGCCGAAAGCGCTATGCGTCGTCCACCAAGAGAAAGCGAGACGGAAGTAGCCAACGAAGCAGGTGAAAGGCTATCTGCAGATAGCACTACTTATCGCACCCAAAAAGACGAGCAAAGTGTTGATTCTCAACTGGCTCAAGTAGGGGTTATCAATGTAACCATCGACAACTATAGGGCCAAAGTGAAGGGGTATGGTCAGGTTGTTCCTCAGGATAGCTTGAGCTTAGTCGCACAGGTTAGCGGGCAAGTTACCCACGTATCGCCAGCTTTTAAGACGGGCGCGCTAGTTAAAAGTGACACAATTTTAGCGCGCATTGATGACACCAGCTATCAGCAGGCGTTAGCAAGTGCTAATGCGACTTATCAAGCCGCTGTAGTAAGCCTAGAAGAAGAGCGCTTACAGGGGGCACAAGCTAAAGACGAGTGGACACGTTCAGGGCTTGGCGGTGAGCCATTATCCGCATTGGTATTGAGAAAACCACAGCTAGAAGCTGCGCAAGCAACCTTGGATGAAGCCGAGCAGACGGTAAACTCGGCGAAGCGAGACTTAGCTTTTACAGCATTACGTTCACCTTTTAATGCTGTGGTGGTTAGCCGTGATATAGCGTTGGGAAGCTTTGTTCAGGCCGGCAGTGCTGTCGCAACACTTTATTCTACTGATGTTGCCGAGATTGCTATAGGGCTTTCTCCAAGCCAATGGACTCAGCTACCTTCGGTTTCTGGAGCGCAGCTATCTAATGATACTCCTCTCAATTGGTCGGTAACCCTTACCGATACCACCACAGGCAATAAATGGAATGCCAATATCGTTCGCGCCGAATGGCATCAAAGCGATACAACGCGCCAGCGCAACGCTATTGCGGTTATTGAAAATCCATTAGACCAAGCAACCCCTCTTTTATTTGGTAGCTTTGTGCAGGCAGAAATTGAAGGAAGACAGCTCGAAAATGTATGGAAGCTGCCGGCTTCTGCCATTTCACAAAAACAAGAAGTATGGTTGGTGATGCCGGCCACCGGGCAACTAGCGAAGTTTACTCCCTCAGTGCTTTTTGAAAGCGATGGCTATGCCTACATCACTCCACCTAAGGCAAGTGATATTAAGGGCAATATTGCAAGTGAGTCTTGGGGCAATGCGGGCAGTGAAGCCGAGCGAGAACCTGAAAGCGAAGTACGTCAAGCGATGGTCGTTGCGCGCCCCTTAAACAGTTACCTCATCAACACGAAAGTTAAGCCTGTTGTAGAAGGGCAAACGGGAGGGCAAGCCAATGACCAATAATCGAAATGGAGGGCCTTTTGACGAGGGTGATAATCGCAACGGACGCGAGCATAGCAAAAATAATCCTCGAGGAATTATCGCTTGGTTCGCGCAAAACTCGGTGGCGGCCAACTTACTGATGGTCAGTCTTATCGTACTGGGTTTGGTGTCCATGAACGATATACGTAAAGAGGCGTTTCCCAGTATGGAGCCGCGCTTCGTGACCATTTCAATGACATATGATAGCGGCGACCCCAAGCAAGCCGAAGAAGGGATTGCTATCAAAATTGAAACCGCGCTAGAGGCCATCCCCGGCATTAAGCGAATCACGTCTACCTCAAACGCCAGCGGTGCGAGTGTGCAGGTAGAAAAGGAAACAGAATACGATCTAGACACGCTTTTCAACGACATTAAAACCGAAGTGGATAGTATTTCTAACTTCCCGTCGGATGCTGAAAACCCAGTTATTAGCAAAGCGCGTAGGCAAGAACATGCTATTTGGGTGCAGCTTTATGGTGACGTCGACCACGCTACCCTGCAGTACCTAGGTGAGCAATTAGAGCGAGACTTGCTGGCAAAAGACGACATTCGGGAAGTGAGCGCGGGTAGTTTTGTTGACCCCATGATGTCTATTGAAATAGACGAGGGTAAGCTTCAGGCCTATGGTTTAACGCTATCTGATGTGGCAGATGCGGTAAACCAAGAGTCTAATACCGCCCTTACAACCAGTTTGCGTAACAAAGAAAAAGTGATTCGTTTAAAAGCCTCTGAGCAGTCTTATTGGGCGAAAGATTTTGCTGACATTCCCCTTATTACCGATACCAGTGGCGTAATACTTTCCGTTGGCGATGTGGCGACGGTACGCGATATGTTTGCCGATGACAGCTACCACTTGGCCCGTTACAACGGAACCAATGGGTATGGTATTCAGGTGCTTATGGATGAATACGGCGATGTAACGAAAATGGTGCAGCAGGCTCACGAGGTAGTGGATGCGTGGCATGATAAAGGTTTACTACCTCAAGGTGTCGAACTCGAAACCTGGTATGACAAAAGCACGCTTATTACCGAGCGCTTGGAATTGCTTACCAGTAACGCACTAATGGGTATTGTGTTGGTGTTTGTTACCCTTGCTGTGTTTCTTAATTTGCGTGTGGCATTTTGGGTGGCGGCTGGCTTGCCGTTTATTTTCTTCGGCACTTTGTACTTCATGACCGATAGCTACACGGGCATGACGTTAAACGAGATGACCACGTTCGGCTTTATAATGGCCCTCGGCATTGTAGTGGACGATGCTGTAGTCGTTGGAGAGAGCGTTTACGCCACGCGAAAACAGCACGGCGATACGCTTCAAAACACTATTTTAGGTACACATAAAGTGGCGGTGCCCACACTGTTTGGGGTGTTGACCACGGTAGCAACCTTCTTCGCGCTATCGAACGTATCGGGCGGCTTAGGTACCTTGTATTCGCAGTTTGGCACTATCGTTACTTTGTGTTTACTGCTGTCGGTGGTGGAATCAAAGCTAATTCTACCTTCGCATTTAGCCCACCTGCCAACCAAACAGAAAACCCACAAGGGGATAGGCGGCCTGTGGAATAAAGTGCAGCAAAAAGCAGATGGTGGACTTCAATGGTTTAACTATCGAGTCTATCAACGCTTGTTGAAAGTCACTGTAGCCTACCGCTATGCAGCCGTTTTATTGTTTATCGCGCTATTTATCTTCGTTGTTAGTTTACCGCTAACGGGTGCAGTACGAGTAAGCTTTTTCCCCAGTATGCAAGGTGATACTGTTTCGGCCAATATGTCGCTTTATAGCGATGCTAGCTACGGGCAAAACGAACGCAACTTAATGCTGCTAGAGAAAAATGCGCTTGAAGCAGATCGCCAACTAACCCAAGAAAGCGGCGCAGATGAAAGCGGTATTAGTAGTTTACAGGTGACGGCAAGTGGCGATCAAAGCGGTACTATTACTATTTCCCTTGATGAAGACTCGCCTTATTCGTTAGATGAACTCTCTTCACGCTGGAATGCCTTAACTGGCAGCTTAGAAGGCGTAAAAAGCTTAAAAATACGCTCGCGACGAGAAATGGTCGACGGGTTCAACGTTGAAATTAAAAGCATCAACGATGATACGCTAACAGCCGCCAACGATGCTTTTGTTGAGGCGCTTAACAATATTGATGGCGTATATGCCGTAGAAAGTTCGCTTACACCCGGCGAAGCCATGATGCGCTTTGAACTTACCCCCGAAGGGCGAGCTTTGGGGTTAAATACGCAAAGTTTGTCGCAGCAACTTCTAAAAGCATTCGGCGGTGAAATTGTTCAGCGCTATTTGCGAGATAAAAATGAAGTAAAAGTCAGGGTGCGTTATCCAGAAAAAGATAGGATGAATCCGTCAGATGTAATGAATACCCAAGTGCGCCTAGACGATGGCACAGTGGTACCACTTTCTGTAGTGGCGAATGTTATTCAAGATGTACAAGAAAAACAGGTTGTACGTATTGATGGCTTACGTGCCCTGACAGTAAGTGCGTCGGTGGATAGCGATGTTATTACTTCTACAGAGTTGGTTAACTATCTTAATAGCGAGTTTGTACCTCAGTTGGAACGCCAATACCAAGACTTATCGCTTTACTTTGCCGGTGAGGCTGAACAACAAGCGGAAACACAAAGCTCAATGCAAAGCGTGTTCATTTTGGCTTTGCTGTCTATATTTGCATTATTAGCGATACCACTTAAATCCTATGTGCAGCCGCTTATTATCATGACTGCAATTCCCTTTGGTATTGTGGGAGCCATTATCGGACACTGGTCAAATGGCCTTATGATAAGCCTACTTTCGTTAAACGGCATATTGGCACTTAGCGGCGTGGTAGTTAACGATAGCTTGTTATTGGTCTCGCGATTTAATGCTTTACGTGAGAATGGTATGCCTGCGAATGCAGCGGTAGTTGAAGCATGCACCAGTCGCTTACGTGCTGTGCTTTTAACGTCAATTACTACCTTTGTAGGTTTATATCCCATATTGGGGGAAACCTCGGTACAGGCGCAGTTCCTAATTCCGGCAGCGGCGTCTTTGGGTTACGGTATTTTGTTTGCCACCCTTATCACGCTTTTATTAATTCCGGCATTACTGTTAATTTATGAAGATGTAAGCCGTTTAATGGCAAGGTATTTTGTTAAACCCTTAACGGAGAGTACGGTTAATGATCCGCGTGTTACTAGTGGAAGATGATATGGGCCTGGCGGGCAATATTATCGACTATTTAGAACTTGAAGATATGGTATGTGACCACGCCGCTAATGGCGTGGCAGCACTAACGTTTATTCAAAATAATCCGTATGACGTTGTGGTCTTAGATATCAATTTACCAAGGCTTGATGGCTTAAGCGTATGCGAAAAAGTACGCGGTGACGGCAACGATACACCTATTATCATGCTTACCGCCCGAGACCAGCTAGAAAATAAGCTCGAAGGGTTTCAAAAGGGGGCTGATGATTATTTAGTAAAGCCCTTTGATATGCCTGAACTCGTTGCACGAGTCTCAGTGTTGGCGCATAGGCGCTCATCGCAAGTGAAGAGGCTAAACTTCGGCAATGTAAGTTTAGAATTAGGTGGCGAGTTGGCAAGTGTTGATAGCACGCCTATTAAGCTAAGTCCTACGGGCTTTACCCTGCTAAAATCCTTATTGCAGCAACAAGGGAAAGTTATGCCTCGACAGCGGTTACTTGATGCGGTGTGGGGAGAAGACGCGCCCGAGAGTAATGCGCTAAAAGTCCACCTTCACAATTTGCGTAAATCACTCGTTCAAGCTAACGCAAACATAGAAATTAAAGCTGTACCGGGCGCAGGGTTTTGCGTTGCCTTAAAAGCTGAGCAAATGGCAAATGAGGGCTTGGGTAACACGTTGTCGCTAAACAAAAATAAGGACACTGACCAATGGTAAACGGCCTTCGCATTAGCTTAAGGCGCTATGTCTTATGGTCGTTACTGAGTTTAGCTACCATAGTCATTGTGCTTTTTTCTATACAGAGCAGCGATAGCTTTTTCGATGGTATGGACGGCATGCTGAGAAATACCATGGTTCGAGCGGCACAAAGTGCAGAGCTTGATAACAGTAATCATGCGCAAATCCTAGATTTACATGTATACGCAAATTACGATGATTTGCCCGATGAAATAAAACAGAGCTTTCCTCAAGATAGTTTCACGCCATTTGCCCTGAAAAAAAACATAAATAAACCTAACTGGCTTACCCGCCCGACTTGGGCGCATTTTGCTTTAATGGTTACTTTAGGCAATGGTGAAACGCGTTACGTATCGCAAACCTTTAGGGCACCGCCTCCTGAGGATTATAAAAAATTCCGCATTAACCATGTTGTTTACAGCGCGGCAGTCGGGGTTATCGCGCTTATTTCGTTTTCTGTCGCGCTTCTATTTTTAATGCGCAGCGTATCCCGCCCCATAGAGTCATTACAGCGCTGGGCTGCCTCTCTTGATGAGAAAGAGCTCGATAAGCCTATTCCTGAGTTTCGCTACAAAGAGCTTAACGCGCTTGCGGCGATAATTCACGGTAGCTTGCAAAACGTACGCACTACGCTTAACCGAGAGCGGGAGTTTGTTAATCACGCCAGCCATGAGCTTAGAACGCCCATTGCCGTTATTAGAAGCAGTGCGGCTTTGCTGCATAGAGTGATAGATAGTGGGAATACCAAAGGCAACAACGCTCTAGCGCGGGTGGATCACGCCTCAAAAACCATGGCGGATTTGACGGAAACTTTACTTTGGCTAGGAAGAAATGAAGAGACTGCGCTGCCTAAAGAGAGCGTTGATCTAAAAGCCATGGTTGAGGCGCTTAGCCAAGACTTAATGTATTTGCTTTCAGGGAAGGACGTAAACGTACAGCTAAACTTGAACGAATGTGCATTGTTGCTACCAAAAACAGCAAGCGAAATAGTGATAGGCAACGTTATTCGAAATGCTTACCAACATACCCAGCAAGGCAATGTCACAATCACACTTTCAGGTGCAACGCTTACTGTACTTAACGAAGAAGAAGGTTTAGAGCAAGATGAAAATGCCTCGCTATCGATTACGCCTAATAGTGGGTTAGATGGCGGTTTTGGGATAGGTTTAAAGCTTATTGATAAGCTATGTGCGAAGCTAGAATGGGGGTATTCACACAAAAAAGTTATTACACAGGATACTCAGGGCAACCATGGTGAAATGGACTCTTCGGCGAAAGGATATAGCGTTGTTCTTACACTTAAATAATCAGACACAGGGTAAGTACGTATAAGTTAATACACTATTACTGCTGGTCTATTCGTAGAAATATTGTACTAAACCTTCCAAAGGCACCTACAAAAAACGCCGATGTTTAACATCGGCGTTTTGTGTCTGTTTAGGCACTTTTTATAAATGCTAGCACTACATCCATTCGCTGTTTCTACGCTTGCGTTTAGGAAGGTAAGTGAGCATTACACCAAGCAATATCCCCACGCCTGCAACTATGCCGCCGCGCGTAAACCAAGTAACAAGCTCGTCTTTATTCGCGCTTTCAACCTTTGCCGTTAAACGAATAATTTGAGACGCTTGCTCGTCGTTTGTGGTGGTAAGTTTAGACACCTTTTGACGAGCATCGTTAAGCTGCTGACGAAGTTTGGCATTTTCTGATTGTGCCGCTTGCAGACTACTTTGGCTCTCAGCAAGCTTCTCACTAACAATCGGCAACTGCTCTGCTTGCGACATAGTATTAGACACAAACTTACTTTCAACCCAGCCTTTACGTCCTTCATCGTCGGTAATTTGCGTGAATTCAGCATCATTGTCGCGGGAGAGCACCGTAATAGGTGTACCGGCTTCAATTGAACCCAGAATGCGATAGTTACGACCAGGTCCAGTATGCATAAAGATAAACAAGTCATCTCTTATGTAGTGCGAAGAAGACGCTTCTAAATCAGCGGTATCTTGTAGCGAAAATGCTTGAAAAGAGCATGCAATAAGGGCTGCTGCTAACCACTTTCGAATCATATGAAGTCCAATTTTAGAATTTAAAACGTGAAGATGGTATTGGTTGACCGCGATAAAGGCAAGTTTGTTCCACTTTTGTCTAATTTAAGCGACTTCTTTAACAGCAGCAACATTGCGAAAAGTGAGCGACAAAGGTAAGGTGTCAGCATCATAAGCTGTGCTTAGCGCAACCATGTCAGAAATAGAATTAAAATTTGTAACGGGTGACAATGCTCACCAGGCGTTTACCCAACGTGTACTCCCTCTTTTTGAAAAACACAATATCCAGGTTAATTCTCATCGCGAAATGCGCTTAGAGAATGACTATTACGATACGGATAAGCTCGATTTTCAAAACAACAAAATGGGCTTTCGGGTTCGTGGTAATAATGGCGAGTACGAACAAACGTTAAAAACCAACGGTGTAGTAAGCGGTGGCTTGCACAAGCGCATGGAGTATAACGTAAGTCTTGATAACGCAAGACCGGATCTCACGTTGTTCGAGTCAAATGTATGGCCCGAAGGTTGGGACATCGCAACTAAGAATGCGAGTCTTTCTAAACAATTTAGTACACACTTTACGCGCAATGCCTATGTGGTTGCTTTAGGCGACAGCCTAGTTGAAATTGTCTTAGACTGCGGTGAAGCTAGTACGGATAAAGCCAGCTCCCCCATCAATGAGATTGAGCTTGAATTGATGTCAGGGGAGATCAACAGTCTGTTTTCTCTCGCTGTGCTAATAAACGACAACATGCCGGTGCGTCTAAGTGATGTGTCAAAAGCCGCTCAGGGCTATCAGTTGCTACACGGCTTTAACGCTAAAATTCGCCCTCTACCAAACTTTCTAGCCCTTGAAGAGACCACCTCCACAGAAGAGGCATTCGGCCAAGCAGTGCAAACCGCTCTGGCACATTGGCAGCATCACGAGCATGTATTTTGCGAGAGCGGCTCGATAAAAATGCTGGCTGAGGTTGCTAAAAGCGTTAGGTTGCTGCTTCAGAGTGTGTCGCTTTATCTACCCGTATTGCAGTGCCCAGAGCTATTAGCCTTGCACAAAAAACTGGTAACCCATGCGCAAAAGTGGGGCTGGCAAGACGATTTACAAAGTTTGCGCTACTTGCTGTCTAAAAAGAGCATGTTTAACAAAACATTAAGCAAACACCCAGCGGTAGTAAGCTACCTGCAAGGGCGCCAAACAGGTTTGATGCAAGCCCATGAGCCTGAAAAGCTATTTTTCGACAATGACGCTACAGACATTAAGATTCACGCTATAAGCCTTATACAAAATAAGCCTTGGCAAAAGGTAGCGACGGGGTTTGATCACCCTGTACTTGACCATGCAAAAGGGTGGTTATCGCAAGGGTGGCAAACCGTGCAGCAAAGTATGCCCCTCAGTAAAACCATGGGACCAGCTAATTACAGCGCAGTGGAAATAATGCTAAGACAAACCCTGTGGAGTGGTTTTTTACTTGGTGACTTGTTTGTTGAAGAGCGGGGTAACTTTCGTGCGCCTTGGTTAGACTTACTTACCGGCATTGATGAATTAAACGCATTGCTCATGCTGAAGCAATCAATCGACGATGCGGAAGTAGACTCTCATGATGAGGTACGCAAATGGACAGCAGAGAAGCTCAGTACGTTAATTCGAATTATGGAGCGAACGCGCACTGTGGCTATGCAACGTGAAATCTATTGGTAACCCGTGCCGATGGACACATATTGCGTTAGCAAATTTTATCTCAGGGAAGGAGGGCGCTGATGACTTCAAGCTACTATGATTATTTTCTTTATTCGCTACTAGGCGTTTATGTTTTCTGTTTTGCGCGTCTGTTCGTTCAGAAAGTTAATTTAAACAGCATGCGCTGGCTAGTGGGTGCCTTTATCTGCTGGCCACTATTTATGCTAGATGAATGGCTGCGAATAGCACAAGCGAGCTCACTAGCAGGTTTGTATGGTTTATCAGACGTATTTGCGGTTATCGCAATCACTTGTTGTTATCGTGCCATAAAGCCCATGTTATTGGCTTATCCCACGGCAAGAAAACGGCTATGGTGGCCTGCTGTGGTAACGGCAATTTTCCAGTGCACAGTGCTATTGATACCGATAGATGACAAACAACAATGGCTTTCGTCGTCGCCGAACGGCGAGCCTTTACTGTTATGGCCTGCCTATTTTGCCTCGCTTCTAACAGGCTTTAGTGTATTGCTTATTGGTATTCTTATTACCGAACACATTCAAATGTATCACAGACATTTACCTGAGCAGGCAGTAGACATTAAAAATTTAAGAATGCCTAAGCTTGCCGGAGTAATGGGAAGTTTGGTCGGTGTTGCCTTTATGAGTATTTTACTTGTTACCGCCGCAACTTTTGGCTTTTTCCCCGTACCTTTTTGGGAGAGCTTTCATCACTTAATGATTGGTTGCGCACTGTTAGTGGTGTTGTTTTCACTAACTTTTATCCGCCGGACAGCGCCGTCGCCTTTAAACTACGAGCGACTGGATGAAGGTAAAGCCACACCCTATGAGATAAGCAATATTATTTCTAAAGCAGAGCGCTATACCATTGAGTCAAAAGCCTATAAAACCCGATTCCTCACACTTAGCGAGTTTTGCAAAGGGGCTGATATCGACCCTACATCTTTGGCTATCGCGCTTCAGCTTACTGAAAAGAAGAACTTTAGGCGGTTTATATTCCACTACCGCTTGGAATATGCGAAAAAAGTGTTGCTCCATAGCGATGCCAAATTAGAAGCAGTGGCAAAACGGCTTGGTGTTAACTCAGAAAAGTTCTTAAGCGAATACCTCGTTAAGCATCTGAATGCTGCTCCTACGAAGTGAAGAATACTTTTATATCATCCCGCATCCTTTAAACACCAAATGCATTACGCAGTATTTGGTGGGTGAAGGTTTTGCGCAAATAAAAGCCTCTAGGGCGAGTTTTAATACGCTGGCCCTCTGGTCCTAATGCGTCGGTAAGCACCTTACCGTTAGCTGCTTTGGGGCGAATATGAAGTGCCTCGCCTTGCCGAGAGGTAATAGATTCCACCTGTCCCGTAGCAATTTGTTCTACCAATTCTTCCCAGTCGTGTCTTAGCATTGCGTCTTCATGCTCATTGGGACGCCAGTAAAAACCAGTAGCCACCCGACGATGCGCTAAAGGAATGGCTCTGTCCCCTTCAATGGGCAGCCACAATACCTGCTGTAGCTTGTTTCGCACATTTGATGTTTCCCACGTGATACCCGGCGCCATTAAAAGGGGCGCAAAACAAACATAGGTGGTTTCCAGTGGGGAAAAGTTAGCATCGATGGGTATGGTTTTAAGCTCTATGCCTAACTCGGGGAAGTCTTGTTGAGGTTTCGAGCCTGCACTTGCACCGAGCCATTTTTCAATAAGCATACCCGGCCAGCCTTTGTGGCGCTGTAAATTGGCAGGGATAGCAACATTGGCCATGTCAGCCAACTCTCCTAAGGTTAAACCTGCAATGGCGTGACATCGCGCCAAAAGGCTGTCTGGCGAAGATGGAGGCGATGAAGGAGGTTGCATAGAGGTGGTTAATTTCCTGTTTAAAAGCAAAGGCGAACATTAAGACTATGATTGGAGCATAGTTTGTGGAAGAATGAAAACATATACAAGTATAGTGTGCCCGGGAGTCTATGTGATAGATGCCGATGGATTCCGTGCGAATGTGGGCATAGTGATTTGCAACAAAATGGGTCAAGTATTTTGGGCAAGACGTTATGGCCAACATTCATGGCAGTTCCCTCAAGGCGGAATTGATGAAGGGGAATCTGCTGAACAAGCTATGTACCGCGAGCTTCACGAAGAAGTAGGGCTGACACCGAAAGATGTCACCATTTTAAGTGTTACCCGTAACTGGCTTAGATATAAGCTACCAAAGCGATTAATTCGACAAGGCAGCAACCCTGTTTGTATAGGGCAAAAACAAAAATGGTTCTTGTTGCAGCTAGATTGCAACGAGCGCGATGTTAATGTGCTTAAAACAGGCCATCCTGAATTTGATGACTGGAGGTGGGTAAGTTACTGGTATCCCATTAGAAATGTTGTATCGTTCAAGCGAGATGTATACAGACGAGTAATGAAAGAGTTCTCGCCTGTAGTTATGTCTGCGCAACATCGACCTCAACAGCGCCAAAATGTAGCCCCGCATAAGCGCGGTAAAAAGCGTAGACGCGGTTAAAGGTGTAAGGTGGCGAGATGGTAAAAGTGCCAAATATAGCGATATGCAATAGTAAGCGACGAGCAAACGGCGATTACACAAGGAAAAACCAGTGAGCCCTCAGAGCCAACAAGGCGCAATGTTAACTACATTAAAACGTATCGTGCAGGAAATGAATCAAATTCCTGCGCTCGATACTGCTTTGTTTAGGCTAGCTTCACGTGTAAAGCATACTCTTAGTGTTGACTCATGCTCTATTTACCTTGCCGATTACGATACGCAAGAATTCATCCTTAAAGCCACTGACGGCCTTCACCCCGATGCGGTAGAACAAGTTCGCATTGGTTTTTCGGAAGGCCTTATCGGTTTAGTTGGTCAACGGGAAGAACCGCTTAATATCGTAAACGCGCACAACCACCCTAGATTCAAACACTACCCTGAAGTAAAAGAAGAAAAGTATAATGCTTTTTTAGGTACGCCCATTATCAATCAAAGGCGTGTACTGGGTGTTATCACACTTCAGCAATCTCAGATGCGACGCTTTAGCGAAGATGAAGAAGCGTTTTTAGTTACCCTCGCTGCACAGTTAGCACTTGAGATCACCAATGCGGATATACGTGGCGCATTAACGTTATCAAACTCTAACGACAATACGGCACGGCAAAAAAACGTTCGTGGTATTGCTGGCTCGCCTGGTTTAGCTATAGGTAAAGGGGTCTCACCCGATAAGTCTATCAACCTCAAAAACTGGGTGGTTAAGCGCACCCAATCACCACAAACGCAAATTCAGCTTTACCGCAAAGGGGTTGAGGTAACACGAGGCCATGTTGACGCGCTATCTCAGCGATTAGATGACGGTATTCCCGACGACGTTAAATCAATTTTTCAGCTCTATCATCACCTTTTAGATGCCAATAGTTTAGGGCGTGAGGTAGAAGAAAAAATTCGCCAAGGTTGGGACGCTGCCTCTTCGTTGAAAATGGTAGTTGAAAGCTACGCTGCCCGTTTTCAGGCTATGGACGACCCTTACATGCAAGAGCGTGCTATTGATATTGTCGATTTATCAGACCGTATCTTAGCCAATATTTTGTATGAAGCGAACGGACAAAAAGTTTCTGAACAGGTTATTACTGAGGCCAGTATTTTGGTCGCTGATGAAGTATCAGCGCCCATGCTTGCTGAGTTTCCGCGAGATAAGCTCAAAGGCATTATCTCAATTCGTGGCTCGAACAACTCTCACGCAGCTATATTAGCAAGGGCTATGGGCGTGCCTGCCGTAATGGGCTGTCAAAACGTTACACCAGCGCTACTTGAAGACAAAGAGATTTTGCTTGATGGGTATTCAGGCGAGGTCATTGTTTCTCCAGAACGCAATATTAAGACTGAGTTTATTCAGCTTATTGATGAAGAGTCTGCCATTGCAGAGAAAATTGACGCAGAGGCAGATAAACCGTGTGAAAGCGTTGATGGTTGCAGAATGTCCTTATATATCAACGCGGGCCTTTCTGCTGAAGTAGAACTTAACGCCGAGCAGATTGGGGCTGGCGTGGGTTTATATCGCACCGAAATCCCCTTTATGCTGCGCGAGCGATTCCCTTCGGAGCAAGAACAGGTAAAGCTGTATCGCCAAGTCCTTGAGGCTGCACCGTCATTACCCATCACCATGCGTACTTTGGATGTGGGAGGCGATAAGCCGCTACCCTATTTTCCTATTAACGAAGAGAATCCGTTTTTAGGCTGGCGAGGTATTCGACTTACCCTTGATCACCCCGAAATATTCTTGGTTCAAGTTCGCGCTATGCTTCGGGCAAGCGTCGGGCTAAGCAATCTGCAAATTATGCTGCCCATGATATCTACAGTATCTGAAGTGCAGGAGTCTAAGCGTCTTATCAATCAGGCGTTTTATGAGATATCTGACGAAATTGCAGAATCAGGGCAAACTCTGAATAAGCCAAAATTAGGCATTATGCTTGAAGTGCCATCGGTACTTTATTAACTACCTCAGCTGGCCAAGCATGTTGATTTCTTTTCAGTTGGCAGTAATGACTTGACCCAGTACCTATTGGCAGTCGATAGAAACAATACGCGGGTGGCGGGGCTTTACAATAGCTATCATCCGGCCGTATTAGGGGCACTTTACGATGTGGTTCAAAAAGCTAACCAAAATCAAGTGCCTGTGACTATCTGCGGAGAAATCGCAGGGGAACCCGCGGGAGCGCTGCTGCTAATGGGGATGGGTTACCGCCGTTTGAGTATGAATGGTTTCAACTTAAGAAAGATAAACTGGCTTATTCGTAAAGTGACGCTTGATGAGTGTAAGCAGTTACTTTCATTAGCGCTAACCTCTGTTAGCCAAGACGAAGTTTTTGTGCACTTGAATCAGTATCTTGAAACTAAGGGCCTGGGAGGCCTTATCCGAGCAGGTGCTTAAAAAAATGGATCCACTCGTTGTAATTGTTGCCAGCTGCCTTATCTTAGGTTCTATTGTTGGTATTCTTGCGGGTATGTTGGGTATCGGTGGCGGCTTAATTATCGTACCCGCGCTGTCGTACCTAATGATTCACTTTCTGGGCATGACCACCGAAACGGTTATGCCTGTCGCTATCGCAACTTCTTTATCTACCATTATTTTCACGGGTATGTCGTCGGCTTTAGCACATTATAAACTGGGTAATATTCAGCGTCATATTGTGCTTTATACAGGGCTAGGGATTGCGTTTGGTGCAATTGCCGGTGCGCAGGTAGCAAGTTATATCTCGGGCGAAGTACTTAAAGATGTGTTCGCCGTACTGGTTATCTTGATAGCGCTGCAAATGATTTTTGGCAAACAAAAAGCGTCTGAGAACGAAGCCTCTAAAGGTTCGTTAGCCGCTGTTGGCGGTGGAGCAGGCATGCTAAGTGCGCTAATGGGGATCGGCGGTGGCGCATTACTTGTACCCGCTTTAGTGTGGTTTCGTGTTAATGTACGCGCGGCTATAGGTTGTGCCGCTTTTTGCGGGCTAGTTATTGCCGTTTTTGGTACCACCAGTTTTGTTATCGCTGGGTGGGGTGAGATAGATGTACCAGAATACAGTATGGGTTATGTTTATCTGCCTGCTACAGCTGGTATTGTTGCAACCTCTATGTTTACCGCAAACATAGGAGCGAAGCTTGGACAGCGCGTTAATATACGTGTGTTAAAAGCGATGTTGGCGTGTTTACTTGTTTTAGTAAGCATTAGAATGATTTTAGGAATTGAATAATATAATGGAACAGAGCAGTTATCTGGTATTTCCCAGTATCGACCCCGTTATCTTCAGTGTCGGTCCATTAAGTGTCCGTTGGTACGGCTTAATGTATTTGGTAGGTTTTATTGCAGCTTATTTGTTAGCACAAAAGCGCCTATCTCAGACCAGCTGGAGCCGTGAGCAGTTAAGTGACCTACTTTTCTGGAGCTTTGTGGGCGTGATTTTGGGTGGTCGCATTGGCTATGTGTTTTTCTACCAGTTTGGCATGTTCTTAGATGACCCTCTGTATCTATTTAAAATTTGGGCGGGAGGAATGTCTTTCCACGGCGGCTTGTTAGGGGTGTTAGCAGCCCTGTTTTGGCGCGCAAAGTGTATGAATACTACCTTCTTACGTTTAGGGGATTTCGTTGCACCACTTGTGCCCATTGGTTTGGGGGCTGGGCGAATCGGCAATTTCCTAAACGCAGAACTATGGGGGCGCACCACTGACGTACCTTGGGCTGTCATTTTTCCTAACGCAGGTTATGTGCCTCGCCACCCGTCACAGCTTTACGAGTTTGCTTTAGAGGGTGTGCTGCTCTTTATTATCCTATGGCTTTATTCTGCCAAAAAGCGCCCAGTAGGGGCGGTCAGTGGCTTATTCTTGCTCGGTTATGGTAGCTTTAGGTTTATCGTTGAGTACTTCAGAGAGCCTGATGCTCATATTGGCTTATACCAAATGGGCCTAAGCCAGGGGCAACTTCTTTGTTTACCTATGATAGCTTTAGGAATAGGATTAATAGTCCGTGCATACATGCGCGGAAAAGACCGTGTTGAACAGCAAAAAATATAAGAATAACGATGAAAGAATATCTCGCGCTAATGCGCCATGTACGTGATACGGGTGTGAAAAAGGAAGATCGAACTGGTACAGGTACCTTAAGTGTATTCGGCTATCAGATGCGCTTTAATCTACAGGAAGGTTTCCCTCTGGTGACAACAAAGAAGTGTCACCTAAAATCAATCATCCACGAACTACTTTGGTTCTTAAAAGGCGAAACAAATATTGCCTACTTAAAAGAGCATGGCGTAAAAATTTGGGATGAATGGGCTACCGACGAAGGTGAGCTTGGCCCTGTATATGGCCATCAATGGCGTAGTTGGGATCGCGGTGACGGTACCTCCGTTGACCAAATTGCCGAAGTGGTAGAGCAAATTAAAAATAACCCTGATTCACGTCGTCTTATCGTTAGCGGCTGGAACCCGGCGGTATTGCCTGATACTAGCTATTCACCAAAAGAAAATGCGGCAATGGGTAAGCAGGCGTTACCTCCCTGCCATACGCTTTTTCAGTTTTACGTTTTAGAAGGCAAACTAAGCTGCCAGCTTTACCAACGTAGCGGTGATATCTTTCTTGGCGTTCCGTTTAACATTGCAAGCTACGCACTGCTTACCATGATGATTGCGCAAGTGTGTGACTTAGAGCCGGGTGATTTTATCCATACGCTAGGTGATGCACACTTGTATTCAAATCACCTTGAGCAGGTAGAACTTCAGCTTAGTCGCGAACCTTTTGCTCGTCCAACGATGGAAATTAACCCAGATATTAAAGATATCTTTGGTTTTTCCTATGAAGACTTCACGCTAAAGAATTATCAGTCACACCCGCATATTAAAGCCCCTGTCGCTATTTAAGGAGTTACCATGAGTACTCCAATATTGATTTGCGATGACTCGGGCTTCGCAAGGCGACAAATGGCGCGCAGTTTACCCGATGGGTGGGATGTAGATGTCTCGTTTGCCGAAAATGGTGAACAAGCCCTGGCTCTTATCAAAGAAGGTAAGGGCGACGTGGTCTTTCTCGATTTAAACATGCCGGTAATGGATGGCTACCAAACTATGGAAGCCATTCGTCAACAGGACTTGCCGTGCTTAGTGGTGGTAGTGTCTGGTGATGTTCAGGCGCAAGCGCGGGAAAAAATGCTTGCCCTTGGTGCGTTAGACTTCATTCGAAAGCCAATTGATAATGAAAAGCTCAGTCATATCTTATCTTCCTACGGTATTTACAGTGGTGAGAGCCATTCATCAGGGGCTAGTTTACAAAAGGCGCAGGGGCAAAGTGAGTCAATCGCGCCTAAAGCCAAGGGCCCAACGAGCAACGAAGAGCAGTTAGATGCATGCCGTGAAATGGTCAATATCGCCATGGGGCGCGCGGGAGAAAATCTAGCCCAGCTGCTAGGTGAATTTATTGACTTACCCATACCCAATGTCAACTTAATTGAAAGCAACGAACTGTCTATGGCGATTGCCGAAATTAATCGTAATGACAGCGTTTCTGCGGTTTCAAAAGGGTTTATTAGCGAAGGTATAAGTGGTGAAGCCCTAGTTATTTTCAACGATACAAATACGCAAAACATTGTTGAGCTGTTGAAATACCCATCGTCTGCCTCATCAGATAAACTTGCCCTAGAAGCCCTTATGGACGTATCGAATATTCTAATCGGTGCTTGTTTAAATGGCTTGTCAGAACAGCTCAATGTTGCTTTTAGTCATACGCATCCTATCTTACTCGGTCAGCACCAAGGCTTATCAACGCTTTTAAGTGATAACGTACAGCGCTGGGGGAAATTAATGGCTATTGAGATTGGCTATGCAATAAAGTCGAAAGATATTTCCTTTGACCTTTTATTGTTGTTCCCCGGTGATGCTATGAGTCACATTTATGCGCGGCTGTTCGATGATGGCTTTATAAAACAAGACAAGGAAAGTCTATGAATGCTTCAACTGGTACACTCGCTGCAGAAACCCTCGTTAGTTCATCTCACGTACCTGCAGAATTACTCGACTCAATTGAAGTAGGCATTGCGGTAATTGATCGCAACTTCAACGTTCAGGTCTGGAATAAATTTCTTGAGAACCATAGCGCTAAAAAAGCAAACGCTATTATTGGGACTAGTTTGTTTTCTCACTTTCCAGAAATAGAAGAGAAGTGGCTCAGGACCAAAATTGACCCTGTATTTAATTTAAAAAGCCCGGTGTTTATCATTTGGGAGCAGCGTCCTTACTTATTAAAATTCGATTGTAATCGTCCGGTCACTTGCGCCGCAGAGTTTATGTACCAAAACGTGACCATGTTTCCTATCGTTGATAAAAGCGGGCGAGTAGAGCGGTTTTGTATGCTGGTTTACGATGTTACCGAACAGGCCCTGGGTAAGCTAGGAATGGAGCATCTTAACGAAGAGTTGAAAACGGCAAGCCGAGTTGATGGGCTTACAGGGCTATTTAACCGCCGCTATTGGCAAGAGCGCTTTGATGAAATGCACAAGTTATGCGTTCGCCGAGAAAAGCCCAGCACCGCACTTATGCTAGATATCGATCATTTTAAGCGGGTTAATGATACCTATGGCCACCAAGCTGGTGACAAAGTTATAAAAATGCTTGCTGCCTTGATTAAACGTTGTGTGCGGGAAACCGACCTTGCTGGGCGTTATGGCGGTGAGGAGTTTGCTATTATCCTAAACGATTCAACGGTAGACGATGCAAAAGCGGTAGCCGAGCGTATTCGTCAATTTGCACAGCGTTTAGTGGTTGAGCACGAGGGCGAATCAATAAACTTCACTGTAAGCCTTGGTCTCGCACAGTTCTCTCCTGACTTTAAAGAACCAATGGCATGGCTTGAATGTGCTGACCAAGCGCTTTATCAGGCAAAAGAAAACGGTCGAAACCAGTACTGTATCTACACTTAAAAAAGACTTGTTAAGAAAGCGCTAGCCGCAAGGTATTTTTGAGTTCTTGGTATGTAACAGGCTTCACGAGGTGATATCGAATTCCAGCCCGTAGTGAAGCCTCTTTATCGTTCCTGTGTGCGTTGGCGGTAATTGCGATAATGGGCAGGTCAGGGTGGCCCTCTTTTATAATATTAGCCACTTCTAAGCCATTAATATCAGGCAAGTTAATATCAAGTAATATACAGTCAAAGGCTGTCTCGTTAACCCTACTTATTGCGTCGTCGCCCGTGTAGCATACGGTGACATCGTGTCCCATACTTTGTAGCATGTATTCCACCATTTCTGCATTTATTGGCTCATCCTCTACCACTAGAATGTTTGCTTTGGTCAACGCTTTAATGGCTTTTGTGTTATTCCCTGAAAGCTGATGTATGGCGTCTACAAACCGGTTTCTGTCGATGGGCTTAACAAAGCTCTGAAATATAGGTAGTTCACTTTTGGCGATAATATTGGCGATATCCGGCGTTGCAGACAACACGATAACCGGCGGCACGCGCTCCCCGTAAATGGCTTTTAGTGTTTTAACCAATTCAAGACCATTCATTCCTGGCATATACAAATCAGCAATGATTCCCGAGAATTGAAGCAATTCATCGTGAAGGTTTAAAAGGTTGGCACCAGATGAGAATGTGCGAACGCTAAAGCCTTCTTTTGTGACAATAGACTGTAGGTGTAGCCTTGATATTTCTAAATCATCGACGATAGCAAACTTGGCACTAGAAGGCGTCGATGTTACTGATGGAGAGTCTTCTAGGGGCGTAATTGGCAGTGATATATTGAACTCGGACCCGACGCCTACTGTACTATTTACCTGTAACGTACCGCCAAGTTTATCAATACTGCGTTTGGCAACCGATAGCCCAATTCCCGCCCCTGGGAAGCGCTGACTTTGCGAGTGCTCCCCTCTATAAAAGCGTTCGAACATGCGTTTTTGGGTTTGTTCATCAATACCAATACCCGTGTCGTTAATAATGATTACTAGAAAGACTTTTTTGTTTTTAACCAGCGTTGTAACGGTCACGTCAATTAATCCCGTTGAAGTAAATTTCACGGCATTATCGAGAATATTCATTATGACTTTGGAAAGGGTCATAGCGTCGGTTTCAGCATAACTTGGCACGCTATGACTGCAATGCATGTTAAGTTCGAGCTTTTTGTCTTTAACTCTTACTGAAAAAGGCGAGATGCATTCGTCTAACAAACTTATCAAGTCTACCTTTGAAAGCTGTAAGTCATCCTCTACATGATTATTGAGTATATCCGTAAGGTTGCTGGTTAGATTAAGCAGCCTATAGCTTGATTGCTCAGCTTGTTGGATCAACCGGGTACGCTGGTCTTCCAAATTGGGAATAAGCTCTAAGGCACTTATTATGGCGCTAATCGGCGCTCGAAACTCATGGCTGATAAGCTTTAAAAATTCTTTGTTCTGTAAGTCTTGACCATAATCAGCTACAGCAAGCCGTACATTCGACTTGTGGAGCTTTCGCAGAGATTTCTTGGGTGAGCTTTTACTAACAAGCCAGGCACCAAAATACCAAAGAACCATAACAACCGTGCCAAATAAAGTAGTTAGCAACATCTTTTCACGCAGGCCTTGAACTCGGAGTAACACCGCGTTTTCTTCTGCTTGTAGGGTGCCAAGAAGAGGAAGAAGGCTAAAGCCATCATCGATGTAGGACTTCATTTCAGTAGGGGGAAGCGCCATAAGCGTGTAAAGCACTATTCGCGTTGTTTTGGCGCTTTCTTCGGCTGTGGCTCTATTTAAGCCTTTATATGCCTTTGTAAACTCTTCTTTAGAAACAGAGGCTAGATTATCGCTGACCCTCCACCTGTCTTCTAAATATCGATTTAACCCCTGGTACGTTACCTGTAACTGATGAACTAAAGCGGTATGAGTAACATTATTGCTTTGAGTTTGGCTGTTGAATTGGTGTATTCGATATTCAGCGGTAATTATACTGTTTTCTAAATCACTCTTTTGCTTAAGGCTAGTAATGAAAGACTGCTGTTTGGTATTTAACACAAGCAATATTGAGATAATAATGGCAGCGAAAAACAAAGCCGTGGCGTTTACTTTTGAAAAGGTAAAAGCGGTGGATACCAATGATGACCTGCGTTGCGGTGGATCAGCCTTGTTTGCGCTCAAATTTCTTCCTTGCAAGAGTTTGCATTAACTACCTTCTTTAAATGTAGGCAACTAATGCAAACTTGCAAGGTCACTAAATGTAGACTGCAACAGAGTGTAAAAATTTATGGCGCTTCGACGCGCTTTATGTGATCTCTTATGGAATATAAAAAGCAAAGGCTAGGGACCACCATGACAGCGGTCAAAATGAAAAATAAACTCCAGTTTCCATTAAGGCTATCGACAACTAAACCACTGCTAGAAGCAACCAATGTTCGTCCTGCAACACTTAGTGAGGCCATAAGCGCATATTGTGTTGCGCTAAAAGCGCGGTTACATAAAAGCGATATAAAAGCGACCATAGCAACAGTGCTCCATGCCCCGGTAAAACCATCGACAATTACAGTGATGGCCAACAGTGAAGTTGAAGGTCCAGTCTGTGCGATAAGGGCAAAAAGAAGGTTTGAAGCCGCCATGGCGACACCAGCAATCATTAGCCCTCGGTAAATGCCATAGCGGATGTTCACTAACCCGCCAAGTAGAGAGAATATAATGGTCACCCACCAGTTAAGTAACTTTGAGTAAGTGGCGATATCGCTATTTGAAAAACCAACTTCTTTATAGAAGACTATGCTCATACGACCTAAAAACGCTTCACCAATTTTAAAAAGAAAAATAAACAGTAAGAATGAAGCGGCCAGCTTGATGCCATTGCGGTTAAAGAACTCCGAAAATGGTGTTATGAGCGTTGTTCTTACCCAGTTAATCACTGCAGAGTTGTTTGCGTTTACATCCGTTACTTGCTCAAGCAAAGCTTCCCTATTAACTGCGGGCTCATTAGCAAAAAAGGTAGCTATTGCCAAAGAGGCCATGATAGCGCCAAGTAATAAGTAAATATCTGGCCAAGTCCAAGAAGTGAGGTCTGCTAAGAAAAAGGGGATAGCGCCGAGGCCACCGTAGCCCGTCCACCATCCAGCTGTTGCTACTGAGGAAGCAGCAGACATACCATCTTTATCTTCTTTTTCAATGCAATCAATACGAAAGCCATCAATAGCAATATCTTGGGTGGCAGAAGCAATGGCAATGAGTAAACCAATAAAGGCTACGTAGAATAGGTCTTGGTTTGCGGTAAGTTGGGACATGGCCAGACACAGTGAAGCAACAACGCTTTGCATCAAAAAGATCCAACCGCGTCGTTGTCCTAGCAACGGCGGCTTAAGCTTATCGACAAGGGGCGACCATAAAAAATTAAATGAGTAGGTGGCGAAGATGATACCGAAGAGGCCAATAGCCGAACGCGATAAACCTTCATCTTTTAGCCAAGCCGATAACACTGAACCAATCATGATCCAAGGAAAACCACTGGAAATGCCAAATAGAAAAATCGTTAGGTAGCGTTTGTCGTTGAACGTTTTTAATGCAGTAAGCAATACTTCGGCCTTCAGCGGTAACTCAAAAGTATATTGAGCCACGAACCACTGTGTTTAGCAATAAAACTGTGAAGGCGATATCAATAATTTAGAGGTAAGCAGGATAAGCTAATAGTATGAGGTGAGCCGCTGTAAATCGAACCCTGTTCACGGGCGAATACCAACACAGTCTAAAGGGCAATGCCCCAAACCTTCCAGAAAGTTAACGCAGTTTGTTAACTCATCAACAAGGAACTGGTCTTTTGTTAGTTTATCTTCATTCCAGTAATGCACTTGATGAAGCAAATGCCAAAAGACACGCTCTTTTTGCGTATATGGCTGGGTTAATGTGCATTCAATTTGCCCCCATTCTTCCATACTATCCCAAAAGAATAGCTCGATCTCCTCGATAGGAAGCTCTCCCTGCCAAAATGCTCTCAAATAGAAACACAGCTGTTTCGCTTTGTTATCTACAAAATTCTGAACATTCACAAGTCACTCAACCGTCGTTGTTTGCTAAAAATAGTATAGCCCATTACATGATTACCTTTGACTTCAACACCCCATTATTCGTGTGAATATAGGTAGGTAACTGTTTTGGGTAATGATTTAGCCTAATCCTAAGATAGAGGAATTACCAGCCTAGATGTCTAGTCCAGCCTATGATGCTATTTGCAACTATATGAATGTTTGGGGTTTTGTTGATTTCTTTTATACTAAAGGTTAAAGAATTATTTGGCAGGTGGACTTGTCTGTAGTGCAATTTTAGTTCGTTTTTTGCGCGAACCTTTCTTTTCATAGCGGTGCTTGCTTCCCAGTCGTTAAAGTTTATTAAAGACAAGTCAAGAATGGGAAAGCTGGCTTTCGCGATAGTATCAATCACTAAGTTATTTGTTTTTTCTTGTGGCCAAAATGGCGATATAGCGACAAACGAATCTGGTTGTAAACCAGGCTGCATTTCGACTGCAGACAAGTAGGCCGTTGCAAGCATTCCTTGCGCAATCACCATGCGGTATCCCGTTCTATCTTGCAAATAATTATCTAAAGAACTGAGTTGCAGCGTTAGTGCCCTCGTCGTTGATTCAAAGTCAAGGTACTGAGTAAGTTGATCACTTCTAGGGTGGATGATTGATTCGCTATCCATCGATGATGACGCGCTTTCTACTTGAGCTTCACTGGTTTGTTCGTCAGTAGTTAGAGACGCAGGTGAGTTTGTCGACAAATTAAATGGACTGATAACTACGTTCCATCCTTTTTCTGCAAGCATACTCGCTAAGCTGTTACCTTGAGCAAGAGTAAGGCTAGAGGGAAAGGGCTCAGTGAGTACGACTGCAACACCCAAAGGGAGCGGAGTTTGTGCCTCGATGACAATAACAGGGGCTTTCTCTTCGCCAACCATTAACGCGTCCACTTCTCCGGGCAAATAGGCATTACTTACATCTGTGAAAAAATCACAATGCGCCGTTACAGGCAGCAGTGAGACGATAACTGCAAATGTTATAAGAAGAGCGTGCCTTTTCATAAAAAACGGTTTGCCTTTACCAATTTTTGATTTGCGCGGTTAGGGCAGCATCAAATCAATTCATACACCAAGCATTCTACGAAGGTTATCGGCAGTGCCTTATAAAACTAAAATGAAGTCTATAGACAATACCAGTACGCATAGATAATTACCCACTCAGCGAGATTTGCAATGTTCTTAATTGCGGCGTGTTACCGAAGGTATTATTACTCAATACTTTCAGAAAGGGCTTTGGGTTGGTACTGGCTAAAAGGGATAGGGATATGAAAATGCTGCCAATGCCCGAATGTGGGATGGGAAAAGCTTAAGCTTTCTGCATGTAGCTGTAAGCGAGAGGCCATAGATAACGCTTCTTCATGGGCATAAAGTCTGTCACCTAAAATAGGATGGCCTAAAGCAAGCATATGCACGCGCAATTGGTGAGAGCGACCTGTGATGGGGTAAAGGGCAACTAAAGAGTAGGGCAAACCTTTTTCATCATGGGAACGCTCGACAACGTCAAAATGCGTCACTGCTTTCTTACCGCGCTCGAAGTCTACCATTTGCTTCGGTCTGTTCGGCCAATCGCAAATGAGGGGTAAATTAACCTCTCCACTGTCTTGTGCTACATGGCCGTGTACTCGGGCAAAATAGCGCTTTTTAGTTTGTCGAAGCTCAAATTGTTTTGATATATGGCGATGACTACCTTTATTCAGTGCCAGCACTAAGATACCCGATGTCGCCATATCTAGCCGATGAACTACCGTGGCAGTAGGATATACACAATTAACACGGCTAATAAGCGAGTCTCGGTGCTCTAAGGCCTTACCCGGCACGCTTAATAGCCCGCTAGGCTTGTGCGCTACCAGCATATCCTCATCTTGATAAAGGATATCAAGATAAGGCGTCATAGGCGGATTATAAACAAAACTCGGGTTTGGCATTATGTACTCGTTACTTCAACGTTGTTCTTTCAGTGCTTAACATTTCGCATTTACGGGTTGTTCACCACAATACGTATTGCGTCTAGCTGAACATCAGCTTCCTGAATGACCTTATCGAGCGCATTCATTTGCGTTTCAATAAATTCAATTTCGCTATCGCGCACAGCGGGATTGCGCTTTTGAAGATCCCGCAAGCGCTGTATTTCGTCATTCAAAGTACTGTGCATATCGTTAAGGGCATCATGCTGCTTTTGGTTAGCCTCGTGATGGGCAAGCTTACGCGCTTTCTCAATAGCAAGTTCAAGGGGCTGCTGCAGTGCTTTTAGAAGTTGAGAAGAAATCTTGCGACCAATTTTACGCTTAACATCAAAACTTAAGTCAGAAGGATTGCCCTGCGCATCTAAACATACCCGCACTGGCGTTTGTGGCAAGAAACGGCTTAACTGAAGTGCTTTCGGTGCTTGTGCGTGCAGCACGAAAAGAGTTTCTATCCAGTAGGCGCCCTTCGGCAGAGAAGGCTCAGCAATAAAGCCCATGCTGCTTTTTCCGTGAACGTCTGTAAGTACTACGTCCATGGCAGTATGCACAAGTGGATGATCCCAACTTAGAAACTGTACGTTTTCAAGCGTGGTAGCAACACGGCGTTTGTAAGTCACCGTCATGCCCTCTGGGTCAAGCCCTGGAAGCTGACTCACCATCGATTCAGTTGGCATAAGGATAAAGCAGTCGTTGCCTTTCTCGTCTTGCTGGACGCCGATAGCGTCAAATACACGGCCCATAAAGCGAGATAAATCTTGTTCGCTATCAAGGGTGATAATATCTTCAAGCAGTTGCTCTACACGGCCTTCGCCAGAAGCATTAAGCTCAAGAAGTCGATCGCGACCGGCTTCAAGCTGTGCCACCAGTTGGCTGTTTAGTGTAACGCTCATGTTTACAAGCTCGTCACGGGCACTCATATCGTCAGGGTGCAAGCAGGCACCAATAAGCAAAGGCTTAACGTCGTCAAACACGCCAGAGCCGGTCGGACAGGTCTTCTCAAAGGCATTAAGTCCTTCGTGATACCAATCTAGCAATACGTGCTGAGCGGTTTTCGCTAAATACGGTACGTGAATTTGTACAGTTTGAGTTTGGCCAATACGGTCAAGTCGACCAATACGTTGTTCAAGCAGGTCTGGCGTAATAGGCAAGTCGAACAGAACCAAGTGGTGAGCGAACTGGAAGTTACGGCCTTCACTGCCAATTTCACTACACAGTAGAATTTGTGCGCCGTCTTCTTCGTCAGCAAAGTAATGGGCCGCCTTATCGCGCTCTACTATGCTCATGCCTTCGTGGAATACGCTATGGCGAATACCGGTTTGCGTGCGAATGACTTCGCCTAACTCTTGTGCCGTACGAGCGCTGGCGCAAATAAGCAGAATTTTTTCTGGCTTAACGCTTTGCATAAAATCTAGAAGCCATTCAACGCGAGGGTCGTGCTTAGTCCAGCTATTAACAACACTTGCCATACGCTCAGGGTAGAGTGAATAGGTTAGGTCGCCGCCGCTCACTGCCTCTGAATAAACCTCCGGCAACGCCAATTCATATGCACTTAGTTTACGCTCTGGGAACCCTTCGATATTGGCGCGGCGATTTCTAAATAGCATGCGACCTGTACCGTGACAGTCAATAAGTTGATGCAGCAACGCATGGCGATTGTCCGGCGAGCTTAAATCACCCGCATGTTCCATTACGTCAGGCGCAAACTCAGCAAGTTTGCTACGTTGCTTGTCGTTAGGCTCGGCGTCTGAAAGTAATGGCGCGACCGCATCGGCGAGCTGACTGTATTTCGATTCTTCATCTAAGAAAGCGTCGTAACTATGGAAGCGAGCCGGGTCGAGTAGGCGTAAGCGTGCAAAGTGGCTTTCGTGACCAAGTTGATCAGGCGTTGCGGTAAGTAGCAATACGCCAGGCGTTTGGTTGGCTAGTGCTTCAACACACAGGTATTCGGCAGAAGGAGCCTCACTTGACCACGCAAGGTGGTGGGCTTCATCGACAACCATCAAATCCCAACCTGCGGCTTGAATTTGCTGCTGGCGTTTTTCGCTCTTACTTAGAAAGTCGATACTGCAAAGTACCAGCTGATCGCTTTCAAATGGGTTTACTGCGCCTGTGTCAGCTGTATCGTCATCTTCTAGACCTTCGCTCTTCTCAATTGCTTCGCAACGACTCTCATCGTAAATGGCAAAAGGAAGATTTACGCGGCGCAGCATTTCAACTAGCCATTGGTGCATGAGCGAGTCTGGAACCAAGATAAGCACGCGCTCGGCACGACCAGTTTTAAGCTGCTGGTGAATAATTAGCGCTGCTTCAATAGTTTTACCAAGCCCTACTTCATCAGCAAGCAATACGCGAGGCGCGTGTCTTCCGCCTACCTCTGACGCTATGTGTAGCTGGTGCGGGATAAGCGATATACGGGCACCGGCAAGGCCGATAGTATTTGAACGCAAATATTCGTATTGATGATCTAGGGCGCGTTCACGTAAGTCGAACCATTTCGGATTGTCTAGTTGCTGACTAAACAGGCGCTTTTCAGGTTGGTTTAAGCGAATGTGGCTGTCTAGCATGGTTTCAGGTAAGCGCACTTGGGCTTTAGTATCTTCACGAAGCCCGTGATAAATAAATAAACCTTGGCTCTCTTCTTTTTCAGTAATGGTCATTTCCCAGCCATCTTGGCTTTTGACCGTTTCGCCAATTTCGAATATTAGTCGCGTAAGCGGCGCGTCTTGCTTTGTGTATTTTCGCGCTTCGCCTGTTGCCGGATACAACACTTCAACTGAACGGAAATCGTTACCGATAACTACGCCCAGCCCCAGCTCTATTTCGGTGTTGCTTAACCAACGCTGACCAACTAAAAATTGACTATCTGAACTCATAAATCACCAACCTGTTTTTCGGGGGCGGTATTGTACGCATTGCGTTGTGATAAGTCATTAATACTAGACTATTGGTTGTCGTTTTTACTATATGAGCGCAGAGAGAGAACTAACGACGTGCATGAACATAATCATATGGTCTTTAAACGGCACTCCTGCCGTATGTAAGGCACCACTACTAAGCCACAACTACCTTGTTGCCCCTCTAAGACGCGGAACAAATGACTTAACACACGATGCCGACTGAAGAAGAAAACCGCGTCAACATGTTCAGCAGACTTGCTTTGTCATAGGGATGGCGTAAAACTGTCGTATCACTGACCATGGATATTTCTTACTGTTAACGAGGTCACGTTTCTAACGTATGTGAAGCGCAGTTAACAGGAGGAAGCGCGAGATGGATATGAAAGTAGACAGTCAAAAGCTTATACAACTACGCAATGCTAAGGCATGGAGTCAGCAGCATCTGGCCGATGTGTCTGGGTTGAGTTTACGCACTATTCAGCGAATTGAGAAAACCCAATCTGCATCCCATGATTCGATAGGAGCACTTGCATCAGTGTTCGAAACGACGCCAGATGCCCTCTTTATGGATGAACCCGATGCCGCCGCAAGTCACGCTCAAGTGCAGCAAGCCTCGCAAACTTCTATTGCGAGGGAAAATCGAGCAGCACATCATACAGTACCGCATCAGGTTTACCGTCCAACAATGTTAAACCACAAAAATGTTCTTTGGGTTACGTTAGCACTCGCTATTAGTTTGTTTGTAGCTATTTACTATGCGCAAACGGTCAATGCAAATAACGGTAGTAACCAAGTAATCGAAGCTGGCAAACCAGTGAATGTAAGTAGCGAAGCCCTTGAAAACGCAACAGACTGGTTGCGCTTGATTGATAGCGGTGAATATGAACAAAGCTGGCAAGAAAGTGCGGCTATATTCAGAAGTAATATTTCCCAAGCAAAATGGGCTGAAGCACTTCAGCTTGTTAGAAAGCCTCTAGGCGATCTAAAAAATCGAGAGTTTGCTTTAGCTCAAGCGCCTTCTTCACTGCCAGGATTGCCAAAAGGCAATTACCTAATCTTATCATTCAGCACCCAGTTCACTGAAAGTACCTCTATGAATGTAGAAACACTCTCTATGGTAGAGGTAAATGGTGAATATAAAGCAATAGGGTACTTCATCAAGTAGACCCTTTTATCACTCACCCATGCGATACAGGGTCTGTAAGCCCAGTATCGCCTTTTTATCGTTGTCGCTAGTTGCATTGTTAATAGCGTCAATAAGTTCAGGTGCGTTATAAGGCTCAAGTAATGCTAAGAAGGTCGCTGTGCCAGGCGGCATGCCTCTACTCACTGCTTTTTGAAGTCGTTTCCATACGGTGAACAGCGACTCCTCACCCAATGTTTTTTGCTGCACCACGCTATCGATGGCGCGGTGCATTACCATTCCGCACGAGTAATAAAGGTTGAAGTGTCCATTCTTGTAAGCGTCGGCAAGTGTGCTTTGCGTTAAACCTTGCGTGCAGCTTTCAAACGCGTGGGTTATACGCCTTTTTACATAGCTATTGGCATCTTCATAAAGGTATTTCATAGCTAGTGCCGCAAAGTAGTCGGCGCTACCTTCATGTAACCATGATTGTTCGTCATTCTCTGAAACACCGGCGGTATTACCTGGCTGATATAAATGTGCTGCTTCGTGGGCAAAGAACCACAACGTCTTATTGGCAAAGTCGCTATTCTCAGCGCGTTTGTCCAAATCATTTCTGTTCCAGTGCATAAAGATTTGATTTGGCAGCGTGCCGCCTTGTGAGGAATGACCATCAACCATGGCGTAAGAAGCAAATAGCATAGGTTTCTCGGTGGAAAGTGGGTTAAGAGAGTGTGAGAAATAAGCCATGATATTGGGCATGTCGTACTCAAGCTTAGCTTGTATGCTCTCAGGTAGGGCTGGGTCAATAAGTGCAACAGCGCTGTCTGTGATAATAGGTTGTTGCTTACCTACATAAACCTGTCTGCCATTATTTTTATCTACCCATGAGGCGCTGCCACTAACTACTCTTCCGTTTAAAACGATGTGTTCGCCACTTGGCACTTTAAGGGTGATAGGCCATTCATTATGTTCATCTTCACAAGTATTAGCACAAGCAAACAGACGACCAGAATGAAAAGCATTGCCACCGTTCGAAAAGGGCGAAAACGGCGCATAGTCTTTGCCCAAGTGTTTGTAAGTGGGGGTGAGTACAAAAGAAACCTTAGAAATAGGCTTTCCCGTTTTAGATCGCACAATTTCTTGTTGTGAAATGGTGTCGTAGGCAATCTCAATGTCACTACTTTTTGGTAGCCAGCGAGTGGTTCTAGAAGCGTCAGGATTTCGGACAAATACTAGCTGTTGTGAAGGCTTATCAAGGGTATAACCTAGCTCCCAGGTAGCACCGCTCTCTGTCTGAGTTTTTTCAATTACGGTGTCGACCTGACTAGCGAGACTTACGCCATTCGTAAAGTTAGTGATTACCAACACTAAAAGGATGAGAAAGGGATGAGCTATAGTTCGTAAGGAGGGCATCAAAACTAAAAGGTCCTTTTTAAGTGTAGTGATAATGGCTTTCTTTAGCGTATTACGAATGTAGCCAATATCAGTATTTGCGTGTATTTCCCGTAAACGGCGTTAAAATAATGTTAATGAGGATTGGCTAATTTAATGTTAGTTTATTTAGTGATAGTAACGCACTTTTTGTTTTTTTCTGCTATTTAAACTTACATCTAATGAATACTGGAAACTATATAATGCCAAATTTAGCGGGTGATGTTGTTTACCCTCTTACCCGTACGTCGATACCTAAAAAGGCGATAGGGTTATACTTGCTATGTTTGGTTTTTCTACTTGGCACCAATTTTACCTATGCACGCCCTATTGCGCTCGCAACATCAGAGGTAAGCCCCTTTAGCGACAGTCAAGACGTGTCGAAAGGGTACGTGAATGAAATAGTGGTAAAGGCTTTTGAAGAGTTGGGCGAGCCGCTTAATGTAGAGCGTTACCCTCATGCCCGAGCTTTAATGTTGGCGAAAACGGGCGCCTTAGACGGTGTATTTCCTGTTCATGACTACGAACGTGTTAATGATGCATTTCTTCTATCTGATGCTATCCCAGCGGGATCGAGTGGATTCCTAATTAGGACGAAAGACTTTAAGGGTAGCAGTAAAATACCTAATCTAATTGAATGGCTCAAACGACAAAACTTGCGAGGAATTGGGTACCTCAGAGGCACAGTAGCGCCGAAATTTTTATCAAATGAAGCGTTTTTCAATATGTACCCAGGAAAGTCTACGGTTAATCTATTAGATTTACTTGGAAGAGAGAGAATTGATGTTTTATTTATTGATAAGTATAGCGCCAAGGAAGCATTAGTTAACGAGCGACCTAGCCTCATAGGTGAGTTTATATTTATCCCTGGGGAGGAAGTGCAAAGCTCCTTTCATCTAGCGCTTTCAAAACAAAACCCTAAGTCTTCCAAGCTTATTGAGAAGTTCAACCTAGCGTTACAGAAACAAAAACAGAATGGGCTTTTGGCGCGCACACTCGAAAAGTATGGTGTATATAACACTTCACAAAACGAAGATGCATTAATTGTTGGCGCGCCAGATATTAATGCTGTTTTTAATGCAAAAGCATACCTGGATAAATACGGCTCCCCTCTATCACAGACAAATATTCAATGGCGAATAATGGATGAAACCGTTTTACGCCGCCGATTGCTCGGTAATTTTTCAGTTAATGAAAATAGCTTTGATTTGGTACTAATTGGTAATTACGGGCTTCCCATTTGGGCGAAGCGAGATATTCTCGTTCCTTTTAACACGCATCCTGACGATTATGACATTAATGACGTCATTCCTGCTGCTCTTCATGCAAACACCGTTGAAGGAAAACTTTACGGGTTACCGTTTGTCGCTGAAACAACACTGACTTTCTACCGAAAGGACCTGCTAGATAAGTTTAATTTAAGCCTTCCCCCAGTGCTTACATATACCGACGTTAAGGCGCTAGCTCAACAAGTACATATGCCCGAAAAAGAAATTTACGGCGTAGGGCTTAGAACGCGCGTGGGGTGGGGACAGAATATGGCATTAGTGAGTACCATGGCCAATACCTATGGGGCATCGTGGTTAGATGAAAAAATGCGACCTACCCTAGACAGCGCAGCGTGGCTTAATGCCGTGAATATGTATGCTGACCTTGCAAAGAACGTTGGCCCCCCAAGAAATGAAGATATGGGGTGGCAAGAGAACCAAAAACTCTTTGCTCAAGGCAAATTAGCGTTTTTCATTGATGCCTCTTCTTTAGGCGGCGCGCTATTTGATAAAAACTTCTCTAAGGTTACTCAATTCACTGGCGTTACTTATGCGCCACTCGGAAAGCAACAGAAAGGAGCGCAGTGGTTTTGGTCATGGAATTTTGCCATTCCAACACAATCGCGCTATGTGAAGGAGTCCCAGCGACTTGCGCATTTTTTAACATCAAAAACCTTTATTGATGACCTCAAGAAAGTTAGCGGTGAATACGCGGCCCCTTCAGGTACTAGGCACTCTACGTATTCGAATGCCTATCAGCAAGCTGTGCTTTATGCAGCTTTTGAACACCAAGCATTGAAGTTACTTTCAAGCGATGACTTGAGTAATTCTATGATAGGCAGTCAGTTTATTCCTATCCCAGAGTTTACTGCTATTGGCTACGCAGTAGGGGCACAAATAAATGACGTGGTTACCGGTAAAAAAAGCGTGAAGGCGGCATTAGAAAGCGCCCAAAACCAAACAGAGATAATTTTAGAGCGCGCTGGGTACTTCACGAACAAAGGAAACTAGCTTGTTTAGCATTGCGTATATGAAAAAAGGCTAAGACGATTGTGCTTTACATTTGTTCTAAATGAAAATAAAAAAAGAAAAAACAGTGCTAAATCTTAAAAACTGGATTATGGTGGAATTAAGGGTTCGCTAATTCAACTGACGAACCTTTGAGGCAGAAAGTGTAGTACTGCTTCTCAGTCGACGCGAGTAGGGGAAGAAGTCCTGTTTCGAGCGGCATTCTCCTACAACCGTAACTGTAGCTTGTTAGTGCGCGGGTTCATAAACGAACTATACGCCTAACCTGGCTTTATTTACCGGAGTGAAGGATGCCAAAAAAAAATTCTACCGATACTAAGATTTACGTCCTCGATACCAATATTCTGCTGCACGAACCTCACGCTTTTCTCTCCTTTAAAGAACATGATGTTGTTATTCCAATGACCGTATTGGAAGAACTCGACTACATAAAAGACAGTAAGAAAGACGTGGCGCGCGACGCACGGGTATCCATTCGGGCGATGGAGGACTTACTCCACGACGCAACGCCAGAAGATATGCTTGCAGGTGTATCGATGGAAGGACTTGGCGCGGGGCAAACTGCGCCTACAGGTAGCCTATCTATCTTTGCTGATCTCAATATGGTCGAAGCCCAGCAAGTTTTTACCAGCAACGAGAACGACAACCGTATTATCAACGTTGCGCTGCACTTGCAAAAGACCTTTGCGCCGCAAAAAGTGGTGTTGGTAACCAAAGACTTAAACATGCGCCTTAAGGCAAAAGGGGCCGGCCTTGCTCATGTTGAGGACTATCGAACCGACCAGCTTATTACCGATATCAAATATTTATCTCGCGGGTTCCATACCTTTGAGGGAAATTTCTGGGACAGCGTAAAAAGTGTGGATAGCCGCAGTGAGGGCCGTGACACCATTCACACCATACCAAAATCCATGCTTCCAGAGGCGTATATCAACGAGTTTTTGCTTGATGAAACGAAACAATTCGCAGGCTTGGTAGAAGAGATTACTGAAGATCACCTAGAGGTACTGGACTTAGGCTACGAACGCTTAATGGGTCGCCACGCCTGGGGTATTACACCTAAAAATATTGGCCAGGCCATGGCGCTTCACGCCTTGCTAGACCCGCATATTGATATGGTTATTCTCACAGGCCCTGCAGGCAGCGGTAAAACGTTACTTGCGCTAGCGGCTGCCCTTGAAATGGTGGTAGAACGCAACATGTATGACAAAATCATTGTTACGCGAAGTACGCCAGAAATTGCTGAGTCTATTGGCTTCTTACCGGGTACTGAAGAAGAAAAAATGCTGCCTTGGTTGGCGGCGATTACTGACTCGCTTGAAGTGCTTCACAAGCATGATGAAAACACCAAAGGCTCGATGAATTACATCATGGAAAAGGCCAATATCCAGTATAAGTCGGTAAACTTTATGCGGGGGCGAAGCATTCAAAACGCGATCGTAATCTTGGATGAATCGCAGAACTTAACCGCGTCACAGCTTAAAACTATTATCACCCGTTGTGGTGAAGGAACTAAGCTCATTGTAGGTGGTAACCTGGCGCAAATAGACAGTAACTACTTAAGTGCTGTGACTTCGGGCCTGACCTATCTAGTTGAGAAATTTAAAGACTTCTCGGGCAGTGCCACCATTAATCTAGATGGCGTTGTAAGAAGTCGTCTTGCGAGTTTTGCTGAAGAAAACTTGTAAAGCTCCCTCCTTATCGAGCATTTTAACTAAAGCGCCTTTATCGCAAAGGCGCTTTTTGTTTTTTACTCTACTACTTCCACTTGATAGCGCCCTGTCACAATGTGGCGTTCAGTATCTTCAGATACTTGTCCAAACGGAATGAGTGCGGGACCAGTTGGGTCATAGAGCACGTAGGTGTCGCCCTCGTACTCTATGGTTCTATCATCGACCATTGGCGTCAACGCAATGCCAAGCAAAGCATGATTCGGCAAAAATACCATAATCATCTTTGTCGACGGCAAAAATGCGCGCACCATTGATGACGCTAGTACCGCTTTACTATCGCAATCACCTAAATTTTGCATGATTACGCTGACAGGCGGCGCATAGCCAGAACCGTTGCTTGCAACTCTATCTTCCAAAGTGTCGTACGGGATACTTTGAAGCCAGCTAAGAATCAATGAAAAATAGGCTCTGGAATCTGACTCTGAAGCCACTTTTTCATAAAACGCTTGTGATGCTGCTATCAATGGTTTTACCGATTCGGCAACATATCGCACGTGATCCGGTTTTATAGCTTTTTGATTAAACAGGGTAGTGAAGCGAGTAAAGTAATGATCTTGTAAGTACCTATCGTACTCTTGCTGCTGAATAGCTTTTAAATTATTGAGTATTTCTTCAACTTGCGCTTCGTCTGAGCCTGTAACCTGAATATCAATAGACTCTCGTTTGGGCGTTATCTTCACACGCGCAACTTTAGGGTCTATTTTTCTTGCTTCTTTGGTTAAAGCAACGACAATGTATCGTTGTGCTATTTTCGGCTTGTAGTTAGCTTGCTGAGAGGGGGCTTCTTTCATTGCACTTTTAGATAACTCAAAAGAAATCGATTGTCGCGTGTTATCGTTATCTAGCCATTCGTAGCTAAAATTTACCCCAGTATCCGTGTTAACTTTGCTGTATTTGAGTTGTTCGCCGTGTGCAGCAGTCACTAAACAGAAGCTAGAAAACAGCATAAGCATGCTGGCTGGTTTGAATGTGCTAAACGCGTGAAATTGAGACACGAATACATATCTTTTCAACGCATTTCTAATTACTGTCTGTGCACTGCACTTCACACTGTTTACCACATCATATCCCACATATTCATTACATTACTGAGTATGCGCGCCTATGTGTAAAAAACAAGTTTATGCTGAATTCGGTCGGAGTATGTTGAGAAGCGCAGTCATGAACAGTCGCGCGATAAATAAAAAGGCGACATATGTCGCCTATTCTTGAAACCAGTTTAATTCATCGTGAAGGCTTACTACGCTACCCACAATAATCAGTGTGGGCGGCTGAAGCTGAGCTTTTTCCTGCTTAGCCACAATGTCTTCTAGCTTACCGGTTAACACCTGCTGCTTTTCAGTAGTGGCCGACTGAACCAGTGCTATTGGCGTTGAGGCATCAAGCCCATGTTCAATCATTTTTTCACAAATGATAGGCAAACCTGTTAGCCCCATATAAAACACAGCAGTTTGATTCTTTTGTGCAAGGGCAGGCCAGTTGAGCTCAATACTGCCGTTTTTTAAATGGCCTGTAGCAAACACCACAGATTGTGCGTGATCTCTATGGGTAAGCGGAATACCCGCATAGCTTGACGCACCGCTCGCTGCGGTAATGCCGGGAACTACCTGAAAGTCGATGCCGTGCTGAATAAGTGTTTGAATTTCTTCTCCACCGCGCCCGAATATGAAGGGGTCGCCGCCTTTTAAACGCACCACACGATTACCTTTTTTGGCTTCATCAACCATTAATTGGTTAATATCGTCCTGAGGAAGCGTGTGATTGCTTTTAGCCTTGCCCACATAGATTTTCTCAGCATCGCGACGCACAAGCTCAAGAATTTCTGGTGAAACTAAGCGGTCGTAAACAACAACGTCAGCTTTTTGCATTAAACGAAGAGCACGAAAGGTAAGTAAGTCTGGATCGCCAGGACCAGCCCCCACCAGATATACTTGGCCTTCTACTTTTTTGTCTTCGGCGGCGGCTTGTAGTGCCAATTCAAACGCCTCATCAGCTTTTTTGTCTTGGCCTTTTTCTACCATTTCAGCAATATCGCCATCGAGTACATCTTCCCAGAAGTAACGTCTAGCGGTAACACCGTTTAGGGTTTGTTTTACTTTATCGCGGAATTTTTCAGAAAACGCACCCAGTCGACTTAAGTTAGCGGGTAATACCGTTTCTAACTTTTGACGCAAATAACGAAGCAGTACAGGCGCTACGCCACCACTACTCATCGCAATGACAATAGGAGAACGGTCAACAATAGAAGGAGTAATAAATTGGCAAAGCGGTGTGTTGTCCACCACGTTAACTAATACTTTATTAGCGCGAGCTAAGTCGTGAATATGCTGGTTAACATCGCCCTTGTCGGTGGCAATAAACACCATGTCTTTATGGGTAAGGTCGCTATTTTCAAACTCACGTTCAATCAGCGTGACTTTCTCATTTAACGCTAGTTGCTTAACCGTGTCACAAACCCAAGGCGCCACTACTGTAATGGTTGCAGGCGTCTTCATAATAAGCTCTAGCTTACGGGCTGCCACTTCACCGGCCCCAACAATAAGGACATTGAGTTTTCTAGCGTCTAGGAATAGCGGAAAGTAATCCATAAAGGTTTTCTTAGCTTTAAATACAAAAAAAGAACTGACACTATTTTGCGCCAATTCTTTTTAATTAGAAAACAACGAAAACAGCCTTCATATTGCAATTAGTTATATAAAGGCTGAATGTGTTGCTATTTAGTTCTTACGCTTACGGTTTTCGCGGTCTCCGCGATTGCCTCGGTCTTCACGGTTGCCGCGAGTTGCTCTGTCGCCACGATTACCACGACCCTCACGCTTAGCTGGTGGCGTATCAGACCATTCGCGAATATTTAAACGCTGTCCAGCAACACGTGTGCCTTGAAGCGTATCGCGGGTTTCCTTAGGCATGCCGTCAGGAAGGTCTACCGTGCTGAAGTTGTCATAAATTTCGATAGCGCCAATGTGCTTCGAGTTTATGTTTGCTTCGTTCGCAATAGCGCCAACGATGTTGCCAGGCTTCGCGCCGTGAACATGACCTACCTCAATACGGAAACGCTGCATGCCTTCTTCTGGCTTGCGGTTACCACGTGGTACTCTTGGCTTTCTTTCGCGACCATCGCGAGAGTTTCTATCACGGTTATCTCGCGGAGGCTTGCTATTAATGTCTGGTCGATCTGACTCTTTAAGAATTAACGGCTCGTCGCCTTGCGCAATTTTAAGTAGCGCAGCCATGATGGTTTCAGGCGATGCTTCGTTTTCTTCTTTAATCATCTCAACAATAGGCATTAATGATTCAATGCTATCGTCTTGAGTAGCTTCGGCAACCGACTGTTTAAAACGGCTTAAGCGTGTCTCATTGATTTCGCTGATTGAAGGAATAGGCATCGCTTCAATAGGCTGCTTAGTGGTTTTCTCGATAGAGTACAACAAGCGTTTTTCACGGTGAGAGATAAATAGAATTGCATCACCTTGACGACCAGCACGACCGGTACGACCAATACGGTGTACGTAAGACTCACTGTCATACGGAATATCGTAGTTGATAACGTGACTTACACGCTCAACGTCAAGACCACGGGCTACTACGTCAGTAGCTACAAGAATGTCGATTTTACCCTGCTTTAGCTTTTCAACAGTGCGCTCACGGGCTGCCTGAGGAATATCACCGTTTAGTGGCTCAACATCGTAACCACGCGCGGATAGTTTATCTGCTAATTCAACAGTAGCGGTTTTCGTGCGTACAAAAATGATCATACCGTCGAACACTTCCACTTCCATGATGCGGGTTAGCGCTTCAAGTTTGTGGTGCGGTGCGATTTGGCAGTAACGCTGACGAATCGTACTTGCTGTGCTTACCTTTGAGGCAATTTTAACGTGCTTAGGGTCTTTTAAGTAACGCTGAGTAATTTTCTTAATTGGACCAGGCATAGTTGCCGAGAACAGCGCAGTTTGGCGCTCTTCTGGTGCGTGGCTAAGAATAAGTTCAACGTCATCAATAAAGCCCATACGAAGCATTTCGTCAGCTTCGTCTAGCACTAAGAACTTAAGTTCACTTAAGTCTAGTGTCTTGCGCTTTATATGGTCGATGATACGGCCTGGTGTACCCACAACCACTTGAACGCCGCGCTTAAGCTGTCGAATTTGGTTGTCGTACGACTGACCGCCGTATACTGGAAGTACTTTAATTTTTTGACTAAAGCTCGCATAAACCTGAAACGCCTCTGCAACCTGAATAGCTAGTTCACGGGTTGGGGCTAATACCAGTAATTGCGGCTTACGTTGCTCAGGATCGATATTTGCCAACATAGGCAGGGCAAACGCAGCGGTTTTTCCTGTCCCTGTCTGTGCCTGACCGAGTAAATCGTGTCCTTCAAGAATAAGAGGAATACTCTCAGCCTGAATAGGAGACGGTTTCTCGTAGCCAACTTTTTCAAGGGCTTGTAAGATTGGTTCTGGTAAATTGAGGTCTTTAAATGTCATGTCGACAGTTGTTGTCATTAAGGGTCCTGGTGCATTAAGTAAGGAGGGTGCGGCATACGACTAAACCGTACTTTTTCGGTTTATTATCGCAAGACGCTATACAGCGTTGAACTGGCCTGTCCGGCGAGTTAATGAAGCGTATTCTTAGCGTATTTCGCGATATGCTTGCCAGCAGTGTTGCAAAAAACAGTATTATATTCGAATAATGGACAGGTTGCCACGAAATTGCACAAATTCGATGAAATAATAAGCAGTTTAGTCAGTGCTTTTGACATAGAGCTGGAATGTGACGACAAAAATCTGAGGAAGGGCAAGGAATTACAATGACAAAGCATAGAACTAATAAATTAATTAAACGCACCACGTTAGCAGTTATGTTAACCAGTGCACTTTTGTCAGGGTGTAGCGAGAAGTCGATGGAAAGCCATTTGGCTGATGCGAGAAACTATGCCTCTCAACAGCAGCTTGATGCCGCCATCGTTGAATACAAAAACGCTATTCAAAAGGGGCCTAATGCGGCAGAACCTCGCTTTGAGCTCGGAAAACTGTACCTACAACAAAATAATTATGCGGCAGCAGAAAAAGAACTTAACAAGGCAATGGACTTAGGCCACCCCGTAAGCCAAGTTATTCCATTGTTATCAGTTGCCTACCAGCAGTCAGGAGCAGAAAATGCCCTTGCTGAAGTAGATTATCGCGCAGAAGGAATGACCGCGGTTGAATCCGCAGAAGTGGGCTTTTATAAGCTTCAAGCACTTATGCAGCTTGGTAAAAACGAAGAGGCGCAAGCGCTTCTAGCCGAGCTTTCTACCCTAGATACCAGTTCGGTTTACAAGGGCCTTATTGATAGTTACGCTTTTGTGCTAGAAAACGATATGGAAGGCGCATTAGCCGCAACAGAAGCCTTGCGTGAGCAAGCGCCGACCAACAAAGACGTATTGCAACAGCTTGCCAAAATTTACCTGCAAAATGGCGAACCCGAAAAAGCCGCAGAGGTGTATGGCGTTTACGTTAGTCAGTTTCCAGATGACGTTACCAGTAAATTTGCGTATGCCGCGCTTCTTATTGAAATAAGAGATCTGGATAAAGCTCAGCCTATTGTGGATGATTTGTTGGTGCTAAACGAAAACCATCCGCTGCTAAATACCTTTAAAGGCATTATTGAGTCGGCAAACGAGAATTACGCGAAAGCCCTTGAACACTTGGAAATTGCCGTTCAAAACGGTAGGAGTGATCAGGTTGTGCGTTTGGTTGCGGGTTTTAGTGCGTATCAAATTCAAGATTTCGAGGCGGCCCAGCGCCACTTAACCATGGTGGCGTCTAGCTTGCCTGATAATCACCCAGGCCTTCGAATGCTGGCAGACAGCATGCTCCAACTCGGTGAAAACGATGAGGCCCTTGAGGTTCTGGCTAGAGTTGAAGGTGAACAAGGTGTTGATGCTGCCCTGTTTTCGAAAGCCAGTTATCAATTGCTTAGAGAAGGCAACGTTGTTGGCGCTCAGCAGATGATAGAAAAATCAGAAGGGGTTAGTACCACAGCCGAAGACTTATCACGTTTAGGTGTTTTACAGCTTTCATTAAACGACATTGATGGGTTAGTAAACCTTGAGCAGGCGGTTGAGCAAGCGCCTGAGTCTGTCACCTCACAAGCAACCTTACTGCGCGCCTATATAGCGACTAACCAGCTTGAAAAGGCGAAAAGTGCGGCCAAAGAGTGGCACGAAGCGTCGCCACAGACTGCGGCTCCCTTGATCTATTTAGGAAACATTGCAACGGCAGAAGGGGCTTATCAAGACGCGGCGCAGTACCTAGATAAAGCAAGCGAGCTCAACGACGCCGGTAATGAGGTTACGTACTCCAGAGCTAAATTGCTGGTTGCCGAGGGCAAGAAAGAAAATGCAGTTGCGTTTATCCGCGCTTTTATCGACGAGAACCCTGCTGACGTCCAAGCTTTGGCGCTGTGGTTCGCGCTCGCAATGGAAAGCGGCAATGCAGACGCCGTTGTTAAGCATGCACAAACGCAGTTTAATGCTAATGAAGGCGATATTAATCTAAGACTTTTACTCGCGAGAATGTACTCGCTTAATAACCAATTAGATAAAACTGTTTCGCTGTTGAGAGCTGTTGAAGGTGATGAGTCATCACCTCAGACTTTCTGGAATTTAAAAGGCCAGGCACTTATTGCCACTAATAACGTAAAAGAAGCCACGACCTTCTTTGACCGCTGGTTATCAATTTACCCACAAGATAAAAATGCGGTATTGGGCAAGCTGCTTATCGTAGACTCTCAAAAGCAATTCAAGCAAGGGTTAGCGCTAACAAACAAGGTGTTATCTAAGCGCCCAGACGCTCAACTAACGCTCTTGAAAGCGTATTTTCATAGCCGTCTTGGTCAATCTAAACCGGCATGGGAAATTATCAATAATGTCTCTGACGAGGTTAAGGCATTGCCGTTCGTAAGAGGCATTATTGCGCGTTTACATCTTATAGATAAAGCGCCAGAGCAGGCCGTAGATCACGCCAAAGCCGCTTATGATGCTACTTCAAACTCAGACAATGCTTTGCTGCTTGTTGCAGCCCTTGAGATGTCAGGTAAAAAAGAGCAAGCGTTTAGCTTTTTGCAAAAGCATGTAAATGCGCACAATAACGACGTACAAAGTGCAATGTTGTTAGCTGAGCGCCAAATAGGTAATGATAGAGCCGCAGCTATAGATACCTATGAACTTATACTTACAAAAACGCCTGACAATTTTGTGGTGCTTAACAACTTGGCGTATTTAGCGTTTGAAGAAAAAAACCTTCAGCGAGCAGAAGAGCTAGCGAAAAAAGCGGTATCGCTGCAAAGTGAAAATGCTGATGCTGTGGACACATTAGCGCAGATTTATATCGCTAAAGGTGAGAAAGAAGAAGCGCTAACCTTGTATGAGCAAATATCAACAGGGCCCATTGCTAGCGATGAAGTGTATTTAAATCACGTCGCCTTATTGCTTAAGCTCGATAAAAAAGAGTTAGCAAAACGACGCTTAGCAAGTAGGGAGTTTACCTCTGAAGCCGCGAAGCAAAGAGTAGAAAGCCTTAAGCAGCAATACGGCGTGTAAGGCGCTTTGATAAAGGTTTTAGCTATTTAACTGACTTTGTTAGTTTTCTTTAGTAGCAAAAACTGAAATGAAAGAAGGCCACTTATCGTGGCCTTCTCTTTATGGTTGCCTGCCTGTCTGCTTGGGAAGCTTCTGATTAACTACCTGTGTCTAGACAGCCTCAGGCACTCATTCTCTGCTATTTTGTGACGCGACCTGCGCTTTTAGATCCCGTAACTCTTTGAGCACGTCATGCAGCGTAGGCTCGATATTGCCTTGTGCGATTTGCTCTTCAAGTAAGGCGGCTTCTTTTTCTGCTCTTGCCTTTTCGTTTTCTCTTTCCATCACATTTACCACAATGCCGATAACCATGTTGAGGAAAGCGAATGCGGTAAAGAATATAAAGGTTAAGTAGAAAATCCAACTTAGTGAGTACACTTCTTGAGTTTCGTACATCACATCTGTCCAATCTTCGAAGGTCATGATCCTAAAGAGTGTCAGCATAGAGATGGTGATATCGCCCCACAACACAGGGTTAATATTTTCAAACAATGTGCTGCCTACCGCTGCGTATATATAGAAGATGATAAACATCAGCAGCATGACATAGCCTAGCTGAGGCAAAGCTTTCACTAGAGAAACAAGGAGTATTCTAAGCTCTGGGATGATTGAAATCATACGAAGCACGCGGAAGACCCGCACTAAACGCGCAATCAGCGCAAGCTCAGTGTCGTCTGCCGGGATTAGACTGATAACTACAATGAGGGTGTCAAACCAGTTCCAGAAGCTTTTGAAAAAGTAACGCTTTTGCTTCTCCGCTAGAAAGCGAATTGTGATTTCAGTTAGAAAAAAAGCGCTAATAAACCAGTCTAAAAACAAAGTAATAGATGACATGCCAGTGGGTAGTTCATAGGTCTTCGCACCGACTAATAACGCCGATATCACGATGACGCTGATAACAAAGGCTTCAAACCATTTGTTTGCTCTTATGCGCTCAAATTTATTTTGTAGTTCAGAGGCTTGCATTTTTATTTATCACTCAAGAAAAAAACAATAAACCAAGAGGCTTGTCGTAAGCTTACTTGGCGTTATACTAAAGTTGTTGTTCGCACACTTTATGCGCCAAAATGTAGGGGCAAAAAGGCGACTTTAAAGCCTTAAACCCGGCAAAAATAACATCACTAAAAATAGAGACAAATTCAAAGGGCATAATCATGGATGATGAGTTACAGCTGTTGCAAGAGAAATTACGCGTCGTTTCAATGCGTTTATCTAATTTTGTAATGACTAAGCAAAATGCCGAAGCCTTATGTGCTGACTACCGGCAGCTGCTAGGTGCTTTACAAAAGTTTTCTTGCGGCAAATAAGCACGCTTTTACACCACAACATATAGTGTATAAACGCTAAACATGTACAAAAAAGGGCAGCCAGTAGCTACCCTCTTTACGTCGTATTCAAACGCTTATCTAGCGATATAAAACAACCTATTTGTTGCTATTGCTCTCGACTGGCTTAAGACCGCGGTTGATCATAGCCACATCTTCGCCTGTAAGGGTTCCCGCCGCTTGCTTAAGTGTAATAACAGACTGAATGAAGTCATAGCGCGCACCAGCAAGATTACGACGCGCATCAAACAGGTTACGTGTGCTATCAAGCACATCAACAATAGTACGCGTACCTACATCAAATCCAGCTTCTGTTGCTTTAAGCGCGCTATCCGCCGACACAACTGACTGTTCAAGTGCGCGAATAGTTGAGATAGACGCTTTTACATTGTTAAACGAGCTACGAACCGACTGTACGGTTTGACGATACGTTTGTTCTGCAGCTTGGCTCGCAGCAACGTAGTTGTACTTCGCTTGCGATGTTTGCGCGCTTACGCTGCCACCTTGGTAAATAGGCACGTTCAGTGAGATACCAATTGATTGGCTATCTAGATAAGGCGTTTCATAACCAAATGGAGTCGTTGAGCCATCGTCGTTAAGAATTTCAGCGTCTACATCGTCTTTAGAGCGGCCATAGCTGCCAGACAGCGACAAGGTTGGTAAATGACCCGAACGTGCAATTGCAATGTCTTCTTTCGCCACGTCCATAGCTAAACGGTCTACCAGCAATGCTAAGTTTTTGTCTTGAGCGGTTTCTAGCCAGCTATCTACGGTTTCAGGCACCGGCATTGTGGCCGAGAAATTATCTTTATTTAATCCGTAAAGACGGTCGTGATATTTACCTGTAATCACGCGCAGCGCTTCAAGAGCAAATTCAAGTTCATTTTTAGCCTGAATCTCCTGAGCGACTGTGCTGTCGTAGTTTGCTTGCGCTTCATGCACGTCAGTAATCGCAGTAAGACCAACTTCAAAACGTTGACGGGTTTGTTCAAGTTGACGTTCAATCGCACGTTTTTCTGAACCTACAAACTCTACGTTGTCACGGGCGCGCAGCACGTCAAAGTAAGCCGTAACCGTACGTACAATAAGGTCTTGCATGCTTGCCGCAAGTTGTGCATCGCTTTGTTCAGCAATTTTTTCAGCGCGGTCTAAGCCCAACCAATTAGCGTGGTCGTACAACGACATTGAAAGTGTTAACCCGTAGTCGATGGTGTCTACTTCTGTATCTGTGGTAAATACCTGAAGGCCGTTGTCACCAGCAGCTTGTTGAAAGCGTTCAGAATCTGACATGGTGTAGCCCACAGAGCCAGAGATTTGCGGTAGTAGACTTGCACGACTAATACTGATTCCTTCAAACGCAGCATCACGTTGCGCTTTCGCTTGGTTTACCAATGGATCGTTCGCCAGTGCTTGTTGATATACCTGCATTAGGTCATCGGCTAGTGCACCAGTTGTCATCGAAACACCGATAACCAGCGACAGAAGTGTTCGTTTCATGCTTACGTCTTCCTGTTGTGTTCAAGTTGCGTCGTCATTTATTCGTTAAGACGACTTATTAAAACCAAGTGTATGAAAATTCAACCACAAACCGAAAGTCCAAACTCGTAACAGTATTCGTTTAACTGTAACAGAATATGTGATCTACCCACGCAATTTTTATAGTAATAGACGACTTGTAATATGAGTTTTCTGTTATTCGTACACACTCAACATCGCATTTTACATGCGTATACATGGTTGATGTGTAAATGTACTATGTATGATAAATCTATTTGAACCATAAGTGTCAGCAAATGAGCAAAGAATTCCTTTCATTTACCTCAAATGACGTCGAAATCACCGACATTAAGCCAGTGTATCGTGGTTTCTTTACCATGAATCAGTATCAATTTAAGCACAAGTGTTTCAATGGAGAATGGAGCGACACAGTGACTCGCGAAATTTTTGAACGCGGTCATGCGGTGGGCGTTTTGCCCTACGATCCTATTCTTCAAGAATTCGTGCTAATTGAGCAGGTTAGAATTGGGGCGTTAGCCACATCTTCAAGCCCTTGGTTAATAGAAATTATCGCAGGCATGATAGATAAGGGTGAAACACCAGAAAATGTGTGCCATAGAGAGTCGATGGAAGAGGCGGGAATAGAGTTACAAAACTTGACCAAGGCCCTAAGCTATTTATCGAGCCCAGGCGGTACTACTGAAAGATTACATATATTTATAGCAAAGACTGATGCAAGCTTGGCAAAGGGGATTCACGGGCTTGAAAGCGAGTCTGAGGATATCAAAGTGCATCGCGTAAAAGAGAATACCGCCCTTGAATGGCTAGAAAATGGCCATATAGACAACGCCGCAGCAGTAATTGCGCTACAATGGTTTTTTATGCATAAAACACAACTTCTGGAGCAGTGGCAGACATCGTGACACAACGCAATCAACGAAAATACATCCCTCATCTTCCGTCAATGCAGGCGCTTTGCGAACTGAACTATTCTTACGTTCTTAGAATGCTACCTGACTGCGATACGGAAGACTTGAGTTATGAATTTTCCGTTGGCGTGGGGTTGTCTTATGAGATTAGGATAGTGGACTCTGCTCGCTATACCAGCACGCTAAGCATCAAGCAAACTACCAAAGATATGCCGTCGTACCTAACGCCAACTATGACGGTTCGCCTATATCATGATGCGCGCATGGCTGAAGTGATAAACAGTCAAAATACCGGGGCCCTTGAGCCTTCTTACGAATACCCTAATTTGAAGATGCGCCAGCGCAACGAAAAGCATATGGTAAATATCTTTTTAGCTGAGTGGCTAAACTTTTGCCTGCAACATTCAACAAACGTTACCTCAGAAGCGTGATATCACTAATACAGATAAGTGATTGCCACTTATTTAAGGACAAAGACAAAACCGGTCACGCGGGTATAGCGCCTTATCACTCACTAATTCGGGTACTTAGCGCTGTTCGGCAGGTCCTTGCAGATATTGCTGATTCAAAAAAGCAAAGCGCTAATAAAGAAACTATTGGACAAGAGCCGAAAGTGATAGTGCTGGTTACTGGAGACATCAGCGGCGATAACTCCCCCGAAAGCTATCAGCACTTTACCGCATTAATGGAGCAATATATCGAGCCAGAAAATATAGACTGGTTTGTTCTTGCTGGAAATCATGACAACAATCCGCATTTCGAAAGCTATCTCGGTAGTCGTCACTTGCAGAGCACCAACCCGATAAGCTCTTCGAACTGGCAAATACACGGTATGGATACCCGCGCTTCAGGCAATATGCACACGGCTGCGGGAGAGGTAAGAGGCAGCGATTTAATTGCATTAAAGCAATCGCTAGATGCATCATCGAACGTTAACCATCTTGTTGCGCTCCATCACCATGTATTGCCTTCGAAAAGCTGGATGGATAAACATTTTTTGGCTAATGCGCAGCATTTTGAGTTGCTTATCAATGAATATCCGCAAATAAAGGCGTTAATTCACGGTCATATTCATTCGCCATTGCGCCAAGAAATAGGAACGAATAGCACACCTTCTTACGGAAGCCCGTCTACCTGCTGGCAGTGGCAAATGCGCGCTGAATTCGGTGTAAGCGAAGCGGCACCTGGGTACCAGGTAATTAATTTAATGGATGATGGAACGGTAGACGTTAGGGTTACCGAGGTCTAGGTCTAAAATAGTCCAAAGTACAGAGAACAACACAGTAGAGAACAGTATGCAGCACATCTTATATCTTCATGGCTTTTTGAGTTCGCCGAAGTCGATAAAGGCCCAAGCCACTAAACAATATTTTGAGCAGCATCACTCAAACGTCACTTTACATATTCCTGAACTGTCTAATTTTCCTAGTAAAGTTGAAAGTCAGCTGCTTGAGCTTATTGATAGCACCCCAGCACTGCTCGAAAACGGGCTTAAACTGATTGGTAGCTCAATGGGCGGCTATCTCTCTACATTTTTACTAGAGAAGTTCGGCGGCAAAGCCGTATTAATAAATCCAGCGGTACGCCCCTATGAACTGCTGCAAAACTTCATAGGCACTCATGAGAACCCATACAGCAGAGAAAAGTTTGAGATAGTAGAAAGCGATATGGGGGTTATAAAAGCCTTGGAGGCTGCTTCAATTAAACAGCCAGCTAGTTACAAAGTGCTGCTTCAAACGGAAGATGAAACTCTAGACTACCGCTTGGCTGCAGAGAAGTACCAGCAAAGTCACTTACTTATTGAAGAAGGCGGCGATCACAGCTTTGTTGGTTACGAAAACCACTTACCTGCTATCGCAGAGTTTTTGCTAAAATAAGCGCATTGCCAGTCTTTACTAGCCCTGCTAACATCAAATATACGCAGTGCAGTGCTGTAATTACTCACAGTAGTGTGTGCTTTCTTTCCTTATCGCTGGCTTAAATAACAACCATAACTATGTCAAATCAATATAATTCAGAAGCTATCGAGGTTTTAAACGGCCTTGACCCTGTAAAACGCCGTCCTGGTATGTATACCGACACCACCCGCCCAAACCATTTAGGGCAGGAAGTTATCGATAACAGTGTGGATGAAGCGCTCGCCGGCCATGCCTCTAATATCAAAGTTATTTTGCATGAAGACCAATCGTTAGAAGTTATCGACGATGGTCGTGGCATGCCGGTAGATATACACCCTGAAGAGGGAATATCAGGTGTAGAGCTTATTCTCTGTAAGCTTCACGCGGGCGGTAAGTTTTCAAATAAAAACTACGCCTTCTCTGGTGGTCTTCACGGTGTGGGGATTTCGGTAGTTAATGCGCTTTCAACCCGCGTAGAAGTGACAATTCGACGAGACAGTAACGTATATCAAATTGCCTTTGAAAACGGCGACAAGGTTGAAGATTTACAGGTTATCGATACTTGCGGCAAGCGCAACACAGGTACCCGTGTTCATTTTTGGCCCGACCCGCAATATTTTGATTCTGCAAAGTTCTCGGTTAGCCGTCTTGTTCATAATCTGCGTGCCAAAGCGGTATTAAGCCCTGGCTTACGCATTCGCTTTGACAACAAAATTACCAAAGAAAGCCAAGAGTGGTATTACGAAGATGGCCTAAAAGACTATCTTTACCAAGCGGTGGAAGAGTTCGAAACCTTACCGTCAGATACGCCATTTGTAGGCACGTTTAGTGGCAACACAGAAGCCGCCGATTGGGCTGTGATGTGGTTGCCCGAAGGTGGTGATTTGGTCACGGAGAGTTACGTTAACCTTATCCCTACCGCGCAAGGTGGTACACACGTTAATGGATTACGACAAGGCTTACTGGAGTCGATGCGCGAATTTTGCGAATTTAGAAACTTAATGCCCCGTGGCGTTAAGTTATCGCCAGATGACATTTGGGACCGCTGTGCCTATATCCTGTCGACTAAGATGCAGGACCCGCAGTTTGCCGGGCAGACTAAAGAACGCCTGTCTTCACGTCAGGCAAGCGCGTTTGTATCAGGCGTGGTGAAAGACGCATTCAGCCTTTGGTTAAACCAGCATACGGAAATTGCTGAAGCCCTTGCTGAAATGTGTATCAACAATGCACAGCGCCGTCTTCGACAGGTGAAAAAAGTTGCCCGTAAAAAGGTTACACAAGGCCCTGCACTACCGGGTAAATTAACCGACTGTTCATCGCAAGACATTTCTTACTCTGAGTTGTTTTTAGTAGAGGGTGATTCGGCAGGTGGCTCGGCTAAACAAGCGCGAGACCGAGAGTTTCAGGCAATAATGCCCCTACGCGGTAAAATCTTAAATAGCTGGGAAGTAGACTCTTCTCAGGTACTGGCATCACAGGAAATTCACGATATTTCTGTGGCGCTGGGTATAGATCCAGATTCAACAGACTTGTCTGGTTTGCGCTATGGTAAAATTTGTATTCTTGCCGATGCTGACTCTGACGGGCTACACATTGCAACCTTACTATGTGCGCTCTTTGTACGTCATTTCAGAACCTTGGTAGAGCAGGGACATGTGTATGTGGCTATGCCACCGCTATTTAGAATAGATGTGGGTAAAGAGGTGTATTACGCTCTAGATGAAGGCGAAAAGCAGGGTATTCTGGATCGTATTGAAGCAGAAAAGAAACGGGGTAAAGTTAACGTACAGCGCTTCAAAGGTTTGGGTGAAATGAACCCGCTACAGCTTCGCGAAACGACTATGGACCCGAACACCCGTCGCCTTGTTCAGCTCACTATTGAAGATGCTGAAGAGATGATGGAGCTAATGGATATGCTGCTTGCTAAGAAGCGTTCTGGTGACCGTAAAACCTGGCTTGAAAGCAAAGGCAATATGGCAGAAGTTGCGCTATAGCGCTAGTAAGAGCTTACGCACAGAATTAACGTTGATGCTTTAAAAGCTGGTCAAAAAGCAAAACGTCACAAAAAGTGAATAGAAAACGCCGAGATACTATCCTGAAACATGGAGTTCTCGGCGTTTTAGTTTGTGCATCTGCAACAAAATACTGCCACGCATTATAACACTGGTGCCGTTTAAGATGAGTAGCGGCCAGCTTTGGCTTAACGGCATTGTTAAGCCAAACATTAAAGTGCTAACGTCTTTAATCAAGATGTTTCGAAATAACGCAAAGGACAGCGAGCCTACTTTTTGTCTACGCTGCAACACAAGCCACTGATGCAGCGAACCTTGAAATAATATGACGGTGACAACCAGCATCAACGTGTTTGCGCCAAGTTGCGCAAGCGTTGGGAAAGGGCGAAAAGCGATGGAAAGGGTACCGCCAACAAGCGCAAGCAGAGCAATAGCGGCAACGTAGCCTGAAATTGTAGTTCGCCTGTGTTGCCAAATTTTCCAAATTATTATGAGCGTAAGAATGAGCGCGCCAAAACGCGTCCAAACCAAGTAATGGTTAAAAGGCTCTACCGAAATGCCAAATAGGAAAATAGAGAAAAACGCAAAATAGCTAGAGCCAAACTGGTTTAGCGACAAGCTGTGGTTCGCATCGCTTTTCTCGCTTGCAACGGACACTTGATGGTGCGTCATAGCTTTAATTTGTGACCATAAACCTAACCAAGTCAGTAAAAAAAGCGCGGCACTAGCAAAGCCTAATATGTGGTAAAGCACGCAGTCAGCTCCACGTTAACAATGTTTAAACTGGTGAGAGGCTTCCAGTGTACCACGTAGCAGCCCGCCTATGCTTTACAGGAGTAAGCTGGGCGCGAAGAAATATTGGATAAAGTCGGGATCTTAAAGTGGAAGGATATCGGTTTTTCGGTGCCGATAGCGTTCTATGTACTTTCAACACCGAAATGTAGTTTTAATAGCAAGGAGGTTTATTTTGGCATTGCATTCAGTTTCTTCATCTAAACGCCAGTTAGCGGTGAGCGATAACACCACAACGCTATTATTTGACCACGATGGCACCCTGATTGACTCAGAAACCGTACATTTTGACCTTTGGAAAGACATTTTATTGAAATATGATGTTGAGCTCAGCAAGGATTTTTATTGCGAAGTGATGGCGGGTATACCGGTCAAACAAAATGCAGTGGACTTAGTTGAGCATTTTAATATTGATATTGAACCGCATTTGCTAGCTCAGCAGAAACACAAAAGCGTGAGTGACTACCTCGATAAACAAGCTTTTCCTTTGATGCCATTTGCTAGGGAGACCATTACACAATGTGCAGACATGGGGTTTATTATTGGCATTGTGACGGGGGGAAGTAAAAAGGCTGTAGAAAAAACCTTATCTCAATATGAGTTGAGTGATTATATTTCCTGTGTGGTGGCCGTAGAGGACGTAGAAAACAGTAAGCCCGCCCCAGATTGTTATGCCTTAGCAATGGATAAGCTAGGTAAGTCGCCTAGCGAGTGTGTAGCCATTGAAGACACGCAAACCGGCATGACAGCAGCACTGGAAGCAAAGTTGGCTTGTATTGTAATACCTACAGATTTATCGCAGCATCACGATTTGTCCCGTGCTACTGTGCGTTACGATAGCTTGAAAGCGTGGAGCGATAGCGAGCTCAAGACACGTTGATTAATAAAGATACGTTAATTAAAAAGGTTATATACGACAACTTGTCATTCCACTTGTCACTGGTGGCGCGAAAATAGATAACGTAGTATAACCAGCACCTTAGCGCCTATTGTGTTTTGTTTCACAACAACGCATTTGGGCGCTAATTTCTTTTGATTAGTTGTAATTACAGGTAAAGCTGATTTCTTATGATTTTGCGTAGCCTCAAATGGCTTTTAATAACTATCGCCATCATCCTTGTTCTGCTTGTAGTAGGCGTGGCTACGGTTACCGTTATGGCTGTACAAAAAGCGCCCTTGGTGGCATCGACTGCGCCGACGCAGCTCGATGGTGCTGACAGTGTTAACGAACTGCTCGGCCAGCTAAAACAGGCATTTTCACGCCGAGAAGAAGGTCATCAGGTAACGCTTACCGAAACGCAAGTCGAAAGCTTGGTGGGCGTGTTACAGCGGGCCTTACCTGAGTTTAAAGGCGTAGTAAACATCACCCCATTGGGAGGCACTGTAAATGTTACTTACGCCATTGATAATACGGGCTATTACATTAATGCCTCGGCATTAGTATTACCCGGCGATAGCTTGCGTATAGAGCAAGTTCAAGTAGGCGACTTAACCATTCCAGGCCGTTTTTTACTCGGCTTTTTAGAACGCACAGTGAACTCTTATACCCAATCGGAAATAGCTACTATTGCGCTGTCTCGGGTAGAGCGAGTAACAATGGGGCGCGGTGAACTAACCCTTGATGTTGGGCGCTTAGATGAGCTGCTAAGTGAGTTAAACGTTGTGACATCAAATATGTCGGTCAGCGAACAGACTGAGCTTCAGCAGCTTTCCGCTTACTACCTACGCTACTTGTCTGGAAGAGAAATAGCTTTATCAAATAAACCGGTTTCTCTTATCGAATACTTGCGTGAAGGAATGGCTAGAGCGCGAGAACAAAGTCAAACGTCGCAAGATGCCGTACTTCACAACAATGCTGTAATTCTCGCGCTAGCGGTTTACGTGGGCCATCATCGTGTGGGTGCACTGGTAGGCGATATCCAGCCAGATCCCGATAGGGCGTTAAAGCCGCGCAGGGGCGCGGTACTTCATAATCGCAATGACTTGGCTCGTCACTTTATTATCTCTGCGGCATTAGAGCTAATGGCCGAACAAGGTATGTCCCTAGCAATTGGCGAGTTTAAAGAGTTAATGGACCGAGGCAACGGTGGCTCGGGCTATAGCTTTGTAGATTTAGCGGCAGATATGTCAGGTACTGAGTTTGCGAAGGTTGCTACAAATCCAAACACCGCAATGGAAGTACAAAACGCGATGGCGCGCATTCAAAGTGAATTGGAAATAATCCCGCCTATTGAAGGTCTGCCTGAAGGCTTGAGTAAGCAAGCCTTTACTGAACAATATCAGCGCGTGGACAGTGAACCCTATTTAAAAGAAGTAAAAGAAATTAAGCGTAGAATCAGCTTGCTGCCGCTTTACCAAAAATAAGCGCTAAGGCGTGAGAGAGTGCGCCGAAAGTGAGAAGCTAATATAAAAAAGCCCGCTGTTAAAGCGGGCTTTGTTTTACTCACTTGCAGTTCTACACTACTTTTTAGCAAGAGACTGCTGAAACTGTGCAATGGTTACAAGAGCCAACTCTATTTTTTTAACCAAAGGCGCAAGTGCCTGCTTAGCGGCATCATCATCCAGTTCCTTTAGTGACTGCCAGTCGTTCGCTATCTCTTGTACATAGGGGCCAAAGCGCTTGGCTGATGTGGTAAAACCGCTATCGTCAGCGAATACGGCTGCAAACTTACCTTTTTGATCGCGCTGTAAGTTATCTAAAACTTGGTCGGCATCAACGGCTTTGCGGTGCAGCGTTTGAAGTGTTTCTTGAAGTTGTTGATGGACAGCTTGCATCTCTTGGCTCTGTTGCATAGTCACGCCTTTTATTTCTAATGTGATTAGGTGTGCTTACTACCTGCACACCTAAGTTTATATGGTTTGCGTCGCAATTATTTTTTGCCACGCCAAATGTATTACGGTAAATAATGGTTAAAGTTTCGCCTTTCAAGGCCGATAACTTAACGATGTTGTAAATTACAAAACCTACGGTTCACTAACGAACTCGCTGGTTACGTAATGCTCAACACATCGTAAGGGTGGGCAATTCTGCCCATTTTTTTACTTTGCTACAAGCAACAAAGGAAAATGGTATGGATCTACAAGGTGCTAGTGCCTCTGGAGCGTCCGGTGCGTCACTTGAGTTGGCCTCTCTTAAGTTGGCAAAAAGCCAACAAGAGCAAGAGGGTAAAGCGTCGCTTCAGCTGCTGGAATCAGCCGCTGACGTACCAAAACCGTCATCTTCAAACCCTGCGTTAGGCGCCAACATCGATACCTACGCGTAAGTTACGGATGCAAATGTAAGTCGATAGGCGTTTTGCCGGGTTGACCGCCAATTTCTCTCACCAGTTTTGGCACTAAAAAGCCTGGCAAGCGCTTTATCGCTTCTTCCATAATCAGGCGGCCTTCATTATCGCTAACATAAAAATGGCTTGCACCCTGCACCTTATCTAACACGTGTAAGTAGTAAGGCAGGACACCCGCTTCAAAAAGTGACTCGCTTAAGTTACTGATGGCCTCGCCAGAATCATTAATGCCTTTAAGTAATACCGACTGATTGAGCAAGGTGACGCCCTTGTCTCGCAATGTGCGCAGTCGACTTTTTAAGGGCTCAGAGACTTCATTCGCGTGGTTCGCGTGCAGCACCAGCACTTTTTGAAGAGGCAAGGCCGTAAACCATTCAATAAAGTCATGGCTGATTCTTTCTGGCAATACCACAGGCAAGCGGCTATGTATGCGCAGGCGTTTAATGTGGGGAATGGCTGCAATTTCATTAGCTAGCCACGACAAATGATCATCTTTCGCCATAAGAGGGTCGCCACCTGAAAAAATCACCTCGTTAATCTTGCTGTTACTGCGAAGGTATTCAAGTACATCAAGCCACTGATGTTTACTTACCGAATTGTCGGCATACGGGAAGTGGCGACGAAAACAGTAACGGCAGTTTACTGCACAGCCAGTGCGTACCATCAACAGCACACGAGAATCGTATTTATGCAAAATACCCTTGCCTGCTGTGTCATGCTCATCTAACGGATCTTCGCTGTAGCCCGGTGAGGTGAGAAATTCGTCGCTAAGCGGCATAACCTGTAAAAACAGGGGGTCGTTGGGGTTTCCCTTTTCCATAAGGCTAACGAAATGCCGTGGAACACGCATGGGAAAAAGGCGGCGTGCTTTAATATGTTGAGCGTATTTTTCTTCGTCTAAACCTAAGTGCTGCAACAGTTTTGCAGGATCGGTAAAACTACTCGCCAATTCTTTTTGCCAGTTATGCTCTACAGAAATCGGTTTTTTAGGTATTATTTGTTCCACGAAACTTTTTGTACCTTATGTTTAGACAGAGGAATTATGGCTAATTACAGCACTAACGAGTTCAAAGGCGGCCTGAAAATCATGCTGGACGGCGAACCTTGCAACATTCTAGAAAACGAATACGTAAAGCCGGGTAAGGGCCAAGCGTTTAACCGCGTAAAAATCCGCAAGCTTATTTCAGGTAAAGTTTTAGAAAAAACTTTCCGCTCAGGTGAATCAGTAGAAGGCGCTGATGTAATGGATACAGAGCTTGCCTACTTGTACACCGACGGCGAATTCTACCACTTTATGAACAACGATACATTCGAACAAATCGCTGCAGACGAAAAAGCGGTAGGCGAGAACCAAAAGTGGCTGGTAGAAAACGACGTTTGTACTATTACACTGTGGAATGGCTCTCCTATTACGGTAACGCCACCTAACTTTGTTGAGCTAGAAATCACTGAAACGGATCCAGGTCTTAAAGGTGATACAGCGGGTACAGGCGGAAAACCAGCGACACTTAGTACTGGTGCAGTTGTTCGCGTTCCTTTATTTGTACAAACAGGCGAAGTTATCCGTGTTGATACGCGCTCTGGCGAATATGTGTCTCGTGCACAAAAATAATAGCGAAAACTAAAGCGCTATACGCGCATATTGTTTACGTATAAAAGCCGGTGCCTTGTGTACCGGTTTTTTGTTTAAGCTTTACTATTTAGGTTTTAATACATGCAACTTTGGCAGCCGACTACCACACATGATGCGCGTGTAGCGCGTGCAGAATTACTCAGAACCATCCGAGAGTTTTTTTACGCAAGAAACGTGTTAGAGGTAGACACGCCTTTACTTTCAAATGGCACAGTTACTGACGAACACCTAGATGCGTTTGATACACAGTTTAATTTTGCCTCATCTGGTAAGCCAAGTAAGTTGTATCTTCAAACCTCGCCAGAATATGCCATGAAGCGTTTACTGTGCGCTGATAGCGGCAGTATTTATCAAGTGTGTAAAGCATTTCGCCACGAAGGGGAAGGGCGCTGGCACAACCCAGAATTTACCATGCTAGAGTGGTATCGCTTAGGCTTTGATCACTTCGCTTTAATGGACGAGGTTGACGCCTTATTGCAAGAAACCTTAAATACCGCTTCAGCCGATAAAATGACTTATCAGCAAGCTTTTCAACACTATCTAAATATTGACCCACTAAGCGCTGATGATGAAATTTTGCTAAGCGCAATGCAGCAGCACCATATAGATATTCATGCGCCACAAAGCCTAAGCTATGACAGCAAATTACAACTGTTATTTAGCTATGTTATCGAGCCCAAGATCGGTATTGAACGGCCTTGTTTTGTCTACAACTTTCCGGCCTCTCAGGCTGCGCTTGCAAAGTTATGTTCTACTGATGAGCGGGTTGCTGAACGCTTTGAGGTGTATTATCAAGGTGCTGAACTGGCCAACGGTTTTCATGAGCTAAGTGCGGCGAAAGAGCAAAGGCTTCGCTTTGAGACGGACAACGAAAAGCGCAAAGAAAACGGGTTACCTACAAAGCCCATTGATGAGAATTTTTTAAGTGCCCTTGATGCTGGGTTGCCTGCATGTGCAGGCGTAGCCTTAGGTGTCGACAGGTTACTGATGTTGAAAACAGGCGCGTCACATATTAAAGAAGTTATTAACTTTAATGTAAGCAGAGCTTAAACAACTTTTGCGTATGTGGGGGCGAAAAGTTAAATAGTCACAAAACATTAAATTACGTTAGAACAAAGGGAAGTTACGCTAGCCCGCGGTTGACATAAGCAGGTCAATGCTGAAAAATGTTATAACATCACTAGATAATGTTATAACATCCTTGAAGGAAACCTCATGAAAATGCGTTCGCTGCTAAGTTTGTCCATAGCAGGGCTTTTAAGTGCGCCTGTGTATGCCACTACAGTAACGGGAAAAGTAACCGATACTGCTGGCCAACCAGTTGCTGGTGCAGAAGTTAAAATTGAAGGTAGCCGTCGCGTGGCTTACACCGATGAAAACGGCGTTTACCGCTTCAACGACGTAAAACAGCCACATATACATTTACATGTTTACTCTTCAAATTATATCCACGGTGATAACGACTTAGGTGACGTAAACGCAGATCAAAACGTCGACTTTGTTTTACAGCCCGCATCTGTTGAAAATATTGTTGTAACTGCTAATGCGCTTCAATCATCGGTACTTGAATCGGTTACACCTGTAACTGTCATCGGGGCTGATAAACTACGTAAAATTGAAGCGCCAACCCTAGGCGAGACCCTTAAAAACGCGCCGGGTGTACACAGCACGTATTTCGGTCCAGTATCAAGTAGCCCAGTTATTCGCGGCAACGATGGTCCTCGCGTAAAGATAGTTCAAAACGGCTTAGATGTTTCTGACGTATCGCGCGTTGGGCCAGACCATAACGTAGCGACTACGCTTTCAAGCGCAACCCAGGTAGAAGTACTTCGCGGCCCAGCAACACTTCAATACGGCAGCGGTGCTATCGGTGGTGTGGTAAACGTAGTAGATAAACGCATTCCCCAGTACCAAATAGACGGCGTAGAAGGCGAAGCAGAAACTAGCTACAGCACAGTTAACAATGGTTCGTACACTCGCGCTGATGTGACTGGCGGTAGTGGCAATATTGTGTGGCATGTAGACGGTTTCTATCGCGACACAGATAATGCTGACATCCCAGGCTTCGCGTCTATCGAACCTGATGAAGATGAACCTTACGGTGAATTAGAAAGCAGCGCCATGGAGACTCGCAACGTGGTTGCAGGCCTATCTTATGTAGCAGAGGAAGGTTACTTCGGCTTCGCGGTTGAGCAGTTAGACAACGAGTATGGCGTACCGGGCCACAGTCATGAGCACGAAGAAGAACATGACGAAGATGAGCATGATGAGTTGGATGGTGACCACGACGAAGACGATCACGACCATGAAGAAGAAGGCGTGCTACTTGATGTAGATATGACTCGCTACCAAGCAGCCGGTGAATGGCATTCTCCTTTCGAGGGACTAACTAACCTTAAATTTGCCGCGGCTTATACCGATTATGAGCACGCAGAAATTGAAGACGGCGAGCCGGGTACTGTATTCACCAACGAATCAAGCGATATTCGCCTGTCTGCTTACCATGAAGAAGTAAACGGATGGCACGGCGTATTCGGGTTACAGTTTAACCATAGCGATTATAATGCTGTCGGCGAAGAAGCTTTCACGCCAGCCAATACCACGTCAAGCTATGCACTTTATGTAGTTGAGCAGAAAAAAGTAGGTGACGTTACCTTTGAGTTGGGTGGCCGACTTGAACGCACAACCTTGGATGCTGAAGCAAGCGAAGTAGAGCTTGACGTTTTACATGAAGAAGAGGAGCACGAAGGCGAAGAGCACGATGAAGAGCATGAGGGTGAAGAGCACGAAGAGCACGCTGTTGCTTTCAACTTCCCTGACTATGACTTCACCAGCCTGTCGCTTTCAGCGGGCGCTAACTGGGAATACCAGGAAGGCCACTCAATTGCAGTGACTTTATCACGCAGCGAACGCGCGCCTAGCCAGCAAGAACTTTTCTCTGCAGGTCAGCACTTAGCAACTCAAAGCTACGAAGTGGGTCTGGTATTTGATATGGACGAAGAAGGCCATATTGAAGAAGACTTAAGAAGTGTTAACGAAGAAGTTAGCACCAACTTAGATATTACTTTCCGTAAATTTACCGGAAGTTGGGGCTACAGCGCGTCGTTCTTTTACAATCAGGCGGATGACTATATATTCCAAACGAGCACGGGTTTAATTGCACTTAGTGAACATGAAGAACACGACGAGCATGAGGAAGAAGAGCTAGAAGGCGAACACGAAGAGCACAGCGATGAAGAAGGTTTGCCTATCTACTACTTCCAACAAGCTGATGCTGACATCTGGGGCTTTGAAGCAGAAACTTACGTAGACTTAACAGACACACTACGCTTAACTGTATTTGGTGACTATATTCGCGCAGAAGTAGAAGATGACAACCTTCCACGCACGCCACCTATGCGTTTCGGTAGTGAATTAAGCTATGTGAACGATGGTTTAAGTGCTGACGTGGGCTTTACGTGGTACGACGACCAAGATGAAGTGGCGTCGTTTGAAACCTCAACCGATGGCTACACACTAGTTAATGCTAGCGTTCAATACGAATTTGGTTCGCAAGGTATCGACTGGGTGCTATTTGCTCGTGGTGAAAACCTGACTGATGAAGAAGCTCGTGTTCATACATCTTTCTTGAAAGACCAAGCACCGCTTCCAGGTAGAAACTTTACTATGGGTGTACGAGCGTTGTTTTAATTAACAGTTTTACTGTAGTAAGCAAGGGCGGTGTAACGTGTTACACCGCCCTTGTCATTTATGAAGTGTGAAAAAATATTTATGCAGTTTGAAAAAATGCGTAACGCAATTTTTTCTTAGGGCTATACAAAGTAAAGATAAACAGCCCTAAAATAGTGACGATAAAGCAGCTATGAAGTAGAGGTGCAAATGGATGAGATAGCGAACTGGTTAAGTACGCAAACCGAAAAGCACATAGTTTTAGGTTACGGAAGCTTACTCAGCAAAGATAGTCGAGAGCGCTACTCGAACATTTTCACAAAAGGGATCCCTGTAACCGTATCAGGGTTCGAGCGAGCTTGGGTGACGCGCAGTATCCATGAAGAGCAAACCTATGTAGGCGCCGTAGCCAACGCTCATAGCCAGCTGAACGCTCAGCTTATCCCCACGCAAATTAACCCCGCATTACAGGAACGCGAGAAAGACTATCGATTTGTACAAGTAAGTCCTAAAGCGCTTAGTTTTCAACTTCACCAGTGTGAAGCAAAAGACGCGTTAAATGAGCGATTGGCTCAGTTCACTTTCTGGATTTGTGAAACACTCGCCTGCGAGCCAGCAAGCGAAGCTTTTCCTGTTAGCCAAACCTATGTTGATACTTGTATGGCCGGTTGCTTAGAACACGGTGGCATTGAAGAAGCGGAGCGATTTGTAATGCACACGTCGCTATGGGAACACCCAAGAATAAACGATAGAGTACAACCTAAATACCCACGTGCCGCAAAAGTAAATAATGAAACTATTGAGCATATAGACAGAATTCTAGCGAAGCGCTAGTTTTAGCAGTAACAAACGCCCTTAGGCAGAGAGTTTAGTGTGAATACTGAAGTATCAATTTTAACCTCCGACAGAATTACTTTAAGACCGCTCACGTTTGATGATCAATACTGGGTATTAGCATTACAGCAAGACGAGCTGTGGCTTAAGTACATTGGAAGTAAGAATGTAAATACATTAGATGACGCCTGCGACTACATTGGTAAAACCAATGCTCAACGAGAAGAGTGGGGTTACGGTTTACTTGCTGTTGAGTTAAATGACACTAAACAGCCGTTAGGAGTTTGTGGGTTATTTAATCGCTTTGCCTTTGAATGCCCAGACTTGGGTTTCGCCATGTTGCCTGAAGCAAGAGGAAGCGGCTTATGCCACGAGGCATGCAAGAAGGTTATAGCTTGGGCTACTGCTGAAGGGTATGGCTTTTTAACCGCTATGACGCACCCAGACAATAAGGCATCGCAAAAGCTATTGCAGCGACTAGGGTTTAAAAAGCAGGGTCTCTACTTCGATAAAACCTTTCCAAAACAGCATTTGTTTAGAGTTGAACTTCAGCCATAGATGAGTCCGCTCTATGGCTGAATGTCTAACGCTTTTCGGCCTAAACCGCTACAACCTTACAACGGTGGTAAAACGGTCACCTTTTTAATAATGATTGGCTCAATCGGGACGTTATTAGCGTTAAGGCGAAGGGAGTATTCAGTTTCTACTTCTGACATCGCATCAACAATATCTTCGCCTTCCACAATAACGCCAAACACTGCATAGCCCCAGTCTCTACCCGGGTTTAAGCTGCTGTTGTCATTCACATTAAAGAAAAACTGTCGGTTTGCCGTATGCGGGTCATTTTGTCTTGCCATTGCAATGGTGTGTAGGTCGTTGGTTAAACCGTTGCCTGACTCATTAAAAATATCGGGGAAGTTTGATTTGCCATTGAAGTCAGCAGTATAGCCTCCACCTTGCACAACAAAGCCGGGCACGATGCGATGGAATATCGTGTCTTCATAGGCTCGCTTGTCCACATAACGAAGAAAGTTATTTACCGTAATTGGCGCGCGTCTTCTGTCTAGTTCAACCACGATATCGCCCATGGTCGTTTCAATTTTTACTCGTGGGTAATAATTATCGGGCTGAACCTGAGACCCATCGTCTTTCTTGGCCATAACCGACGAACTGCTGCCAATCAGCATAATAGCGGTCATAAGTGATAAAAGTATTTTCTTCATAAAAATGCCTTTAAATATATTCCTTAATTTGAGCGCTTCTTTGCGCTTAGCGTTTTGCAGTGCCTAAGATAACGAACTTTTTATCACTCGCAAGTACCTTGGCGCCACCAAACAGCTTTTTAAGTTTAATGTGGTAGTCGAGGTGTCGGTTGCCAACCACCACCAAGTGACCACTTTTAATAAGCAATTCACGAGAGTCAGTGAACATTTGCCATGCAATATGGTCTGTGATCGCGTTTTGCTGATGAAACGGAGGGTTACACAAAATCTTGGTAACAGCAGGTTTATTTTCGCGATTTAAGAGTGTTTCTAAGCAGTTACTTGCCACAAACTCGCACTGGTTAATTTTATCCGAAAAGTTGTTTAACACGTTGAGTCGGGCACTTTCCAACGCCATGTAAGACTCGTCCACAAATATCACTTTGGCGTCAGGGGCGAGAGACAGCGCGTTTACACCCAGTACACCATTACCACAACCCAAATCTACCACAACGTCATTGGCACTCACCGTCATGTGCTCAAGCATAATACGCGCGCCAATATCCAGCGACTGCCGAGCAAATGTGTTGGCAAGGTTATCGATAGTAAGCTCTGTGCCCATGGTGCTTTTACACTGCCAACGCGTAGGATAGGGAGAGTCAGCGAGTTTCAGAGACTCACGAGGCGTTGCGAAAATAAGCCGAGATTTCTTTTTAGCAAGAGAGGTGGTGGTAGGGCCAATATATCGCTCAAACAAGTTAAGCACCGACTTTGTAATGGACTTCACTTTGCCCGTTGCTACGATGCGAGTATCAGGCGTAACATATTTCTGTAAATCGATAAGCTGTTGTTCTAGCAAAGCGAGGGCGCGAGGGACTTTTATGACGATAAGGCTAGGTGTCGTTTCTGGTTTAAACGTTAAGCTTTGCACACTGGTTAACGTTTGCAGCGGTGCGGTCGCTAGCTCACTTGTACTGTCATCTACTGACGCATTGAGTAACTGATTGGCTTTTAAGTTCTCGGACAGTGAACGCAATGAAATATAGGAATCGGACACCCAGTAAGGCGCTAAATAGGAAAACCAGCAGCCTAAAGCACCAAAGTCATCATTGAAGATCATCATTGACCCATCATTCTCATCGCTGCCAACTGAGAGTGATGTTTCACTTAATAAAGTTTCGATGTGCTCAATAACAAGTTCATCGGCGCTATCCCATGCTTGAAGGCTTACATGCTGGTGCTTTTCAGGGTAGCGAATCAGCGAGAACTGGCGGTCGGCAAATATAAATTCTGTATTCATTGGGGTCTGTTTTTAGAGAAGGCTCAAAGCATTATCTACTAGGGAATGCTCATTCAGTTTACGTGCTAATGTCTATCTTATCATATCAACCACTTGGCTCTAGCGAATAACCCGTTATTCTTCGGTATTGAATGCACCTTGTATGAAGCACGATATTTAACGATGACAGAGCAATCCGCACTGGAAAAGCATGCGTACTCATTGAAAACAAGGTGTAATTACATGAGCTCCAAAGGGGCATTGGCACCGTCAACTGCTATGCAGATAGCGAGTATTAAATATCAAATGAATTATAGTTCTTACACATGCAATTTTCCCTGTTCGACACGGCTGAAGACAAGCGTACGTCTTACAAGCTCCCGTTAGTTGAAGGTGATGTCACTTATTTTTCTAACGCGCTATCGCAGGCTACTGCAGATACCTTTTTTGCAAAACTGCAAGCAGAGCTACCCTGGCGTCAGGATACGATTAGGCTATTTGGCAAGCCGGTAAAAATTCCTCGGCTTCAAAGCTGGCACGGCGATCCTGAATGTACTTACACCTATTCAAATTTAACCATGTCACCGAACCCTTGGACGGAAAGCCTTGCAGACATTAAAGCGCGCTGTGAGCAACTGTGTGAAAAATCGTGCGCGTCACAGTACAAAGTAAGGTTCAACAGCGTGTTAGCCAACTGGTACCGCGATGGTCAAGACAGCATGAGCTTTCATTCCGATGATGAGCCCGAGTTAGGCATCAACCCCGTGATTGCATCAGTTACATTAGGCGAGGCAAGACCCTTTGTTTTTAAGCATAAAGAAACAAAGGAAAAGCATACGCAGCTACTTGAACACGGCAGCGTCTTGATTATGGCAGGCGCGACACAAACCCATTATGTGCACGGTATTGCGAAGACGGCTAAGCCTATCGGTGGTAGAATTAATCTTACATTTCGACATCTTATTCAAAGAGCTAGGTAAGCCAAATGCAAGTAAAAGCGTTTCTAGAAACTACGATCGAGTCTGCACTTAGTCCACATTATCTTGAGGTTGTAGATGAAAGCTTCATGCACAATGTTCCAGACGGTGCGCAAAGTCACTTTAAAGTTACCGTTGTGAGCGACGCCTTTGAAGGTAAGCGTTTAATAGCAAGGCACAGAGAAATTAACGGGCTTGCGGCAGAAGCGCTGCAGGGACCTGTTCACGCTTTGGCGCTTCACACATATACACCTGCCGAGTGGGAAGCGCGAGGTGGAGAGTCGCAAGCATCGCCTAACTGTTTAGGCGGCAGCAAGCACGATAAGTAGCTCCCTCAATCGTACTAAATGGAAGTAGAAACATGACAAGTAGTGAAAAGACAAAAAATGGCGCCATCGACGATTACCTAAGTATGATAAAAACACCCGCTATTCAGGTTTTACTACTTGGGACAGGCTTTTTGTTAATGATGCTGTTTGTCTACATGGGCGTTTTAACGTCATTTGATAATGCAGTGTTTAATACAATTAGCGCGCTAGGCAATGTGTCGGGGTGGAAGCGTGATGTGCTTAGAGATACCACTGCGCTAGGTAGCAATACGGTACTAATTTTTGTTGTGGCAGCCGTTGCTGGTGCTTTAGGTATGGCGGGAGAGAAGAAAAAGGCCGTTACCTTTATTATTGCTGTTGCGGCGGGAATTGCGATGACGTTTCTTCTTAAAGCTGGGATCGACAGACCGCGCCCATCGCTGAACATGCAACATGTTGATGTGTATACCCAAAGTTTTCCTTCGGCTCACGCCACGCTATCAACCTTGGTTTACTTTTATGTAGCTCATTTGCTCACACATTTAACGCAAAGTACGAAGGTACGAGTGTGGATATACCTTGCGACTACTCTGCTGGTATTTTGCATTGGCCTTAGCCGTGTCCTACTGGGTGTGCACTGGCCTAGTGATATTATCGCAGGCTGGTTTGCTGGTGGAAGCATGGCTGCATTTTGCTTTTACGTGATTAAGTGGAAGCGAAAGCTGCGTATTAAAGACAAAGGTTAAGCGTGCAAGAACTCAAACGGCTTGGTGATGTTATCAAGCGGGATCCTTTCAGAATGGATTGCCTTCATACCTTGCGGTCGCTTGATTTACCGCAAGGCTACATAGGTGCAGGGTTTGTACGAAATGCAATATGGGATGAGTTGCATGAAAGGGTTAAACCAACGCCGCTTAACGATATTGATGTTATTTTCTTTAGTGATGAAATCGCAGTGTCTCAGAATGTTGCAATAGCCCAGACTTCAACAGAACCAGTATTTCAACGACAAGAACACTCACTAATAACTGCGGCCACTAAATCAGAAATAAAAACCCAAGAAAAAGCCATTGAACACCAGCTAACTAAAATAATGCCCCAAGCTAATTGGCAGGTGAAGAACCAGGCACGTATGTATTTGTCTCACGGGCACTCTCCCTATAAAAGCAGTCACGAAGCCATTTCATATTGGCCAGAACGTGAGACATGCGTAGCGGTTCGCTTATTAGCGAATGATGATTTAGACGTACTTGCACCATTTGGCTTAGCAGCAAATTTTGCCGGCACCATAAGTATTAACCCACAATATCCAAGACCTGATGTTTTTAGAAAGCGACTTGCATCTAAGAATTGGCTTGACGTGTGGCCTTTGCTGAAGCTGCGCGAACAAAGGTTAAAATAGGTTTAGCTACTTTCTCAAAGAGTTGTTCGTAGTAATATCTACTATCTTAGTGGCAATAGCCGCTATGGTCGTATTTTCGCTCATAGCTTGTTTTTGCAGTCGGCGATACGCATTGTTTTCGCTTAGTCCAAATTGTTCCATTACTACCAGCTTTGCTCGGCTTATCAGCTTCTGATCTTGAATTGCACGTTTAGCTTCTTCAAGCTCTCGCCCCATGTCTTCTATATGCTGGGCTTGTGAACGCAGTAAGTCGTAAAAAGAGCGGTGGGCCGATAAGGTTTTAGTCTGCTCATCGAGTGACAGCGTTTTAATCTCGTCGTCTTTTGTATCTTCTGCTAAGCCGGGCATGCTGGGGTCAAACAGTAAGGTGAGCGGCGAGCCATCATTGGCGTGCTCATCGTTAAAGCGTGTAAGCAGCTGTTGATGATTGGCCATTTCATTTTTTGCATTGGCTACTTTACTGTTAGCTTGCTGTGTTAAGGCTTCGGTCAGTGCTACCTCGATACCTTGCATTGCATCTATGCGACGAGTCGCTACATCGAACCAAACTTCTGATATTTCACCGGCAATCGGGCTGCCGTCTCCAAGCTGCGCGATCATATTTCTAAGCTGTCTAATATCTATTGCGGCAGGGCTTTTATTTAATGCTTCCAATGCCTCTTTATGCGGCTTACAGCTAAACTCACAGAATATATTGAAGTGGTGTTCTTGGGCTTGCTGAAGCGCAGCAAGCTTTTCACATAGACGCGCGTCGAAATGGGTTTCTGCAAAACCTATTGCTCCCCACGCACGTTCTTGCCCAGCATACTCTTTGGCCTGCATGAAGTTGAACAAGGCAACCAGCAAACGGGTAATGGTTGGGTCGCTTGCTATATCTGCAGCTTCAAAAATGACAGTAAGCAAACTTGCCACTAAGCGGCTGTAGGCTCGTGTTGATTCCAGTGGCGTTAGCTGTTGCTTACTGACTTGTTCTCTTAAGCGTGGCAAATAGTCTGTCGCCTGCATGGCTAAAGTAATACTGCTTAATAGGCGCGGGTTGCCTGAGGTGATCTCATCAGTTAAGTAAAGAGACTTCAAATGGCTTTTTAGCATTGACTCTGCTTGTTCACTAGCACTGACATACTGCATTCGCTCAACTTGGTAGCGCTCGGCTTTAGACGCAAGAAAGATATTGCTGGCTCCGCGCTCTTTTTGCAGTTCATGTATGAGCTCACGAACCGCAATAACAATACGACAGTTACTAGAAAGCTGTTCTAACACCGTGATTTCTGCATGTTTTGCGGCCAGCAAAAAACGTTTGGTCGCATCGCTACAAAGCGCAATGCTTTGTTCAGGTTCGTGCAGCATAAGAGGCCCTGCTAAATGTTGGTTTACGCAATTCGCTTTTTTATTGATAGTTTTTTGCGAAGTATTGCTTCAAAGCACACTAAATTAAGCAACACTTATGCCCTGTTTATAAGAATGTAGTTAGGCAAGGTCTTGTGCGGGGGCGTAATGTGCTGATTGCGCAACAGGCGTGACTTTTATAGATGTTAAGCAAAATTAATTGCTATTTGATGAGTTAAAAATGACGGGCACTTTAGGAGAGAGCGCAAGCGGTATTGCACTTTAGTGGTGCAATCCGCCTGTAGATACCTAGATTTAATTTCAAAGCTAGTTTCTTACTACGCGAAGAAACCAACCGACAAAGAGAGAAATCAAGAAGCCGAAGAAGGCAATCATCGTAGTAATGGTGAGCATTTGCCCTGAGAAGTCTGCACTTTCCCCAGTATGTTCGCTTACCAGCATTCCTGAAGCCTTGAAAATAAACAGCGCAGCGACAGAAAATAGTAAGATAACGGCGGTAGACATAATGGTGGCTTTCCAATAAGCCTTTGGCGACATCCAATGAATAGCGCCTGCTACTAACACGCACAAAATGGTAAGAATATAAGGTACCACGTAAACTCCTCGTTAAATAAGACCTATGCCTTACATCATTGCCACATCATTAAGTGCAACTCAGCGCAAAGTAGCGGGCCAATTACACGAGCTAAAGCTACGAGCTAAGCGCACCGATGGGCTAGGTTATTAAAATACTGCAATACGATGCCACGTAAGAGGCCTTTTGTCAGCAAAGGCCCTAAAAATTTAGCGCACCTGAAACTAAACCGAGAAGCCGCGTTAATAAGAAACTAAGTGGCTTTTGCTTTTGTTGTCTAGCCGCTGGACCCTCTGAACTGTGTTTATACGTCAGTAACAATCTATTAAAAGATTTTAAGCTACAATGGTGGTAGAATCGCCGAAAAATCATCCTGCCTACTTGGTGTACTGCTATCACGCGGTTTACGCCACGGTGGGTTGTTGTGTTTAACATCTTAGCTTCTGAGAGAACATGTTCGATTTAATTACCAGTAAAGACAGCAACGTTAAGAACGACGTGCTATCAGGTATTACAGTGGCACTTGCCCTGGTCCCTGAAGCCGTCGCATTTGCATTTGTAGCCGGCGTAGAACCAATGATTGGCCTATACGCGGCCTTTATGATGGGGTTGATTACCTCTGCTATTGGCGGTCGCCCTGGAATGATTTCTGGTGCTACCGGCGCCATGGCCGTTGTAATGGTGGCACTGGTTGCCCAGCACGGCGTTCAATATCTATTCGCCGCGGTTATTTTAGCCGGCTTACTGCAAATTATGTGCGGTATATTCAAGCTCGGTAAGTTTATTCGTTTAGTGCCATATCCGGTAATGCTTGGCTTTGTAAACGGTCTTGCAATCGTTATTTTCTTAGCTCAGCTAGGCCAGTTTAAAGTTACTAACGCTGCTGGAGAATTGCAGTGGATGGAAGGTACGCTGTTATACTGGATGCTAGGGCTCGTGGCGTTAACCATGGCCATTATCTATCTACTGCCTAAGCTAACCAAAGCTGTTCCTGCGTCGCTAGTAGCGATTGTTACGGTAACAGCATTAGTACACGGTCTTGACCTTGAAGCACGTACGGTAATCGACTTTGTTCGTGACTTGCTACCGGCTGACCAGCGCGACACTGCAACGCTTGCTGGCGAGCTTCCTAGCTTTGCTATTCCTATGGTGCCGTTCACCTGGGAAACCTTCATGATAGTACTACCAACCTCAGTGATCCTTTGCTTGGTTGGTCTAATTGAATCGCTTCTTACCCTTTCATTAATTGATGAAATGACGGATACCCGCGGACGTGGTAACAAAGAGTGCGTTGGCCAAGGCATTGCAAATACTGTTAACGGTTTCTTCGGTGGTATGGGCGGTTGCGCCATGATTGGTCAAAGTATGATTAATATTAACTCTGGTGGCCGTGGCCGCTTATCCGGTATTACTGCCGCACTTGTACTATTGGGCTTCATTCTATTTGCAGCACCGCTTATTGAAATGATCCCGCTTGCTGCTCTTGTTGGCGTTATGTTCGTGGTAGTTATCGCTACCTTCGAGTGGGCCTCATTCAGAATTATTCGCGGCGTAAACAAAGAAGATGCGTTCGTACTTTTCTTAGTAACAGGCGTTACCGTTATCGCTGACCTGGCTATTGCAGTTGTTGTGGGTGTTATTGTTTCCGCACTGGTGTTTGCATGGAAACACGCTCGTCATATCGAAGCGAGATCTCATATCGATAACGACGGTTGGAAAGTCTATGAGCTAGACGGCCCGCTGTTCTTCGGTTCGGTATCGCATTTCAAAGACCTGTTTGATATCGCCAACGACCCTAGCGATGTGGTTATCGACTTTAAAGACTCTCGTATCTGGGATTCATCAGGTATCGACGCGCTAGATACCCTTGCAGATAAATACGAAGAGCAAGGTAAGAAGCTACACATTCGCCATATCAGTGATGAGTGTCGTTCACTGCTTCGCAAGGCCGACAAATTTGTTGAAATTAACGTAGTTGAAGACCCTCGCTACCGCGTAGCAACGGATAAACTGGCCTAATTTATTTGATAGCGCTTAATGCACCAAGTAAACACAGATTTGCGTTTGTTTGGTGCAGTTGTAAAGTCTGAATAATACCTATTTTTCAGTAAATCAAGTAAAAACAATAGATTACGGTTTTGGCACTGAACTTGGATAGCTATATCCGTAAAGTGTGTTTTGGTGATTTGTGTCAATCGCTGAAAATTGTGTGATTTATAACACTCCGTAAAATGTGTTAGCTAGTTACCTTGTCAGTACTAGCAAAATAGGCAACGAAGCCCGCATCAACGAAAGTTGAAGCGGGCTTTTTTTTGTCCCGAAAAAAGGGGAATACCATGACTTCATTGGACTCAAAAACGCAAATTGTCGTCGTAGGCAACGGCATGGTGGGGCATCATTTTGTTGAGCAGCTACACCAAAGCGATGCCAATGTAGAAATAACCGTTTTATGCGGCGAGTCTCGCCTTGCGTACGACCGCGTTTATCTGTCATCTTTTTTTAGTGGCGCTAGTGCTGATGACCTAGCGCTTACCACACCCGCTCAATACGCTGAATGGGGCGTAAACGTAGTCACCAATGCCTTAGTGACCGATATTGACCGTGATAATAATAAAGTCACGACTTCAGAAGGGCAGGTGTTTAGCTACGATAAGCTTGTGCTAGCCACGGGCTCATACCCATTTGTGCCACCCATCCCTGGCAATGACCAAGAGCATTGCTTAGTGTACCGCACCATAGACGATCTACTCGCTATTGAAGCGTCAGCAGCGGTGAGCAAAGTAGGCGTTGTCGTTGGTGGTGGTCTTCTAGGTTTAGAAGCTGCGAATGCCTTAAAGCAAGCTGGGCTAGATACTCACGTGGTTGAATTCGCACCACAGCTTATGGCGGTGCAGCTAGACCAAGCCGGTGGTACCGTACTTAAAGACAAAATTGAAGATTTAGGCGTAACCGTTCATACCCAAAAAGCAACCCAAACTATCGAAGCTGGTGATACCTGTCGCTATAAAATGGTGTTTGCAGACGGCACTGCGTTAGAAACTGACATGATTTTATTCTCTGCCGGTATTCGACCTTCCGATCAGCTCGGCAGAAAATCAGCGCTAACTCTTGGTGAGCGCGGCGGTATTGTCATTGATAACCACTGCGTGACCTCTGACCCTAATATTTACGCAGTGGGCGAATGTGCGCTGTGGGACAACAAAATTTTTGGCTTGGTTGCACCTGGTTATACCATGGCGCGCACGGCAGTAAGTCATATAACAGGTGGCGATGCCGAGTTCGCTGGCGCAGATATGAGTACCAAACTGAAGCTAATGGGCGTAGAAGTGGGTTCTATTGGCGATGCGCATGAACGTACGGAAGGTGCCCTAAGTTACACCTACTTAAATCAGCCTGAAGGCGTGTATAAAAAGCTGGTGGTAGATAGCGAACAAAAGCTCGTGCTTGGTGCCGTACTCGTTGGCGATACCAGCGACTACGATACGCTTTTGCAATATGCGCTTAACAGCATCGAATTGCCTGAACACCCAGAGAGCCTAATTCTGCCATCATCCGATGCCGCACCAGCATTAGGTGCCGATGCACTGCCAGACACTGCGTCTATATGCTCGTGCCTAAATGTAACGAAAGGCGACATTGTTTCAGCTATTGAAGGTGGCTGTTGCAGCGTTGGCGATGTAAAAGGTGAAACTAAAGCCAGTACTGGTTGTGGGGGCTGTGCTGCGTTGCTTAAAAATGTGGTAGATAGCGAGCTTGAAAAGCGCGGTGTTGAAGTATCAAAAGCGATTTGTGAGCACTTCAATTATACCCGACAAGAGCTGTTTCACATTGTTAAGGTTAACGGCATTCGCACCTTCGACGAGTTACTTGAACAGCATGGTGAAGGTTTAGGTTGTGAAATTTGTAAGCCTGCTGTGGGTTCTATTCTGGCATCAGTCTACAACGACTACATCCTAAAAGCTTCACACCTACCCCTGCAAGACACCAACGACATCTACCTTGGCAATATGCAAAAAGACGGTACCTATTCTGTAGTGCCTCGCGTTCCTGGCGGAGAAATTACGCCCGAGAAGCTCATTTTGTTAGGAGAAGTGGCGAAAGAGTACAACCTTTACACCAAAATCACTGGTGGGCAGCGCATAGATTTATTTGGCGCACGCGTAGAGCACTTACCTGATATATGGGAAAAGCTAGTAGCCGGTGGGTTTGAAACCGGTCACGCGTATGCGAAAGCGCTGCGTACAGTGAAATCGTGCGTGGGAAGTACATGGTGTCGCTACGGTGTGCAGGACTCAGTAGGCACGGCTATTGATTTGGAAAACCGATACAAAGGCCTACGTGCACCGCACAAAATTAAATTTGCCGTATCGGGTTGTACCCGTGAGTGTGCAGAGGCTCAAAGCAAAGACATTGGTGTTATTGCTACTGAGCAAGGCTGGAACCTATATGTGTGCGGAAACGGCGGTATGAAACCGCGACATGCAGACCTATTTGCCACAGACCTAGATACGGAAACGCTAATCAAATACATCGACCGCGTGCTGATGTTTTATGTGAAAACGGCCGACCGCTTACAGCGTACATCGGTGTGGATGGACAACCTAGAAGGTGGGTTAGCTTATCTGCAAGATGTTGTGATTAACGATGCACTTGGCATTAATGAAGAGCTTGAAGCACAGATGGATGCTGTAGTCGACGCTTATCAATGTGAGTGGAAAACCACGATTGAAGATCCTGAATCTCGTAAGCGTTTCCGTCAATTTGTAAACAGTAGTGCCAGCGACACCAATATTCAGTTTGTTTCAGAGCGAGGGCAGGTTCGTCCAGCTACTGAAGCTGAAAAAGTAGCAGGGAAAGATCAGTTTATTCCCGTCTCTATGGTGTAGTCCATAGACTTAATGGTGTAGCCACTGGCTTATCAACCTTGTTAGGAGATACAAATTATGACAGCTGCGCAAAACGTAATAGCGTCAGAACAGGCAGTGCAATGGCACCTTGTTTGTGAGACGAAGGACCTAGTGACAAACAGCGGCGTTTGCGCCCTTGTTGACTCACAGCAAGTGGCCATTTTCTGCTTGAAAATAAAGGGCGAAACTCAGGTTTTTGCCATTAGTAACTACGACCCTATTGGTAAAGCAAATGTGCTTTATCGCGGGCTTTTGGGGTCTATAGGCGGTGCGCCAGTTGTCGCTTCGCCGTTGTACAAAGAGCATTACTTTTTAGAAACAGGATTGTGTAAAGAACACGATGATGTATCCGTAACGGCTTACCCTGTGAAGGTCGAGAGCGAGAAGGTTTTTGTAGGCGTTTGAGCAAGCAGCCCCTATTTGAGTGCCTACATAAATAGAGCCTTCTTGCAAAAACGCATTCAACTACTTCGATATCGAAAAAGGTAATGAAATGAATATGGCTACACGACAACCCGACATGATGTCTGAACAATTAAGACAAACAACATGCCCATACTGCGGCGTAGGGTGTGGTGTAGATATCAGTTGCAACGTAAGCAAGCGTGCCGTAACCCTGGACACTGTTAAAGGCACGCCAGAGCATCCCGCCAATTATGGAAGATTGTGTGTTAAAGGAACAAACCTGCTTGAAACAAACGACCTAAATGGGCGTTTGCTTCACCCAACCATAGCAGGTCAATCGGTGGATTGGGACACGGCCACCGATGTGATTGCGGATAAGATCACATCTACCATTGCGCAGTATGGCGCGGATGCCGTTGCTTTTTATGTATCAGGCCAGCTTCTTACTGAAGACTACTACATTGCCAATAAGCTTATGAAAGGTTATATCGGCAGTGCCAATATCGATACCAACTCTCGTCTTTGCATGTCATCAGCCGTAGCTGCTTATAAGCGCGCCTTCGGTGAAGATGTGGTGCCTTGCGATTACACCGACTTAGAGTGTACAGATTTATTGGTAATTACGGGAAGTAATACGGCGTGGGCCCATCCAGTGCTTTTTCAACGTATTCAGCGGGCAAAGTTGAAGAACCCAAATATGAAGGTCATCGTTGTCGACCCGCGCAAAACTGAAACCTGTACGATAGCCGATTTACATCTTCCTATAAAACCAGGTAGCGACGTGGCGCTGTTTAACGGCTTACTTAGCTATGCAGACGCACAAGGTAGAATAGATAGAACCACCGTCGAGAGCTATGCCGAGGGGCTTGATGAAGCGCTTGAAAGTGTAAATGGCTTAACGCTGGATGACGTGGCTAGCGTATGCGATATAGAAAAAAGCAACGTTAAGGCCTTTTTCGACGCATTCTGTGAAGCATCTAGTGCCATTACTTTTTATTCAATGGGCGTAAATCAGTCTTCCGCTGGCGTAGATAAAGCCCAAGCCATTATTAACTGCCACCTGGCTACAGATTTAATTGCCAAAGACGGTTGTGGCCCATTTTCCATCACAGGTCAGCCCAATGCTATGGGGGGGCGTGAAGTTGGTGGTTTAGCTAACATGCTAGCTGCCCACATGGATTTAGAAAACCCTGAGCATATCAGCACTGTTAAAACCTATTGGAACGCCCCTGTTATGCCTAAAGGGCAGGGGCTTAAAGCGGTAGACCTATTTAATGCCATTGAAGAAGGAAAGGTAAAATTTGTTTGGATAATGGGGACTAACCCTGTTGTCAGTATGCCCAACCGAGGCCAAGTTGAGCGCGCACTTTCAAAGTGCGAGATGGTCGTAGTGTCTGATATTGTTGAATCGAATGATACGCTCAACTATGCTCACATTGCCCTTCCTGCCACGGGGTGGTCGGAAAAAGACGGCACAGTGACGAATTCAGAGCGCCGTATATCACGTCAGCGGGGCATATTGCCCCCGCCAGGAAGTGCAAAACACGATTGGCAAATACTGTGCGACGTGGCGGCTAAAATGGGTTTTGGTGAGGCATTTAGCTTTACTCATCCGTCGCAAATATTCTGTGAATACGCTGGCTTAACTGGCTATCACAATAATGGCAAACGCCAGTTAGACTTATCGCCTTTGCAAAGTCTAAATGAAGCTCAGTACAACGCTCTATCACCTATCCAGTGGCCTTTTCAAAACACCGTTTTGAATATTCCCTCATCCGGTACCAAGCTTAACGAACACACTAAGCCCAACCTTATCAGTAAGCGTCCTTTTGAAGATAAGCAGTTTTCAACGCCTAGCGGTAAGGCTAGACTCATTCCGGTAACCTATAAAGCCCCATTGCAGGTTACGTCAGATGCTTACCCTTTTGTCGTTAACAGCGGTCGAGCTCGAGATCAATGGCATACCATGACGCGCACGGGTAAAGCCGCAAAGTTACTTGCCCATATGCCGAGCGCCTCTGTCTACATAAACCCTAAAGACGCCGCTGAGTTAGGTGTTGCAAATAATGACCTCGTTTCTCTGACAAGTGCGGTGTGTCAAGACGCCCCAGTTATCTATCCGGTAAAAACAGATGCGGACATGCGCGAAAAAGAAGTGTTTATACCCATACACTGGTCGGCACAATGGGGGTCTCACAGTAAGCTAGGTGCACTTTACGCGAGCGCGGTAGATCCGATTTCAGGGCAGCCGGAATTAAAACATGCTGCAGTGGCTATTGCACCGGTACGTTACGCTACGTATGGAAAACTCTTTTTATCATCAAAACTACATTCGGCACACGACTCAAAAACCAGCATTGATAACCCCAGTATTGATAATCCCAGCATTGATAAGCACGATACGCTAAAGAAAGTATGTGATTACTGGAATAAAACACCGCTTGAGGGAGAGGGCGCTACATCAAAAGGAAGTAGTTCTAAAGAAGCACTATCAGTATTAAACGTAGCTTCGAACAAAAGCCGTCGTGAATTTACTCAAAGCTTGATACCACAGTTACCGGAAAACGCGGTGCTATTACAGTTCCACCATCACACTTTTTCAGTATGCCTTGCGCTTGTCGATGACCTACTGTGCTTCGCCGCATTTTTGGGTGATGAGCCAGAAAATACAGGTTCGGCTCAAGCGGAGGCACACACACAAAGCACTTGGTCAGTACCAAATGCATGGCTTGCCAGCCTATTAAATACGGCGATTTCCACTGAGTCACAACGCAATTTATTACGAGGCCAAGCGGATGAAGCATTTTTAAATGGCGATGTAGTTTGTAGCTGTTTTGAAGTGCGTGAAAAGACGATTACAGATGTCATCACCAAAGGCTGTTCATCGGTAACCGAACTTGGTAAGCAGTTAAAATGCGGCACGAACTGTGGTTCTTGCAAGCCCGCCTTGTCTGAGCTTATAGACAAGCACTTAGTTATAGAAACCCAATCTGTTTAGGAGCGTTAAATTATGTCAATTGCATCTAGTTGGTCTTTACCGTTTTTGCGCACCTTATTCAAACAGCAGAAACCTCTGTTTAATCTTTTTTATCGCGATGCAACTTCGAATAAGACTTCGACCACTCGTAAGCGTAATGACAATCTCAAATCTTTAGCTAAGTATACGTACCTGAACAAGTGGCTGAATACAACAAACCTTGGCGATGAGCGTCAGAAGCAGGGCCAAGTATTTATAGTAGGCGCAGGTCCTGGCGATGCAGAGCTACTTACCTTAAAAGCGCTTCGCCTTTTACAGCAAGCCGATGTGGTATTGTTTGATGCACTTGTAAGCGAAGATATTCTTTCGCTCATTCCATCTAGTGTAGCGAAAGAGTATGTAGGAAAGCGCTGTAAGAAGCATAGTTTTACCCAAGACGCTATTTGCAAGCGGGTGGTTGAACTTGCCAGTTTGGGTCATACCGTGGTGCGACTGAAAGGTGGTGACCCAGCCTTGTTTGCGAGAACCTGTGAAGAAACCGATGCGCTAACAAAAGCTAACATTCCTTTTGCTATTATCCCTGGTATTACAGCCGCCTCGGGTGTGTCTGCCTATACGGGTATCCCTCTAACCGACAGGCGCTGTGCCCAGTCGGTGAGTTTTATGACTGCACATTTTAAAGATGCAGAACAATGGCCTGAAATGGCGCCAATGGCGCAGAATGTATTAAAGCAAACCATGGTGGTTTATATGGGGCTAAGCCGCCTTGAGGGGCTTTGCAAAGGTTTGATGCAGCACAAGGTGCCATGTTCGTGGCCGGTAGCGGCAATTGAAAATGCTACATCACCTCAACAGCGCGTAATTACTGGCGAGCTTGCTAATATTTATGGCAAAGTAAAGGCGGCAAATTTAACTGGGCCCACGTTACTTATATTTGGAAAGGTGGTAGAGTCTCGACAACAGGTAAATACACTTCTACTACATTCATCCGAGCATGCAGCAACCATTTAGCGAATACATAAAAATTATTGGTAAGGGTCAAAAAGGGGGGCGTAGCCTTACCCGTGATGAAGCTTATCATGCCATGAAAATGGTATTGGCCAATGAAGTGACCGGCGATCAACGGGGCGCATTTCTTATGCTACTTCGCACCCGTGAAGAAACGCCAGAAGAAGTGATTGGTTTTGTCGATGCGTGCCGAGAACTGATTGAGCCAGAAGTCAAGACACTTACCCCAACGTTAGATATTGGGTGTTATGCAGGAAAACGTCGCCAGCTTCCTTGGTACTTACTGGCGGTAGCCGTACTGGCCAAAAACGGCTATTCCATTATGCTTCACGGTGCCCATGAGCCGGGTTCAGGGCGCCTTTATGCAAGCATAGCGCTACCCAAGTTAGGCCTTGTTGAGGTTACTAGTATTGCTGAGGCACACCAGCAGCTTGCTGATAAAGGCGTAACCTATCTCGACCTATCATATTTACTGCCCGCGCTTGATACCATTATTAAGCTGCGCGACGTGTTTGGACTGCGCTCTTGCGCTAACACTCTAGCCAGGCTATTGAACCCCACCAGCGCAGAGTTTTGTGTGCAGGGGGTTTACCATATGCACCTTGATCATAAGCATTGTCGCGTTAATGAAAATTACCCGTCGATAAACGCCCTTTGTTTTCGCGGCGATGGTGGCGACCCCGAGGTTAACGGAGAGCGAGAAACCGAACTCTTCATTACCCGTAATGGTAAAACTGACGAAGTAATAATGCCGGTGGTTGCTGACAAGTGGGCGCTTAAAGATAAAGATATGAACGTAGACGACATGCTTGATGTGTGGACAGGTAAAGCGAGTAGCCTTTACGGTGAACAGGCCATTTTAAGTACGCTTAGCAGCTACTTAGTACTTCTTCATAATTGTGGTGTGGCGGATGCCTTATCTCAAGCTAGGGAGCTTTGGTCAAAAAGACAAAAAACGGCAATGCCATTCTAGCTTTTCATGCGCGGCACAGCCCTTGTTTTTATCAAATTGCAGCTTAATATTTCTTGCTCGCAGCGTTTCTAGTAAGCGCTGAGAAAGCTTTAACTAATATTACCATTTTGACCTTATTTTCGTTGTTTTCATGTAATACCAGTCCGTATAGATAATTACCCACTCAGCGAGATTTAAAATGTTCGTAATCGCGGCGTGTTACCGAAGGTATAGTGGCTCTACATCAAGGTGACACAACAAAGAGTACGGACGTTTTAAACTCACCCTTCGGGAAGGTCTGGCAAGCTTCCTAGCTTCATTCTGGGAATTTGAAAGGGAAACATTTCTGCATTCCCACGCTTCGCTAGGAAACTTGCCAGCGCCTTCTGAGTGGGCAATTATCTATGCGGATTGGTATAAACTTCAATTCCTCTGCTATCTTTAATCAAAACCGAAAAAATTAGCTTATCGTTTCAGACACTAACCGTAATTGAGAGTGACGTTGCACGTCTTATCTGTAGTGTGCTGCCTCACCGAAGGCTTACAGGCTGAAGAATAAGCGCGCTTAGTTCATCAGGAGCAGAGGATGTTTTTCAAAAATAAAGAGTTGATAGCTGAAAACTCACGTTTGCAAAAGGAAATTGAAGCATATCAGACAGTTCAGGAGGAGCTGCGCGAAGAAATGCTTTATATAGAGTTGAACCCTGACGGTAGGGTTAATGCTATTAATGACTTGTGTTCTCAAGCAACTGGCTACTCAATAGGTGAATTAGAGGGAAAGTCTCTTGAGAGTATGATGAGCCCAAATGCACTCAGAAAGCCTGCTGGTCAGGATATGCTCGGCGCCATTAAAACGCATCGCCATTGGCACGGAGCTGTTAGCTTTATGGATGCGAAAGGCCAAGAAATGTGGGTGCGAGGTATTGTACAGCCAGTTGATGATGCAAACGGTAATGTGAGATATATCGCCTTCTACATGGCCGAACAAACGCGAAATATCACTCTTAGCAACGAATTGCGCGATATGATTACTGCGCTTCACCGCTCTTCTGCTGTCATCGAGTTCAATCTAGATGGAACAATAATAACAGCGAATGACAACTTTCTTAAAGGTATGGGTTATACCCTAGAGCAAATAGAAGGTAAGCATCACAGAATTTTCTGCACCGAACAAGAGGCTAACTCAGAAGAATATAAACACTTCTGGCGGGACTTATCTGAAGGGAAATTAGAGTCAGGTAGGTTTAAGCGAATAGACAGTAGAGGCAACGAAGTTTGGTTAGAGGCGTCGTATAACCCTATCAGAAATGAAGACGGAAACCTTTATAAAGTCGTTAAGTTCGCCACTGTCATTACTGAGCAAATGCAGCGTGAATTTGCTATTTCTGAAGCGGCTAACGTCGCGTTTAACATATCGCAAGAAACGGGGGAGCAGGCCCGCAAAGGTAATGAAGTACTTAATGCTACAGTTAAAGCAATGAACGAGCTTACCACACAGATGGGGAATGCGAGCGAAGGCATCAAAGACCTCGATGAGCAATCTCAAAAAGTTGCTGATTTGGTTAAAAGTATTAGTGGAATTGCCGACCAAACCAATCTACTTGCGCTGAACGCCGCTATTGAAGCCGCTCGCGCAGGAGATCAGGGTAGAGGGTTTGCTGTAGTGGCCGATGAAGTAAGACAATTGGCTTCACGGACAAGTAGCGCTACGGAAGAGATAGTCAACGTTGTGGTAGAGAACAGAAAACTTACTGAAAATGCCGTTCAGCTTATTGAGGCTGGGCAGGAAAAAGCCCGCGACGCATTAGAATATTCAACACAATCGGGTAACGCGATGGGTGAAATTCAAAGTGGAGCGAATGAGGTAGTGAGCGCTATCGGACAGTTCACAAAACGTCTATAGGGCATTGCGCCTACCAATCGTGTTGGGCGCATTTCCTCGTTTAAATTTATTCAATAGTGGTGCTTACTAGCTCGCACCACGGTTGAACACCTCCCCCGTTTTGGTGCACCAAATCTTTCATTGTGTTGTAACTATACGCCCCTGTTTTAAATAATTTCCATAATAATCAGTATCTTGAATTTTTGGCACGTTGACTGCAAACCTTTACGTGCAAAATAACGGTGCCGTGTAAGGCAGCGAGTGCGACACGACTCATTAGGCGTCGTGTCATGCGCAACATTTTCCATAGTGTGAATAAGAAAAATTATTAGGAATCAGTGGAGAGTAGTAAGGAAGCTCCAACTTCTCCTACATTTATGGCAAATGATAATAACAATAAAAAAGATGGTTTTATTAAGCTAAAGCTTTTATATAACCTCCCTTTAAGATGAGGTGTGTGAGCGGGAATTCCTGACTTACCAATTACAACTTGATGCGTTAGTAATTACTCCGATGTTACTAACACGGCAACGAAGCCCACCGTGCTAGACATGTAAATGTCTATAGCTGGTGGGTTTTTTTTTGGCTACGAGGAACACGTATGACTGGGTTAAAGACAACATCATTACTAAAACGCTTTAGAACGGTGGGCGCAAGCGTTTGTGCTGCACTTGTCGTCTCTGTAGCAACATTTTCAACATCTGTTTCAGCACAAGCGCCCGCAGTAGGATGGCCAGAGAAAGAAGAGCTGAAATTTGGTTTTATTAAACTGACAGACATGGCGCCGCTTGCTGTGGCGTATGAAAAAGGCTTTTTCGAAGATGAAGGGCTTTATGTCACATTAGAAGCACAAGCTAACTGGAAAGTGCTGCTAGATCGGGTTATTGATGGTCAGCTAGATGGCGCTCACATGCTTGCAGGTCAACCGCTTGGCGCGACTATTGGTTTTGGTACGGAAGCTCATGTAGTTACTGCGTTTAGCATGGACCTAAACGGCAATGGTATTACTGTATCAAATGAGATTTGGGAGAAAATGAAGGCGCATATTTCACAGGAAAATGGCAAGCCTGTACACCCAATCAAAGCTGATTATCTCAAACCGGTTGTTGATGAGTACCGCAACGCCGGTAAACCTTTCAACATGGGCATGGTATTTCCTGTATCTACCCACAACTACGAGCTGCGTTATTGGCTAGCAGCAGGTGGCATTCACCCAGGTTATTACGCCCCTCACAAAGGTGATACCGCAGGCCAAATAGATGCCCAAGCGCTATTGTCTGTAACGCCGCCACCACAAATGCCAGCGACAATGGAAGCGGGCACTATTTATGGCTACTGCGTAGGTGAGCCATGGAACCAGCAAGCGGTATTTAAAGGTATCGGTGTACCTGTAATTACCGATTATGAGATCTGGAAAAACAACCCTGAAAAAGTGTTTGGCGTAAGCCAAGGTTGGGCTGACAAGTATCCAAATACTCACATACGCGTGGTGAAAGCATTAATTCGTGCAGCAATGTGGTTGGATGAAAACGACAATGCTAACCGTCCTGAAGCAGTAAAGATTCTTGCTAAAAGCAACTACGTTGGCGCAGACGAAGACGTGCTGGCTAACAGCATGACGGGCACCTTCGAATACGAAAAAGGCGACAAGCGTGACGTGCCAGACTTCAATGTGTTCTTCCGCTACAACGCTACTTACCCGTACTACAGTGATGCAATTTGGTATCTCACACAAATGCGCCGCTGGGGGCAAATTTCAGAAGCTAAGTCTGACGATTGGTACAAAGAAACGGCCAAAAAAGTCTACAAGCCAGAAGTTTATGCCCAAGCTGCTAAAGCACTTATCGCTGAGGGTAAAGCAAAGGCATCTGATTTCCCTGAGTTTGGAACGGAAACAGGTTATAAGCCGCCTCAGAGCGAGTTTATTGATGGCGTAACGTTTGATGGAAGCAAGCCTAACGCTTACTTAGAGCAATTTGATATTGGTCTTAAAGGCGACACTGTTCTGTAAGTGTCTCGTAAAGTTGCCCCGTCGACCCTCAGGTGAGACGGGGCATTCAAAGCGCAATAGCGCACATTAAATATCAGGAGCAAGCAATGAGCAAGATGACAACCATTCTTCGCCTTCCATCATCGCCGTCAAACGCGAACTCTTTATTGAGTCGTTTATATCAATCCACACCTGCGTTGTTGCTGCCTGTAATCGGCTTGCTGATGTTTCTGGCTATTTGGAATGGCGTTGCAAAAAGTATCGATACATCGTTAGGCCAATTTCCAGGCCCTGTACAAGTTTTTGAACAAGCGGGTGCTTTAATAGACGAGCATGTCGCCCAGCGTGAAAAGGCAGACGCGTTTTATCAACGCCAAGAAGAACGAAATGCAGCTCGTGTGGCGCAAGACCCTACTTATGAGCCAAAGGTACGAGACTTTACCGGTGCACCTACTTTCTTCGATCAAATTTGGACCAGTCTTTACACGGTTATGGTTGGATTCTTTATTGCATCAGTAGTCGCAGTCCCATTAGGAATTTTGTGTGGTTTAAGTAAATCAGCCTACACGGCTATAAACCCGCTTATTCAATTATTCAAACCCGTTTCGCCACTAGCATGGTTACCACTAGTTACTATGGTAGTAAGTGCGCTTTATGTTAGCGAAGACCCAGCGTTTTCAAAGTCGTTTGTTACTTCTGCCTTCACGGTCTCGCTTTGCTGCCTATGGCCAACCCTTATTAACACTGCGGTAGGGGTGTCAAACATTGAAAAAGATCTTATCAACGTGAGCAAAGTGCTGCGTCTTACGCCTTTTGCTCACCTTACGAAAATAGTACTGCCATCTTCAATTCCAATGATTTTCACTGGGCTTCGATTATCGCTTGGTATTGGTTGGATGGTACTCATAGCAGCAGAGATGCTTGCCCAAAACCCAGGGTTAGGAAAGTTTGTCTGGGATGAGTTTCAAAACGGTAGCTCAGAATCCTTAGCCCGAATCATGGTGGCAGTATTAACTATCGGTGTAATCGGCTTCGTACTGGACCGTTTAATGTTATCAATTCAGCGCGCAGTAAGCTGGGATAAGTCGAGCGTATTACGCTAATTTTGAGGAGAAATTTATGCAGACTAGACACTTAGAGTTAGAGCAGGTAGGTATCGACTTCCCAACACCCAAAGGGCCATTTACTGCGCTTCAAGATGTAAATCTTAAAATTAGCAAAGGTGAATTTGTTTCATTGATTGGCCACTCTGGTTGCGGAAAGTCGACAGTACTAAATATTATTGCGGGTTTACACCAAGCGACTTCAGGAGGCGTGATATTAGATGGCGCTGAAGTGAAGCAGCCTGGACCTGAGCGCGCCGTAGTATTTCAAAACCATTCGCTATTACCCTGGCTTACTGTTTATAAAAATGTTGAGCTGGCCGTTAAATCGACCATGCGAGGTAAGAGTAAAGGCGAGATGCGCGAATGGATCATGCACAACTTAGAGCTTGTACACATGACTCACGCACTCGACAAATTGCCAAGTGAGATCTCAGGGGGTATGAAACAACGAGTAGGTATCGCTCGTGCATTGGCAATGGAACCTAAAGTGCTATTGATGGACGAACCGTTCGGTGCGCTTGACGCATTAACTCGCGCACACCTTCAAGACTCTTTAATGGAAATACATGCTGACTTGGGTAACACCGTCATCATGATTACTCATGACGTGGATGAGGCCGTGTTGCTATCTGATCGCATCGTAATGATGAACAATGGGCCCGCCGCCACCATTGGTGAAATTCTAGATATTGAGTTGCCTCGCCCGCGTGACCGATTAGCACTTGCCGACAACAAACAATATAACCACTACCGACATGAGGTATTAACCTTCCTTTACGACAAGCAGAAAAAGGTTGAAACCGTTACTTCACGTACTAACAACGGAACATCAAAACCCAGCGGGGTGACATCTGAAAAAAAAGACACTAAAAACTCAGATGCTGCCTAGCACTATCGGCATCTGATAAGGGCGGTAGTTGTACCGCCCACAACGTATAACTTTCACTTTTCAACCGGCATTTTTATGCTGGCCGGGTAAGTGTTGACTAATAAAAAACAAAACCGAAAAACCGATAGGGAACACGCATGAACACGTTTCAAAAACTAAGCATTAATATGTTAGCTGCCTCTGTTATGGCAGTACTCGGTGGCAGTGCGATGGCTGCTGATATTCACACTGCACTAAGTGACTCAAAGGCATGGGCTGACCTTAATTTGCGTTATGAGGCCGTAGATCAAGACAACGCGCTAGAAGATGCAAGCGCGTTGACCTTACGTACACGTTTAGGCTTTAGCTCAGGAAGTGTTAATGGTTTCTCATTTACCGCCGAGGTTGAAGACAGCCGCATTGTAATGGGGCAAGATGAGTTTACCGTAGGGCCTACTGGCTTCAATGTGGGTGAATACTCTGTTATCGCTGACCCAGAAACGACCGAAGTTGACCAAGCCTTTATTCAATACAAAACAGATGGCTTTACAGCCAAAGTTGGGCGCCAAGTTATTACGCTAGACGACCACAGATTTGTTGGTCACGTTGGTTGGAGACAGGACCGCCAGACCTTTGATGCCGTAAGCGCAAAGTATGCGGCAACTGACAATCTAGAGCTTTTCTACAGCTATTTATATAAGCGTAACCGCATTTTCGCCGAAGCTGCTGATTTAGATTCAAAAGATCATATCCTTCACGCTACTTATAAGTCGAAAATCGGTAAGTTTGTGGCCTACGCGTATTTATTAGAAGTAGATAATGATACAGACAATGCTCTGGATACGTATGGTGTAAGCTATGATGGAAAGATGAAAGGTGACAGCGTAAATTGGGCTTATGGCGCTGAGTTTGCTACGCAATCGAGCGAAGCTGGCGCAGGAGAAACAGCCACTGATTTCGATGCGTCTTACCTAAATGCTTATCTAGCCGCAACCTTCTCTGGTGTAACGGCTAAAGTCGATTATGAAGTACTAGGTTCAGATGATGGACTGTATGGATTTGCAACACCTCTTGCTACCCTACACAAGTTCAACGGTTGGACCGATCAGTTTTTGGGTACGCCAGCACAAGGCTTACAAGACCTTAAATTTTCACTTTCTGGTGGCCTAGCCGGTGGTAAGTGGCTTTTGGCTTATCATGACTTCAGCGCTGACGACAGCAGCAATGGCGTTGATGATTTAGGTAGCGAATTCAATGTTCAATACACCAAGAAGTTTGCTGGTAAGTATAATTTCGGCATCAAGTACGGTACTTACGACGCGGGCGATATAAAAGTAGATGCTAACCGCTTTTGGATGTGGGTTGGTACACGTTTTTAATCGCCGCGCGAATCAACTTGCAGACGCTAGCATCGCGTTACAGCTTCACCAAACTTTGATTGGCTAAGTCGTTACTGACTTAGCCAGCCTTTTTCAACGGCTATATCTAGCTGCTGCATAACATAGTTCCACAATGCTGGCGCACACGATTTTAAATGTGCATTTCGCGCCTCAATTTTCTCCCTTGCAATGCCGTGACGCTTCCAGCTTCCTCCATTGTCTTTCATATTTTGAAATACAGGAAGTACTCGGTCCATGGCTTTAGCAAACTCTGCATCAGCGGTTTCTGCAGCTTCAAACTCAAGCCATAAATTGAGCAGTTCGCTATCAAGTGGGCTTGGCAATAAGCCAAAAATGCGCTTAGCGGCCGCAAGTTCCTTTTCAGCTTGTGCGTCATGGTCGGCTTGCTGGTTAAACGCAAACATATCGCCAGCGTCAATTTCTACGATATCGTGTATAAGGATCATGCGAATAACTCGTGTGATATCAATTGGCTTGGCTGCATATTCACTTAACATGTTTGCCATTAATGCGACGTGCCAGCTGTGCTCTGCTGAGTTTTCTTGGCGATAGTTATCACTTGGAAGCGTAATCTGACGCTTAACCGTTTTGAGTTGATCAAGTTCACAAATGAATTCGGCAAAGTCACTTACTGCATGCATTTGGGGGCTCCTAGGCGTAAAAATGGGCGCAAGAGCGCCCATTTCGTAATTAAAGATGTAATTGGTTGTTAAACTAAATTACTTCTGTTCTGACAACCACACAATCAGATCAGCGATGTCATCGTATGACATATCAGCGGTAAACGTTGGCTGATATTTACCGTTAATAATAAAGCTAGGAACACCTGTTAGGTGCTCACGGTACTCATCAATTTGCTGTTGGTTTTTGCGCACCATGCTATTAACGCCGAAGCTCTTAGCCATTTTATCAAATTCTGCACCGTCAACGCCGTTAACCACGAAGATATTGCGAAGGTCTTTCAGCCCTGTAATAGACGCGCGCTGCTTATGAATATAGTTAAAGATAGCACCGTTCATTGCATCTTCTTGCTTCATTGCACGTGCAATAAGCATGGCTTTAGTAGCATCGTCTTGAACTTCTGGGCCGGTAAAGCGCATAAAGTTTACGTGTACTTTATTGAACTTAGTGCCGTCGCTTTTCTTTTCTTTAATTTGTGCAACGATTGGCTCAAATTGGAAGCAGTGCGGGCACCAAAATGAGAAGTACTCAGTAATTACTGGTTTATCTGTGGCTTCTTTATCAAGCACTTTATAGTGCGTGCCTTCTTTCCATTTAGACGCTGGCTCTTGAGCGCAAGCTGTTAATGGCAAAAGCATTGCCATGACAAACATTACTGCAAACTTTTTCATGGATTATGATCCTGTATTAAAAAACAATCTTTCGAGGTTGAGATTATCACAGCCTTATTCGCTTAACTAGGACCTGTTTTACTTCAAAGTCTTAGTACGCGATAAGCTCACTAAAAAACGGGGTTCAACGACAAGGTTTACGTTTTATCGCGAAAAAACATTGTTCTTACATAGAAAGCAAAAAATAGCATGATAACTCTGTCTTCCATAAGGCGAACGACTGATACAGGATAAATGCTCAACCATGAACAGAATATGAATTTTACGAAGTGTGAATGTAAGTGAGAGCGTAGCAGGGGGTAGGTCAGTGCTTTGGACCATACCAGAAATAATACTGAAAAGTACCGCTGTAAATAAACCAAGTTTATGAAAGCATAAGATAAGGGTTACAAATAAATGTAACCCTTCAATTTGTTGAATATAGACCAACCTTTATGTAAAGAGGTAAGTCTTACTTATGTTAGCTACATGGTGTAGTTAACAGAAAGTAGCGCACGGCGCTCTTGCCCTGCGTAGCCTACAATGTCTTCATAGTCGGTATCGAATGCATTGTCGACTTTCAACGATACCTGCCACTGACTATCAATTTGATAACCTACGTTAACGGTTGCAAGGGTATAAACTGAAAGCGCTAATGTTTGAGATGGCTCAGGGAATGGTGGGAAGAACGTATCGTAACGGCTTCCGGTGTAGGCCAGCTTGGTGTAAAAGCTGAACTTTTCTGTACCAAAGTCAGTGGTATAAGTTATCGAGCCTTGATGGCGAGCGCGACGTAACTCGGTGCTTGTGATACCACTGTCAGTTTGTTTAGCGTCTAAATAGCTGTAGGCGGCGGTAAGGTCCCCATAGCCACTGTCCCAATTTAGCTCTACATCAATCCCTTCTCGTGAACTTTCTCCGTCGATATTATCAGCACTGGACGCACCCAAGTCAGGTACAAATACAAAGCCGTTAATTTCGTCTTCAAGATCGGTGGTATAGGTACTGATTTGACCAGAAAGCGATTGCCAGTTGGCTTTAACACCTACTTCCCACTCTTCACTGGTTTCAGGCTCTAGGTTAGGGTTTCCGATGAAACTTGCTGGGAAATAACCAAAGCGTTCAGTAAATGTTGGTGTTTTTACGGCTCTACCATAGCTTGTGAAAACAGCGTAGTGGTCGTTAAGTTGCCATCTCAAACCGCCGCGATAACTTACGGCATTGTCGAACTCACTATTATTGTCGAACCTTGCGCTTAATGTTGCCGTTAACGATTCAGTTAACTCGCTGTTTGCTTCTGCAAATACGCTGTAGGTGTTGTCATGTTGTTTTTGATTAGGATCGCCAAATCCAATAGGGCCGCGCTGGTCAAAAAGACGCTGCAGATATTCAATACCACCTGCAAAATCCCAATTGTCGAGGGTGTAAAAACTGGTCCAGTTTAACTCAATACGCTCGCCAGTGGTGCCGCCTGTATCCGTACCCGATTCAGTATTATCGTTTTCATCTTTGCGATAGTGTGCACTTAATGCCGAGCGGTAGCCTGTGTTTTCAGGGGCAAATTCCCATCTTAATTTCGCACTAACTTGTGTGCCATCTGTTACGTTATCTGTATCGGCGGGAAGACCGGTTATTACAAAGTCAGTACCGTCATAATCATTTTCATATTGAACAGTACGTAAATTCGCGATGAAGGTGTGCTCGGTAGTGGCGGCATAATTAAGGTTTATGCCGGCAGTCATATTGTCATATCCATCATCTTCGTTACCAACGCGAGATACGTTATCGCCGTCAGTTCGAATATAGCTCGCGTAGGCAGACACACCCACGTTATCGCTTTGTGAGCGCGCATTCATGCTACCCTGAAGGGTGCCTTGAGTGCCTACGCCAGCAGAAAAATCTACGTGAGAAACATTGTCGGAAAACTGGCCAGATTTAGTGGTAATGCTTAGTACACCACCAATTGCGCCGCTACCCCACCTCGCACTTTGCGGGCCGCGAAGTAGCTCAATGCGCACTACGTTGGCGCTAGTTAGGTGAGCAAGGTCAACAAGGCTCCCTTGGCCTATATCATTGGCAACAACACCATCAATTAAAACGAGTAGATGGTTAGTTTCACCGCCGCGCACGCGCAGTTCGGTTAAACCACCAGGGCTACCTGACTGAGACAAGCTAACGCCGGGTAGGCCGCGAATGAGATCGGTAAGTTGAAGTGCGCCCGAAGCTTTAATATCACTTTCAGTGAGTACCGATACTGAACCAGGAAGCTTGGTCAATGAAATAGGCAAACGCGTGCCTGTAACCGTTAAGGTTTCGATATCTTGATCTGAAGTTTGAGCAAAGGCAGGTGTGCTTAAGCACGAAATAACTGCAGCGCTAAGGGCTGCTTTAGTAAAATGTGTACGCATGGTTTTTATGTTGTCTTTGATGCGCTCCACCCGAGCACATGATTAGGGAAAGTGCACGTTCTTGCTTAATTATGGATGTGAGCAAGCATACGACACCATGAAGTACAGGCCGGTATCCGGGCTTACTCACCAATACCGATAAAGTAATGGCTCTTTTGCCTTCCCATCTAGTGGCGTCTAAATGCGCTGTAGCGCGTTAACGTATAAAAGACAGTGGCGAATGAAAAGAAAACGACAATGCGTTGAGTTTACCGTTGCGGGGGCAGCATCAGATTTTCACTGATTTCCCGTTTAACTCTTGTCACTTAGGTTGTTTTAAAGCGCGACAAAAGCACCTACACAGCGCGATTATATAGAACTTAAAAAGTGATAGCGAATACGGTTTCTTATACCTTACGCTTTTTCGTAACCCGCATACGGTTATTGAACTAGGGTCATCGAAAAAGCGTTTTTCAGCAGTAAGGCAGAAGGCTCAGTACCCCAATTTTAGCGGAGGCTCCTGTAGTGCGGATAGCTGCTCTTTAAGGGCAAGTATTTGGCCTTCCCAATATTTGTCTTCAGCAAACCAAGGGAACGCACGAGGGAACGCGGGGTCTTCCCAGCGACGAGAAAGCCAAGCCATGTAATGCACCATGCGCATTGCCCGAAGAGGTTCGATAAGGGGAAGTTGTGCTGAATCAAACGAGTGAAATTCCTCGTAAGCTTCAACTAAGGTATCAAGCTGTAACAGTTGTTGCTGACGGTCGCCGCTTAACATCATCCATAAGTCTTGGATCGCAGGCCCCATGCGGCAATCGTCTAAATCAACGAAGGTTGGGCCATCGCGCCATAGTATATTGCCTGGGTGGCAGTCGCCGTGAAGACGAATGCTTGATGTTGGCTTGTAAACTTTTTTAGTTGCCTCTATTACAGGCTCGAGTATGGCGAAGAACGCCGTTTTTAAATGCTCAGGTAGCAGCGTACTTTGCAATAGAACCTGCTTGGGCTCATTCAGGTAGCTTTCAATATTAATTGAAGGGCGATGAGTAAACCCTTTAGCTGAGGCAACGCGGTGGATACGACCAATGAAACGCCCCATCCATTCGAGCTGGTCAAGGTTGTCATTCTCGAATTGTCTGCCGCCTACTGAAGGAAATAGCGCAAATCGATAGTCAGTTTCTGCCTCTGTGTGATGATGCAGCGTGTTACCGTTTAAAACGATAGGTGCAGCCAATGGAATTTCGTTATCCATAAGTTCAGCGGCAAACTCGTGCTCTTCAAGAATTTGCGCGTCTGTCCATCGACCTGGGCGATAGAATTTTGCCACATAGCGCTGACCATCTTCAGCCAAAAATTGATAAACGCGGTTTTCATAGCTGTTAAGCGCTAGTAGGCCGCTTTGAAGAAAAATGCCCTGGCTTTCCAGGGCATCTAATATGGTGTCTGGGCTAAGCCCAGAGAAAGAAAAATCTGTCATCGATAAAGGAATTTAGTTGGTTCATCAACAGTAACCGTTTCCCCATCAATTGTGGTGGTTACACTGATAAAAATATCGGTAACCGTATCTTCCAGATTATAAGCGTCCGTTGCAACTGAAATCGGTGTACTGTAAACCGCACCACCTTTAACTGTCACTTCTTGCTCGCCTATGTATTCATAGTCAGGAAGACCTTTTACAGCAATGGTATACTTTTGCTCTTGCTGGGTTTTGTTGAGCACTTTAATGGTATATACGTTTTCAATAAGCCCTTCATTGGTCTCGCGGTACAATGAGTTTCTATCGCGGATGATGTCGACTTCGGTTGGACTGCGCATCCAAATATTGGCAAACAACAAACCCGTCATAACCAAAAGAACGACAAAGTAGCCAATTAGCTTAGGACGAAAAACGTGAGTCTTGCCGCCCGCGAGCTCTTCTTCTGAGGTAAAGCTTATCAAGCCTTTTGGATAGCCCATTTTATCCATAACGCCGTTACAGGCATCAACACAGGCACCGCAGTTGATGCATTCGTATTGAAGGCCGTTGCGAATATCAATTCCAGTTGGGCAGACTTGAACACACAAATTACAGTCGATGCAGTCACCTAAGCCTTTTTCCTGTACCTGTTCGTGACTGAGCTTTCGAGGGCGTGGGCCGCGTTGTTCGCCACGTTTTGCATCGTAAGATACGGTGAAAGTATCTTTGTCGAACATGGCAGATTGGAATCGTGCATAAGGACAAATGTGCGTGCACATAATTTCACGCATATAGCCTGCATTTCCGTAAGTACAAACTGCAAAAAAGATAACCGAGAAACCCGCCCAGAAGCTGGTGTCAAATGTCACGAAGTCAACAAACAGGGCATCGATGGGGGTGAAGTAGCCAACAAAGGTTAGCGCAGTTAATAGTGCTACCAAAACCCAAGCAGTATGCTTTGCCGTTTTACGCAAAAATTTGTCAGTATCCATTTTGCGCGCATCAAGGGCTATACGCTTGTTTCGTGGGCCTTCGAACTTTTCTTCAAACCAAGTGTATATATATACCCATGTAGTTTGTGGGCACATAAAGCCACACCACACTCTGCCAGCGAAGGTAGTGACAAAAAACAAAGCGAAAGCGGAAACAATAAATATATAAGCCAGTAAGGTAAGGTCTTGAGGCCACAAAGTAAGAGAGAAAATAGTAAAACGTTGTTCGCCAATATCAAGTAATACTGCCTGATGGCCGTTGTACTGAATCCACGGAATAATGGCAAAAAGAGCTAAAAAGAAAAGACCAAAGAAACGCCTAAACGTTTCCAAAGGGCCCTTTACGGCGCGCACATAAATACGGCTACGGGAATCGTGTCGTTTACCCTCTGTGGCTCCTTTGGGCTTATGTACTTTTACCGGTGTAACGTTTTTGACCGGTATTTGTTCATTCATAGCTTAACCTTATGTGACGTAACAAACTGCCTGTGCAGTATAACTGCGTTCAACACGTCATATTTAATATAGATCAATAATGCGGCGTATGGTCTACCTTTTTAAACTTTCAGTCAATACTGAAAGTTCAGAAAGTAACATGGGTAGGTAGTTATTTTTCTTTGGCTTTAAGACATTTTGTAAATTTCTGCATACAGCGACATAGCTAACGGGCAGAAAATTGAGTAAATGGTAGGCCCGAAAAATTGTTGGTTGAAAAAGTATACAAGTTATACCTTAGTATAAACTATTGTGTTTACAGCAAGTTAGATAACACACTACCATGAAGCGCAATTATATGGCCAATAAGTATCCAAATCATGTACAGTGAACCTTGTTGTAATACAAATTAGTAAAGCATTTATTAGGTACATTGTTGGTGAAAGGTGCACAAAGTAGGCGCCACTCGTTGTAAACCCCTATCAAAGTTAGCTGAGAAGTTATGTTACGGTTCTTTATTATCGCTGCGGAAATTATTGTTTTGGTAATAGTGCTGCGCTCTCCTTTTGTTCAGTATCTATTTGAAGATATCCAAAACTCTGTTTCTGACTGGCTGGTGACCATTGCTACGCTTCCAGAGCGAAAAGAATTACGTAGTTTGCAAGATAAAATAAATATTGAATTAAGCCCTTTAAAACCTTATCAGCAAAGTTACGTCAAACAAATTACTGCCGATGCTGCGAGCGTAAAACGCTTCCATCACATTTATTGTGAAAACGACGATATAAACCCTAACTTTACGGGAACTAAACGCGCAAAACTGTGCCTAATTGTTAAGCAGTCTCCGGTTATGCAAGTTTCAAAGTGACATTAGCGTTTTACGTAAGAAAAAGTTGAACCTAAAACTTTTCTAATGTTTTTTTGATTAATAACTTTCCCAACGCTTGCTAACTTAAGGTTAAACGACTGAATTTAGGAGCATGAAAGTGAATAAACTACGAACTTTTTCTTGTTTAAGTTGCGCCGCAGCCGTAGGGGCTCTTGTTGTTTTTGCGCCAACTCAAGCCGCTGAGGTAGAGATAACATGGGAAGAGCCAGAGTCTTACAGTGACGTCAGGCCAGCCAATGAATCTCGTAAACGCTTTCGTGAGCGAACCTTAAAAGACTTGGAAGAGCACATTACGGAATTAGCAAGCGACTTACCCGAATCACAGGTTCTATCGATGACAGTGACAAACGTTGATTTGGCCGGTCAAGTTTGGCCTAGCCAGTTTGTAGGTTTTGGCAGCGGGGCTGGCAGCGATGTGCGAATAATCAAACGCATTGATATTCCAAGAATGACGTTTAGTTACTCGCTATCTAATTCTGATGGTCAGGTCATTTTAAGCGGTGAAGATGTGAAGCTTAAAGACATGGACTTTATGGAATCGAATATTCGTCACAACCGCACTGAGTCATTGTCGTACGAGAAGGCCATGCTTAACGACTGGTTTGCTGATACGTTCTCCACGCAAGTTGCGGCAAACGATTAAAACATTCCATTAAAAAGTGACTAGTCCTGAAATAGGTTGACACTTATTTCGGTTAAAACGCCCGATGTATTTCATCGGGCGTTTTGTATTTAAGGGCCAGATGTGGCCGCCTACCATTATAGATTGCTACTGACTCTGCAACCATTTTTCTCGCTTCTTCTAAATCTCTTGGCTTATGGAGTAAGTATTCATTTTTAAGGATACCGTTTATCCGTTCTGCAAGGGCGTTTTGATAGCAGTCGTAGCCATCTGTCATTGAGCACTGTACATCATGTTTTCTATGGAGTTTTTGATACTCTTCTGAGCAATACTGTATACCTCTGTCAGAATGATGTACGAGCTTTTCGTTCGTACTTTTTTGTTTAAGCGCTTGAGTAAATGCTTGCTTTACTGACTGCGTTCGCATGTTATCGTCAACCTGATAGCCCACAATCTTCCTTGAGTAAGCATCTGTAATGAGACTCACATAACTCTCTCCACTTCGCGTCGGTAAGTACGTGATATCCGCTACCCATAGCTGATTGGGTTTATCGGCTTTTAACCCCGCTTTAATGAGGTTGGGATGACAGCGGAACCGATGATGACTATTCGTTGTTTTGTGATAGGCACGCTTTGTCGGGACCAGTAGACGCCTTTCTCTTAGTAAATTAAAGAGATGATCCCTACCAATATCTATTTTTACGAGCGCAAGAAGATACTGTAGTTTCCTAGTACCGATACGAGGCTGAATCATTCGCTCCTGACGTACGAATTGAATGACCCTAGCCTCATGCGCTTCGCGCTTGAGTGAGCGAGCGCAGTGTTGGTAGTAAGCCTGACGAGAAATCTTCAGATAACGACAAGCTTTGGCTACGGAAACCCCGTCTATCACTTTTTCCTGGATGACTTTCTTTTGCGCTTTTTTACAACGCTTACTCCATAATCAGTTTCAAGAACATTCACGACGGCTTCAAAGAAATCAGCTTTCATTTTCGTATCAGCAAGCTCTTTCTCCAGAGCTTTAATACGCTGTTCTGGAGTGAGCTCTATTTTGGACTTATCCACGCAGTTACCTCGTTTAAGAAGCTTAGGTGTACCATCCGTCCAATTTAGACGACCATGCTTACGAAGCCAAACTAAAACCGTTGAACACCCCTGAATTCCGTAGTGGTCTTGTGCTTGTTTATATGTGAATTCGCCTTTTTCAACTTGGTCTACAACGGCCAGTTTAAAAGCGAGGGAATAATCGCGTTGCGTTCTTTTGCTATTTGATTTCATTACACTCTCCAAATTAAGTTTGAAAAGTGTCAACGTTATTTAGGATGGGTCAAAGGCAATAAAAAAGGTCACGTGTGGTGACCTTTTTTGTGTTCTTAGCCCAACTTTATTGGGCTAACAAAGCGTATGTTGCTTACAGGTAATCAAACTCATTACCCGAAATAGCGAGTGTGCTTTCTGGGCCAGCTTTGTAAGCGGCTTTATGCGCGTCACGGCGTACTAAAATGCGTTCCATATAGAAGTCACGAGTCTTCATCTTAGAAGCAGCAAGTACCGCATTGCCCGAGATTTGGGCTTTGTCTGCCATGCTGTACCACAGTACACCAATAAGTGAGTAAGCACTGTAAGCGAGATAGTCGCAAGCGGCGGAAGCTGCGGTTGTCGCATCCATCCCTAAACAGTCTGCTGAAGATGCGCGCCAGTCATCAAGAATACCTTGTGCTAGGCCTTTCGCTTCACTGTCTTGAATGTCGCTAACTAATGCACTAAACGCTTTATAAGTAGCTTCCATCATTTGTCCGCCATCGCGGGTAAGCTTACGACCGATAAGGTCTAGTGCCTGTATACCGTTTGTTCCTTCGTACAGCATTGCAATGCGCACATCGCGCATAAGTTGCTCCATACCCCACTCACGAATAAAACCGTGACCACCGAAAACCTGAACACCCAAGCTGGTGGTTTCAAGGCCCATATCGGTCATAAAAGCTTTACAGATAGGGGTTAAAAACTGAAGTATTTTGTCGGCATCTTCTTTTTCTTGGCCCTCACCAAGCTTTTCTACATCCATAAATTTAGCGTAGAAAAGTGAAAGTGCACGGCATCCTTCAATCAATGATTTCTGCGTAAGTAACATACGCGCTACGTCAGGTTGAAATACGATTGGGTCTGCTTTGCCGTCTGGGTTTTGGATACCCTGAGGTGCGCGAGACTGCACACGTTCACGGGCGTAGGTTAGCGCGCCTTGGTACGATGCTTCTGCCGCACCTAAGCCCTGAAGACCTACCTGGAAGCGGGCGTCGTTCATCATAGTGAACATGCATGCAAGGCCTTGGTTTTCTTCACCGACAAGGTAACCTGTTGCGCCGTCGAAGTTCATCACACAGGTTGGGCTGGCCTTGATCCCCATTTTGTGTTCAATGCTTCCTACAGAAAGGCTGTTTGCCTCGCCAGGCTCATTGCTAGCATCTGGAAGGAACTTAGGTACTAAGAACAGACTTATGCCCTTAACACCTTTTGGTGCGTCAGGTAGTCGAGCAAGAACAAGGTGAATAACGTTCGAACTCCAGTCGTGATCACCGGCAGTGATGAAGATTTTATTACCCGTTACTTTATAGCTGCCGTCGCCTTGTGGCTCAGCTTTGGTGCTAAGCAAGCTCAAATCTGTTCCCGCGTGAGGTTCGGTCAGGTTCATGGTACCTGTCCACTCACCGCTGATTAGCTTAGCAAGATAAATATCCTTTAATTCTTTACTGGCGTGTTTGGTAACCGCAAGTGTGGCGCTCTCTGTAAGCATTGTAGTTAAGCGCCAGCTTAAATTCGCTGCGTTTAACATTTCGTGAACCGGCACAGCCATGGTGTATGGCAAGTCTTGCCCGTCGTACTCGGCAGTGCCTAACATGGCATTCCAACCGTTCGCAACGTATTCTTGATAAGCATCTGCAAAGCCTTTAGGCGTGGTAATTTTACCGTCTTCAAGCTTACAGCCTTCTTCATCACCTTCACGATTGAGTGGGGCAACGACATCTAGAGCAAACTTTGCGCCTTGCGCAATAATTTCATTGGCCAGTTCGCTATCAAAGTCGCTGATACCGAGCTTTTCGTAGTGAGCATCAAGTCCAAGCCAGTCTTTTAATAAGAACTGAAAATCAGTTGTAGGGGCGTGGTACAGAGGCATGGATGACTCCTTTTTCAAACAAGTGTTTTAATTTTGCCTATTATAGTCACAAAAAGCGTAGTCCGAATAGTCCGTTAAAGGAAAGTTAATAATAAATTTGGATGATGTGGCAATGAAAGCATCCCATGAAAATGCTAGTGATGATGCCTTGAGCGTCACTGCTGATATAGAATGGCGAACACAAATGCTAAGCTCGCTTGCAATTCACATTCTCACTGGCATGCTTAGCCTACATTGAAGTAACACATACGCACCAGCAACACGGTACATAAAGACATGAATTCAGATAGCGCGAAGAAAAACCTTGAACATAGTAGTAATGAAGCGCGGGCCCCGGTTTGTATAGTCACAGGTGGAAGCTTGGGTATCGGTTTCGCGGTATGCAAGTTGTTTAGCGAAAATGGCTATCAAGTGGTTAACTTAGATATAAGAAACTTTGAGCAAGCTGTGACTAACGCTATTTGGAAGCCTTGTGATGTAAGCGTGGTAAGTAACATTAAGACTGCAATCGATGAAGTTATGACGGCTTATCAACGCATAGACGCGTTAGTGTGTAATGCTGGTATCCACGTGTCTGCAACTATTGAGGATACCGACGAAGCCTTGCTTGATAAGGTGCTTAGTCTTAACGTTAAAGGCGCCTATGGCGCAATTAAATCATGCTTGCCTACGATGAAAAAGCAGGGGAGTGGAGCTATTGTGGTGATGGGATCTGATCAGTCTTTTGTAGGAAAGCGAAACTCCTTTGCCTACGGGGTAAGTAAAGGTGCGCTGGCGTCTATCGCAAAAACCACGGCACTTGATTATGCCCCATATAACATTCGCGTTAACGCGGTATGCCCAGGCACCATTGAAACCCCTTTATTTCATAACGCGATTGACAATTACGTTGCTCGCTCAGGCGCAATTAAAAGCGATGTGGTAGCCGAAGAAGCTGCAGCCCAGCCTATTGGGCGATTAGGTCAGCCAGAGGATGTAGCGGAACTGACCTATTTTTTATGTAGCGATAAGGCGTCTTTCATCACGGGAAGTTTGTATGCTGTGGATGGGGGCTATACGGCTCAATAAGAGGCACAGAAAGCGCTGCTCAATAGTGAGAGCGAAATAGCGCTACAGCAAATAAGCGATGTAAAAAACGCTACACGCAGTGCACAAATTCAGGGTTAAAGAATAAAAAATGGTTCAGCATTCACAAACGTGGGTAGACCCTCATGTCCATCTTTTTGCGTTAGATGAAGGTCAGTACAATTGGCTAAAACCCACTAATGCGCCTTTTTGGGCTGATAAGAAAAATATTGCCAAAAATACCACAGAGACGATGCTTCATTGCGCATCTTTAGGTCAGCTTTGTGGGTTTGTGCATATTGAAGCTGGCTACGATAACAGTAGACCGTGGCGAGAAATTGCCTTTCTAGAGCGTCATTGTACACTGCCATTTCGCTCGGTTGGTTGCATAGATTTAGCTGGAAACAGCGTTGGCAGTCATATTGATAAGCTAGGGCTGTATTCCTCTGTATCAGGCCTTCGCCATATTTTAGATGATGAGGCTGAAACGCTTTTGCGCGCCCCTAAAGTAAAGTGGGCGCTTGGTCACATGGCTACTAAAGGCTTGTCTTTTGATGCTCAGTTTAATATTGCAGATAGTAGTGCCGTAGTTGCATTACTTAACGTATTAGAACAAAACCCAGCTTTGAAAGTAGCAATTAACCACGCCGCTCTTGCGCCACTTGATAAAAACAGCTTGGCGTTTAGAACGTGGCGACAAAATACTCGAGTCTTGAATGAAACCGGGCAGGTTGCGTTTAAGTTTTCAGGGTTAGAAATGCAAGAGCGGAGGTGGCACTGGCAGCGAGCCAACTATATTTTTGAAACCTTATTGGACACAGTTGGCACAAATCAAATCATGTTTGCGAGCAACTTCCCGTTGTGCCAGTGGCGAATGGCTTATGCTGAGCTTTGGCATGGGTTCTCAGATATGATAACGCCGCTTTCTGAAACTCAAAAAGCGGCGCTGTTGTCTATAAACGCCAAGCAATGGTACGACATCGCTTAAGCGCCAGCCGGAAACTAGCCTCATAGCTTATTCCGGCGCTGTCGAGCTCTCCAGGTACTTTGTGTAAAGGTCGTGCAAACGTACAAGAGGCCGGTATGTAAGTTTGCTATTTAAGTTCCGTTACCGTCATGTGTGGCGAGCGGTAAACCACCTCATCGTTTAGGTCGATACCAATTCCCGGCGTGTCAGGCGCTTCTATAAAGCCGTTAACTGGCTGAGGGTCTTGAATACAAAGCTCACGGTTCCAATCTTTGATGGCATAGGTGTGATGCTCGTGAATTAAAAAGTTTGGAATAGCCGTTTCTAAATGCAAACTTGCCGCCGTAGCAACTGGGCCGCCGCAAACATGAGCCTGAATGCGTACATCGTAAATATCCGCATAATCACATACCTTCTTCGCTTCTGTAAAACCACCGCAAAGGCCAACATCAGGTTGAAGTACATCAAGAGACTGGTCTTCAAGGTACGGGCGTACGTCCCAGCGGTGATACAAGCGTTCACCGCCCGCAATCGGCACGTTGACGTTCTTCGCCACTTTGTCGTGAAGTTTAGAGTTAAGGTAATTAACCGGCTCTTCGTAATACAAACAGCCAATTTCTTCTACGATATCGCCGAGCTGAATGGCCGTTGATGCACCTAACAAGCTGTGACATTCAAAGATAATGTCACCATCTTCGCCCATGGTGTCTCTAATTGCCTGAAGGCGAGCTTTGAAAAGTTTAAGCTCGGGCTTAGTAAACAGCTTAGTTCTGTCAAAGTGAGTGTTGCCGTCTTTGTCGTAAACGATAGGGTCAACTTTTACCGCGTCGTAACCGTCTTTCAGCGCTTTTTCAGTGGCGCGAGCATAATCTGCTGGGTCGTTAAGTTTGGTGACTTCTTTATCCCAGTCAAACTGTAGCTGGCTGGCATAACTACGAAGTTTGCCATTCGTTTTACCACCAAGTAGTTCATAAACAGGCAAACCAAGTGCTTTGCCTTTAATATCCCAAAGCGCGGTATCAATCGCGCTCATCGCGGCATAAATTACCGGTCCGCCGCCTAATCCCCAAAAGCCCTCGCGCAGCATTCTCGACCAAAGCAGCTCAGTGTGGAAAGGGTTAAAGCCAATTAGCATGGCTTCGGCAATTTCCTTTATCATATGCGCTGCGGCGCTATGGCCCCAGTCATAAGCAAGCCCTGCTTCACCTACGCCAGTAATGCCTTCATCAGTGTAAACACGTACAAAAACAGGGTTCCACTGTGGGCGTTTAGGGCATTCGATATCAAAAATTTCTACTTTGGTGACTTTCATGTGTTAAAACAATTCCTGTTTAAAATGAGTTGGCGTTTAGCTAAATAGGCTCAATTATTCGCAAAAACTTGGATCTAATTTATAGGCTTTGCGCAACATAGCAGGCCATGCTTTTTGACCGCCAGTCTCGCCGCTGTGAACAACATTTGCCTGAGCATATATACCATCAATAATGCTTTGCGGTATTTCGATAACTGATTCGTTAGATTGCATTAATGCAAGCTGGATTTCGCACGCACGCTGTAAATCGTAAAAGCGCATAAAGGCGTCGCCAACGGTTGGACCAAGGGTTAAACCGCCATGGTTAGGCAAAAGCATGTGGTTCGTATCGCCAAGATCGTCTTGCAAACGCTTCTTTTCGCTATCGTCTACGGCCAAGCCTTCATAGCTGTGATAAGAAAGCGAAGGAAGCGAAAACATTGAATACTGACTCCACGGCTTCAATCCGCCTTTCACCGAAGCTACGGAAATGGTAGCTAATGTATGTAGGTGGATAACGCATTGAGCGTCGTGGCGCACTTCGTGAATTGCACTGTGAATAGTGAATCCGGCTGGGTTAATCCCATAGGGTGTGTCGTCCAATATATTGCCGTCTAAGTCGACTTTTACCAAGTTAGAAGCCGTAACTTCATCGAAAGTAAGCCCAAAGGCATTAACAAGATAATGGTCTGTGCCCGGTACCTTGGCGGAAATGTGGGTATAGATAAGATCGCCCCATCGCATATCTGCTACTAATCGATAGCACGCCGCCAAATCTACACGGGTTTGCCATTCTTGTTCAGATACTTTGCCTTTTAAGCTTAATGTTGGCAGTGAAAACAAGCCACTTCTCCTGTTTATTCAGTTGGAACAATTTACCAATCCCAGACACAATGAACAATGCTTTGTCAGTGCTGCTTTATAACGAATTGGGTATAGCCATCGCGCAAGGGAATAAGATCATCGGCATAACGCAATGCATCATGGTCGAGCATAAATGGGTCTGCTTTAACGAGTCTGACAACTTCTATCTTTGCCCACGGTGGTGCATCGAAAGTGTTGGGAAGCTTTTCAATGCCTGCATCTATATGACAGCCGAATATGACCAAACCATTAGCTGTCGTTGATAGGTATTCTTTAACTTCTACATTAAAACCTGTTTCCTCCCACGTTTCTCTATGGGCTGTGCAGGCAAGTGATTCACCTTCAACCAGCCCTCCGCCAGGGAAGTCTAATTTGCCTGACAGGCGGTGCTTTACCAGTAACACTTTCCCTTCAGTTTTTATTAAACAGGCCGCGCCAACGGGGGAAGCTTGAGCGTTAATCTCGGCGTGAACATTCTTAGATAACAGCGCATCTGAAATACGGCACATTGGGGAACTAGGCGTTGTCGGTGAACATGCGAAAAGCGTTAAAACAGCGAATATAGCTGATAAGCGAAATAAGATGACCATTGATTTGGGTAAAATACTCTAGCGGGTGTTTGCGATTGTTGTAATAGCAATCAATATTATCAAGCAGACTCTACGCAAAAATAAAAATAACACAACTAACAATAATAACGCGGTACACAAAAAGATGTTTGGGAAAGTTTGCGCTTACATAAAGCGAACTTTGTGTACTGAAGTATTCGTTGAGTTTTTAAAAAAGCTCAGGCTCAACGCAATGCTATTTTACCAATAGGAAAGGTTATGTCTTCACGATTCTCGTTATCGCCCTTAGTACTTGGCGTGTTGTTGCTTGCTGGTGTTGTGGCATATTTAAATATGCCACAAGAAGAGAGTAAAGCAAGCGCTGGCGCTAGAGCCACACCAGTAAAAACAGCAGTCGTTTCGTCGCAGGCATTTCCTATCACTATCGAGTCGCTCGGCACAGCTACCGCTAACGAATCTGTGAATATTACCGCTCAAGTTACTGATACGGTAAAAACAATAAATTTCGATGATGGCGATAAAGTTGTAGAAGGCGAGCTTTTGGTGCAGCTTAACAACACTGAAGAGCGTGCTAGAGTAGAAGAGCTAAAAGCTAACATTGATGAGGCTAAACGCCAGTTTACCCGCATAGCCGACTTGCGTCAGTCGAATGCTACTTCTGAACAGCTTCTTGATGAGCAGCAAGCCCGTGTAAAAGCATTACAAGCTCAGTTAGATGTCGCGTTAGCTCAGCTTAACGACTTGCAAGTCCGCGCGCCATTTAATGGACTGCTAGGCAACCGAGAAATCAGTATCGGTTCTCTTATTCAGCCAGGCGACTCTATCACCACGTTAGATGATATTAGCCAAATCAAAGTTGATTTTAGTATCGCTGAAAACCACCTGGCTAGCGTTGCTAAAGGGCAATTGGTAAGTGCGTCGTCAGTCGCTTATCCTGGAGAAGAGTTTACAGGAAAAATTACCAATATTGATACGCGCTTAGACCCCATTAGCCGCTCCATCCGCGTGCGCGCAACTATTGATAACCAAGACAGTCGTCTACGCCCAGGTATGCTGCTAACCGTTGTGGTAGAAAAACGTGTACTTAGTGCTTTAGTCTTGCCAGAAAAGGCACTGGTGCCAGTGCAAGACAAGCAGTTTGTTTATGTGGTTAAAGATAATGTTGCACATCAAACTGAGGTGGAAATTGGTGAGCGTCGACCCGGGCAAGTGCAAATTATCAGCGGTTTAAGTGAAGGAGATGAAGTAATAACCGAAGGGACACTTCGCGTACGTGACCAATCTCCGGTTAATGTATTAAACCGCTAGGGAGTATACAGTTATGCTATTGTCAGACGTTTCTGTAAAGCGCCCAGTTTTTGCGACCGTACTTAATTTACTACTGATTATCTTTGGTATTTCCGCGTTCTCCATGTTGAGTTTACGGGAATACCCCGACATCGACCCACCCATTGTCTCGGTTAATACAAACTACACAGGGGCTTCGGCGAACATAGTCGAGACCCGGATTACCCAGCTTCTTGAAGACAGAATTTCGGGTATTGAGGGCATAAAGAACGTTACCTCTACATCTCGTAATGGTCGTTCAGACATCACAATCGAGTTTAAACTTTCCCGAGACATCGATGCGGCAGCTAACGACGTGCGCGAACGAGTCAGCCGCGCGTTAAATAACTTGCCCGATCAAGCCGATCCCCCTGAAGTATCTAAAGCGAACTCAGATGAAAGTGCCGTGGTGTGGTACAACCTACGAAGCACCAACCTCAATACTATGGAGTTAACCGACTACGCAGAACGTGTGCTGGTTGACAGGCTATCCATTGTGGACGGTGTGGCTAGAATTCAAATTGGTGGTGGAAGACGCTACGCCATGAAAGTGTTTTTAGACCGCAATGCTATGGCGGCTAGAGGCATAACAGTTAGCGATGTTGAGCAAGTAATCCGCGCCGAAAACGTAGAGTTACCTGCTGGTGAAGTAGAAAGTAATGATCGTGACTTTGAAGTACGGGTAGCGCGAACGTTTCTAACGCCAGATGATTTTGCAGCGCTAACTGTTGCAGTAGGGGATAACGGCTATCTGGTGCGTCTAGGCGAAATAGCCCACGTTGAGCTAACCGCCGAAGATGACGAGACAGAGTTTCGGGGTGATGGCGTCAATATGATAGGCCTAGGCATCATCAAGCAGTCTAAAGCCAATACTCTCGAAGTAGCTCGTGCAGCTAAAGCGCAGATTGAAAAAATAGAAGCGACCCTTCCAGATAACATTTTTATTGTACCAAGTTACGACTCGTCAGTTTTCATTGAGGCATCGATTGACGAGGTGTATGAGACCTTGGGGATCGCTATGCTCATGGTAGTGATCGTAATATATCTTTTCCTAGGTAATATTCGCGCCACCCTAATTCCTGCGGTTACCGTGCCTGTTTCTATAATTGCGGCTTTTATCGTGATGTATGCGCTGGGCTTTTCGATAAACCTGCTAACCCTGCTTGCTATGGTATTAGCGATTGGCCTAGTGGTAGACGATGCTATTGTTGTACTTGAGAACATCTATCGACGCATTGAGATGGGAGAGCCGCCTATTTTGGCTGCCTATCGCGGAGCCAAAGAGGTCGGGTTTGCCGTAATTGCCACCACACTGGTACTTATTTCTGTGTTCGTTCCTTTGGTTTTCCTTGAAGGTAATATAGGCAGACTTTTCACCGAGTTTGCGTTGGCCATTGCTGCAGCGGTCGCATTTTCAAGCTTTACCGCGCTTACTTTGTCGCCCATGATGGCGTCAAAAATACTTAAAAAACGCCCACGTTCGTCAGGCTTCGGAAGCTGGATGGATAAGCGTTTTTCAAAGCTTGCAAGCAGTTACTTCAATACGTTGGGTAAAACCTTACACCAACCTTTTCTTATGCTGCTAATGCTTGTAATTGCGATTGTTGCGTTAGTTCAACTCTCAGAGAAAGTACCTAGTGAGTTCGTTCCTAAAGAAGATAGAGGTAACTTTTTCATCTTAATGAATGCTCAGGAAGGGGCGAGCTTTGAAAGTAACGCACGAAATCTAGAGCAAATAGAAAGCATTTTAATGCCCTATCGCGAGAGCGGTAAAATTAATCGTCTCTTGGTGAGAACACCTGGTTTTGGCGGAAACGCGGGGATAGCGATCGTCGGTTCTGCAGATTGGGATGAGCGTGATTTCAGTACATTTTCACTAATGGATGAAATCAGCGGCAAGCTTAACGGCGTACCTGATGTTCGCGCGTTTGCCATCATGCGAAGTGGGATATCAGGAGGTGGGCTAGGGCGTCCTGTTCAGTTCGTCTTACAAGGTGATACTTATGAGAACCTTGTAGAGTGGCGCGACATAGTGTTACAAAAAGCCGCGCAAAACCCGGGATTAATTCGGCTAGACTCCGATTATAAGGAGACATCACCCCAGCTGTTGGTTAATATCGATCGGGACAGAGCAGCTGATTTGGGAGTATCAATTAGTGATATTGGCGGAACTTTAGAAGTAATGCTGGGACAGCGTAGGGTGTCTACTTTCCTCGATAGAGGTGAAGAATACGACGTTATCATGGAAGGCATAGAAGAAGACTTCAGAAGCCCTAACAGTATTGAAAATTTATACGTGAGGTCATCTCGTACCGGTGAGCTTATCCCTATGGATAACTTACTTACCTTTGAAGAGCAGGCTACCTCGGCAAGACTAAACCGCTATAACAGAATGCGGGCCGTTACTATATCGGCTAACTTAGCAGATGGTTATACACTTGGTGAGGCACTTGCCTACTTAGAAAATATTGTGGCTACTGAACTGCCCGATAACGTATCTATCGATTACAAAGGTGAATCACAGCTTTATCAAGAAGCGGGCAACTCATTTGTTTATGTCTTTATGCTAGCACTTGCGGTCACTTACTTGATATTGGCCGCGCAGTTTGAAAGCTGGGTGCATCCGTTAGTAATAATGCTTACCGTGCCCTTAGCTCTCGTTGGGGCATACATCGGGCTGTTTTTTAGCGGTATGACGATTAATATCTACAGTCAAATTGGTTTGGTTATGCTTATTGGGCTTGCCGCAAAAAATGGCATATTAATAGTAGAGTTCGCTAATCAACTTCGCGATGCAGGTATGGAGTTTGAACTCGCACTTAAGCGTGCTGCCGCACAGCGTTTGCGCCCTATCGTAATGACAGGGTTTACCACCGTGTTTAGCTCTTTACCTTTGGTGCTTGCATCAGGACCTGGCGCTGAAAGCCGGATGGTGATCGGTATGGTTATCTTCTCAGGCGTACTTGTTTCAGCATTTATGACCCTTTATGTTGTTCCTACAGCGTATAGCTGGCTTGCAAGGAAAACAGGCTCTCCTATGCAGCGAACCAACGAAATCGAAGCGCTGGAAAAAACGATTCCTTACAAGAAAGGTGAGTCATAGGTATTCGCTTATAGACTATTGTTTACTCTTGGGCCCGCGCCAATGCCAGTTGGGCGGGTTCAAAAGTTCAGGTATCTTCTTTCATACTCTAATATGAATTTCTATCACTTCTATTACGATGCTTAATTTTTTTAAGTTCCTGATATATATGAACTAGTTTGGTTTTTTTGCAATGCATTTAGTTTTTTTATTAATACTTATAAGCGCCAACAGTATGTATTAGACAATCGTATAGTTGTTTAACTTTCTACTTACACTACACTTCGCGCCATTCCCAAGCACTTATATAAGCTACTAATTTATATAAGATAAATATTTAAAGCTCAAAGTGGCGAATATTGCATTTGTGACCAATACTTATCTCGTTGTAAATGTTTGGACACACAAGCACCTGTTTGCTTCATATCGCTCAAACACGTAAATGTCGTTTTTAGCGCCTTCAAAGAAAGTGAAGAGCGATGGGCTAGCATTCACAAAGACTCCAGAGGACATATGATGAAAAAATGGATACTTGCAGCTGGACTGTGCTGTAACGTCGCGATTGCTGATGTAGCAGTCATAGTGCATCCTAGCAACGGTGATTCACTAGATAAAGATAGTATAAGCCGTCTTTTCTTAAACAAGGCCAAAGCATTTCCTAGCGGTACCAAAGCAGAACCTATCGCGTTAGCTGAAGGTCAGTCTGCCACCGACGAATTTAACGGCAAAGTATTAAACAAAACTGCAGCACAGCTTACTGCGTTTTGGTCAAAACTTGTTTTTACCGGTAAAGGTCAACCTCCAAAGTCCTTAGGCAGTGACGCAGACGTTATTTCTGCAGTTGCAAGTAATCCTGGCGCTATTGGTTATGTCGACGCTGGCGCTGTTAACGATAGCGTACGCGTAGTCGCTACCTTCTAACTTACCGTTAATACAAAGAATTTAAGGAACACGCATGAAAACCAAATTAGCTATCTTATCTATGGCTGGCCTTTTGGCTACTCCAGCACTAGCCGACATTCAAATTAACGGCTTTGCAAACCTTATCGGCGGAATGACACTGGATGATGATGAGTCGGTGTATGGCTACGACAATGATTTTAACTTCGATCCAGCCAGTGTTTTTGGTCTACAAGTCCGCGGTGACGTTAGCGATAAACTTTCTGCTACAGCACAGTTAGTGGGCCGCGGTAGTGAAGACTATGACGCAGATTTCGAGTGGGCTTACATGACTTATATGTTGAACAACAATGTCAACATTAGTGCCGGTCGCCTACGTATGCCACTTTTCAAATACTCAGCATCTCTTGATATTGGTTACTCTTATCACTGGTTAACACCACCGGATGCTATTTACGGTATCGACTTTAACAACATTGATGGTGTTCGCGTTGATTACATGAACTACTCAGGTGACTGGGAGTACGGCGCACAGCTTACTATGGGGCGCGTTGAAACAGATACGACTATTTCAGGTACGCCTGCAGCGCTAGATTTAAAAAATGTAGTAGCGGTTTCTTTTGAAGCGACTCGTGACTGGTTCAGCGCTCGTACCTTGCTTGCACGCGGTACTACAAGTGCTGCAAACGAAGATTTTGATTCGTTTATAGAGGGAATGTCGGCGTTCGGTGCAGCGGTACCAAATGCGTCAGCTGCGGCAGAAGGCTTCAGTGTTAATGATGATACTGGTACCTTCTTTGAAGTAGCGGTTGATATCGATAAGTATGACTGGTTTGTAGGCGCAGAATTTACGCAGACAGAGGTTGATGGTTCTGTTATCGCTGATAATAAAGCATGGTACGTTACTGCAGGTATGCGCTTCGGCAAGTTTACGCCGCACATTACTTATGAAGTTGAAGAAGCGGATAACGGTACTCAGCTTGGCCTTGTAGCAGCACTTCCATCAACTATCTCTACTGGAGACGCGGTTACTGATGCGACTTGGGCTTCTATCTATCAAGGTGCTGCTGGCATTGCAGCTCAACAAGAGCTAGATGTATCAGCAGTTACTGTGGGCCTTCGCTACGACGTGGAGCCAGGTTTTGCACTTAAAACCGATGTAACCTGGTACTCAGACGATCTAAATGATCTGAATGATGCAACACTACTTAAAGTTGGCGTAAATTATACGTTCTAACTACCTATTTATGGCCTTGTACTTGTGCGAGGCCATAATTTCGTTAAAGTTTTTTACTAATAGGTAGATAAATTAGGTAGACCAAACAAAGTGCAGCGCTTTTTGAAAAGTTAAGTGAAAGGCAGTTGCACAATCATAAAAAACAGTGGGATAGTTGATGAACTTTCTAAAGAAAATGCCAATTGCGACTAAGATTTTCCTTATACCGGGGATCGCAGCGCTAAGTTTTATTATTTATTTGCTTATCACTATCTACACCGCGCTCAATAATGGCGCAACACTTGAAAAAGTACAGCAAGTTCAGTTCCCGGCGTTACAGCTTTCAGCATCGACACTGGTCGACATGCAAAAAGTGCGTGACACCTTAGCAAGTGCAGTAACAACAGGTGATCAAGATACCCTTACTGTGGCGCAAGAATTGGCAGAAGAAGCGAAGAAAGGGCTTAATCAAATCGCGAATATCAGCCCTGAGTTTCGTTCAGATATCTCTCGTATATCCTCAGGTTTCGACAAATACTTTGACGTCGCCTACGAAGTTTCACAATCCATGGTAGACGGCACAGCTGACTTTAGTCGCCTAGGTAAACTGTCTGCTCAAATGAATCAGTCTTACGACGGTGCTATTGCCGCTATGTCACAATTTCGCGATGCACAGCAAGCCGCGTTTGAAAAAGCATTTGAAAACACAGATAGCGCAAATACATCACTGATTAGCACGGGCGTTATTTTAGCTATTGTTGTTACCATTTTATTGTTTGCAACCGCAGTACCTATTGTTCGTGGTATTAAGCAGAGTATTGATGATGTTGTTCGTTCTCTTAAAGATATTGCGCAAGAAAATGGCGACCTAACAGTACGTATTGACACGAAAAGCGAAGATGAAATTGGTGAGCTGGTTTACTGGTTCAATCAATTTATGGATAAGCTACAAGGCGTAGTGCGTGATGTGGTTGAAGCGAGTTTACCGCTATCGAACTTAGCGCAAAACCTACGCGGCGTTACAGAGGAAACGCAGCGCACCATAGACGTTCAACAGCAGTCTGCTACTAATGCGAAAAGTGCAGTAGATACTATGAGCGGCTCAGTTGATGGTGTTGCACACAGTGCAGCCCAAGCGGCCAGTGACGCCAACGAAGCGACTACAGCGGCAAGTGAAGGTCGTCAAATTGTGCAGCAAACCGTGACTAGTATTCAGCAGCTTGCTGAAAACGTGCGCGAAACAGCCGACGTTATTGGTCGCCTAGAATCTGATTCAAACAAGGTTGGCTCGGTACTCGATGTCATTAAAGGTATCGCAGAGCAAACCAATCTACTTGCCTTAAATGCGGCAATTGAAGCAGCGAGAGCGGGTGAGCAAGGGCGAGGCTTTGCAGTAGTTGCCGACGAAGTTAGAACTTTGGCCTCACGCACGCAGCAATCTACAGAAGAGATTCAAAGCACAATCGAACAGCTTCAAAGTGCCGCACATTCAGCGGTTGAAGTAATGGCTCGTGGTACCGAGCAGGCCACAAATAGCGTAGAAACCGCCAATAAAGCGGGCAGCAGCTTAGAAACCATTACCAGTACTATCGGTCGCATCAACCAAATGAATGAACAGATTGCCCATAATACTGAAGACCAGCGCACTGTTGCGGTAGATATTGTACGTCACGTGGATGAAATTCATGTGCGAACAGAGCAAACTGCAAGCCGCTCAGGCGAACTGGGGACTATGTGTAATGAGCTTGCTGACCTTGCGCAACACCTCGAATCAATCGCTAAGCAGTTTAGAGTGTAAGCTCTACCTAACTTTTCTAAAGCGTATTGAAAGCCTCCTGACGGGGGCTTTTTTATGTGCGCAGCGGAATGTGAGAACAATGAGTTTTAGTTTGTTATAGAAACATAAGGTCCGGGAAATTAAGATAAAAAAAATCCCCAGCAAGGGCTGAGGATTTTTATTTAAGGTAATATTTTTCTATTCGTCTAAGAAGCTGCGTAGCTGCTCAGAACGGCTAGGGTGGCGAAGTTTGCGAAGCGCTTTAGCTTCAATCTGACGAATACGCTCACGAGTAACGTCAAACTGCTTACCTACTTCTTCAAGCGTGTGATCGGTATTCATGTCAATACCGAAACGCATACGTAGTACTTTAGCTTCTCTAGCCGTTAGGCCTGCTAGTACTTCTTGCGTTGCGCCTTTTAAGCTACCGCCAGTTGCTGAATCGAGGGGCTGAATAATAGTGCTGTCCTCGATAAAGTCGCCAAGATGTGAATCTTCATCATCGCCGATAGGTGTTTCCATCGAGATTGGCTCTTTAGCAATCTTAAGTACCTTACGAATCTTGTCTTCAGGCATTAACATGCGCTCTGACAATTCTTCAGGCGTAGGTTCACGACCCATTTCCTGAAGCATTTGACGAGAGATACGGTTTAGCTTGTTAATCGTTTCAATCATGTGCACAGGAATACGGATAGTACGCGCCTGGTCAGCAATTGAACGAGTAATCGCCTGACGAATCCACCACGTTGCATAAGTTGAGAACTTATAACCACGACGGTATTCGAACTTATCTACCGCCTTCATCAGACCAATATTACCTTCTTGGATAAGGTCAAGGAACTGAAGACCGCGGTTGGTGTACTTCTTCGCAATTGAGATAACAAGACGAAGGTTAGCTTCAACCATTTCTTTTTTCGCACGACGCGCTTTCGCTTCACCAATCGACATGCGACGGTTGATGTCTTTAATATCAGCGATAACCAAGCCAGTTTCTTGCTCAACTTGATTCATCTTGCTAATGCAGCGCTCAATCTCTTCTTGGTTAACTGCAAGTTCAGCTGCATAAGGTGCACCTGAATTAACTGCTTCGTGTAACCATGCAGTAGATGTTTCATTACCCGCGAAAGCTTTTATAAAATCTTTCTTAGGCATTTTTGCATTAACAACACAGAACTTCATTACAAGACGTTCTTGGATACGTACTTTGTCCATCATTGCACGCATGTTTTTAACCATGCGATCAAATTGCTTAGGAACTAGACGGAACTCTTTAAATACGTCGCTTAGTGCGTTGATTTGTGTACGAGAATCGGCATGAGAACGACCCTTCTTCTCGATAACTTCACGAGTTTTTAGGTACTGTTCACGAAGTTCTGCGAAGCGTTCGCGCGCTAGCTCTGGGTCTACGCCGCTATCGTCTTCATCTTCGTCGTCGTCATCGTCATCATCGTCATCTTCGTCATCTAACTCTTCTTCAGATAACTCTGAGCCTACGTGTGTTGCAGTTGGCGCGAGATCTTGATCATCGTTAGGATCAACAAAGCCAGAGATAATATCACTTAGACGAATTTCTTCGGCTTCGTATAAATCCCACTGATCTAACAGGTAAGTGATCGCTTCTGGATATTCAGCAACCGAACACTGTACTTGGTTAATACCGTCTTCAATACGCTTAGCGATTTCAATTTCGCCTTCACGTGTAAGAAGTTCAACGGTACCCATTTCACGCATGTACATGCGAACTGGGTCAGTCGTACGGCCAATTTCACTTTCTACAGTAGCAAGTGCTTGAGCTGCTGCTTCTGCAGCGTCTTCATCAGCATTCGCTTCTTGCATGAGAAGTTCATCTGCATCAGGAGCTGATTCAGAAACTTGAATTCCCATGTCATTAATCATGCGGATTATGTCTTCGATTTGATCAGAATCGACAATATCTTGCGGCAGGTGGTCGTTTACTTCTGCAAAGGTTAAGTAACCTTGCTCTTTACCTTTTGCAATCAGGAGTTTAATCTGAGACTGCTTGCTTTGCGCCATATAACCTACACTTCTCACATTCAATTAGTTTGCAATAGAAAAGACAACATACGCCTAGGTATGTTCCCCGTTCTGCTGTAGTACTGCATTTGTATCAAGGCCGTTAATGCTAGATGCCACGCTGGTATAAACCAATATATTTACGATGCACATCTGCTCGGGTTCGGTTCTGCCCGTTATGTTCGGCTATATCTTTGCTACTCGTGTTGCTGCATTTTTGTTCACTTATAAGTGTGGACCATGTTTAAACATGCCCGCAGCGAATTAGCCAGTATAGCAGAATAAGCGGTGGTTTTACCAGATTGACGGCCGATTTTTTAGCCAGTGCTTTTTACATTTCCGCCTTTACTACTTGCATAGTCCATAATTGCAAGGTGAAAGCGAGCTAAATGTAAAGCTTACTACGCAAAAACAGATTAACCCAAAGTTCATTACCCTCAGGTTAACTCTTCTGTCTTTCCCTCATAAGCAGGTTCAATTCCTGTTTTTCCGCTTGAGTCAGCGGTTGAACCCGCGAGCGTGAAATTAAGGTTTCAATGCGGCTATCGAAATGCCTGTCTAGTAAGCGAGCGAAGCTGTCGTTATATACACGCTCAGCATCCTCATCTTTGACTAAGTGTTCTTGCAACAATAATTTCGCGATAGTAGAAGAATGGGGATGGTCGCGGAAATTTTCAACAAGCTGCGCAGTTTTTGCGTGAGGGTGGGTGACACAATAGCTGTGAATATCGCGCAATAAATCCATACCGGCAGCATTGCTACCGGCGAATATATCTATCTGAACATCTTCGCAACGTGCGGCTAGCTCAGGCTTATCAAGCAGTAAGCGTATCAGCATACGAAGGGGTGAAAGTTTAGGCTTATTTACTTGATTGCGGTTAGGTGAATAAGCTTGCTTCGAACCTTGATTCGCTTTAGTAATATCTTGCTGAAGTTTAAATCGATCGAACTCGCCAGTGTGCTTGGCTAATTCTTCTAGCAACATTTGCTTTTGGTCATCACCTAAGGTGCTTTCAATAAGCGGCATTGCTGCTTTTTTAAGAGCAATTTTACCTTCTGGCGTACCGACGTTGTGGGTTTTTAGCAAGTTCTCAAAAAAGAAACGCGACAAGGGCGTAGCGTTATCGAGCATTTCCATGAAGGCATCTTTACCTACTTGGCGAACCATAGTATCAGGGTCTTCACCGTCGGGTAGGAATAAAAACGATATGCGCACGCCATCTTTTAGCGCCGGTAAGGCGTTTTCTAGCGCACGCCATGCAGCTTCGCGTCCAGCGCGGTCGCCGTCATAACAGCATACAATATGAGACGTAGCACGAACCAGCATTTGAATATGTTCAGGCGTGGTAGCTGTACCTAAGGCTGCGGTAGCAATATTAATGTCGAACTGACTCAATGCCACAACATCCATATAGCCTTCAACAACAACAACCGTATCTAGCGTTCTATTATTCTGGCGCGCTGAGTAAAACCCGAAAAGCTCGCTGCCTTTATGAAAAATACGGGTTTCTGGTGAGTTTAAGTATTTAGGACCGCCATCATCTAAAACACGACCACCAAAGCCGACAACGCGACCTCGTTTATCCCTGATAGGAAACATTATGCGGTCGCGGAAGAAGTCGTAGGTACGTCCTTGGTCGTTTTTATTAACAAGCTTTAAATCGACCAGCTGCTTGATGCGCTGTGGGTCTTTACCAAAGGTATTTAGCAGCGCATCCCAGCTGTCAGGGGCGTAGCCAATTTCCCATTGCTTGACGATATCACCACTTAGCCCACGATTTTTTAAATAGTCGATGGCTTTTTTACTATTTCCGTTTTGGCGCAACTGGTGCTGGAAAAAGCGTGTGACTTGTTCCATCACTGCATAGTCGTCTTGCTGTTGCTGCTTTTTCTCTTCGCTCATGGCAGGCCGACTGCCTTTTTCTCGAGGTACTTCAAGCCCGTGATAACGCGCTAGCTCTTCAATAGCCTCTACAAACTCAAGACGGTCGAATTCCATAATAAAAGAGATAGCATTACCGTGAGCGCCACATCCGAAACAGTGATAGAACTGCTTGTCTTGGCTAACGGTGAAAGACGGCGATTTCTCATTATGAAAAGGGCAGCACGCTTGGTAATTCTTACCTGCTTTTTTGAGTTTGACTCGGCTATCTACTACTTCTACCACGTCAGTACGTGATAGTAGATCATCTATAAAATCGCGAGGTATTTTTCCAGCCATGAGGGTATTTTCAACAAGGATTAGTAAAGCACAAGTCGTGACGGCTTTCTAAACAAAAGGCAACGACATGATGAAAACAGTGAATTACTGTAACAGGGAAGTGGTTAAATGAGAATAACGAAGGTGTGGATATGCACACCTTCAAAATACTTCACTTTAATAAAGGACTAAGCCTAAGCGTTCAAGCGTGCCTTTATTTTAGCACTCAATGCGCCCATATCGGTACGGCCTTGAACTTTAGGCTTCAATGCGCCCATGACTTTACCCATGTCTTGCATACCCGAAGCGCCGGTCGCAGCCATAGTTTCGTCGATAAGGGCATTGAGTTCATCGTCAGTCAAAGGCTGAGGCAAGAAATCTTCAATATAAGTTATTTCTTCACGCTCTTTGCTAGCTAGGTCTTCGCGGTTTGCTGCGTCGTATTGCGCTGCCGCGTCTTGACGCTGTTTAACCATTTTGGTTAGTACCGCTAAGATTGCGCTATCGTCTAGCGTGATTTGTTCATCGATTTCTTTTTGCTTAATGGCAGCCATAGCCATACGAATAGTACCAAGACGTACTTTTTCTTTAGCACGCATCGCATCTTTTTGCGCTGCTTTTAAATCATCAATTAGTGCCATGATGTTTCCTGATTTTTTATTAGTAGATTGAGCTTATATCAAACCGCATAGATCATTGCCCACTCAGAAGATAATGATCTATGCGGACTGGTATTATTAAGCCCCAGGTTGAAAATCAAATGCAACCATTTGAAAAGGAAAAAATGGAGTCGTTAATAATAAGGCCGAAAAAACAGAGGCCCAGAAACGCGAAAGGTGCTGCAATTGCAACACCTTTCAGACTCGTTACTTAACCCTATATTAGTAGAGTTTTACGCGACGTGCGTTTTCACGAGCTAGCTTCTTAAGATGACGCTTTTTAGCGGCAGCTTTCTTGCGCTTGCGTTCCCAAGTTGGCTTTTCGAAGAATTCACGACGACGAACTTCAGAAAGAACACCTGCTTTTTCACAAGAACGCTTAAAACGACGCAGCGCCACATCAAACGGCTCGTTTTCTCTAACTTTAACGATAGGCATTAAACACTCACCTCAAAACTTTTACTGTGTAAATCCGGGTAAAATTGTGCGCTAAAAAGGCCACCCGGGTTAAAAATGGTGCGAAATTCTAATCATATCTACAGAGAAAGTAAAGGATGAATTGCCAAAAAATAGCCAATATTGTGCATTTACCGTTCATTTACCTGTTCACTGGCATTCCATGAATGCAGGATAAAAGGTAAACTCTGCGCTCGTTAAGCACCGTGTTGTTTAACGCGGCTTGTATAAGCGCCCTTTTCAGAATGCTTTTTGCTCATGTTTCTTCTGATATATTTTTTGATCAAAAGTAGAAAGCAAATGATCCTGACGAGGGTAGTGTTATGATCGCGCCGGGATCATAAAGATGATCCCGCCAGATCGCCAGAATTATTTTCACAGTTTTTGGTATTCGCTCTACTAAGTGTTGTTCACAGCACGGTAGTGAGCAATTCATGTGTTAAGCAGCTTTGCTATACATCCAAAAGCTAGGCGTTAAAGTTAGTAGTAGAAAGGGTTGCTCCCCATGCGTATTTTAGGAATAGAAACATCTTGTGACGAAACTGGCATCGCCGTTTATGACGATGAAAAAGGCTTGTTGTCACACGAACTATACAGCCAAGTAAAGCTACACGCTGATTATGGCGGTGTGGTGCCCGAGCTTGCTTCACGGGATCATGTAAGAAAAATCATTCCTTTAATTGAAAAAGCCATGGAAGATGCGAATACCCAACCATCAGATATCGACGGCGTTGCCTTTACTCAAGGCCCGGGTTTAGTAGGGGCACTGTTAGTAGGTTCATCGGTAGGACGGTCTCTCTCATATGCGTGGAACGTACCTGCAGTAGGTGTTCATCATATGGAGGGGCATTTGCTAGCGCCTATGCTTGAAGATGATGCCCCAGAATTTCCTTTTGTTGCGCTATTGGTGTCGGGCGGTCACTCGATGTTGGTTAAAGTAGAAGGCATTGGCCAGTATGAAGTACTTGGCGAGTCAATTGACGATGCCGCAGGCGAAGCTTTTGATAAAACCGCTAAACTACTTGGTCTTGATTACCCTGGCGGCCCTCTCTTGGCAAAATTGGCGGAAAAGGGCGAAGCGGGACACTACAAATTCCCACGTCCAATGACCGACCGACCAGGCTTAGACTTCAGTTTTAGCGGCTTAAAGACCTTTGCTGCAAACACCATTCGCGATGCTGATTTAACCGGTGATGATGCTGAGCAAATTAAAGCGAATATTGCCTACGCGTTTCAAGAAGCCGTAGTGGATACGCTTATCATTAAATGTAAGCGAGCATTAAAGCAGACTGGCATGAAGCGTTTGGTTATTGCTGGCGGCGTAAGCGCAAATACAATGCTGCGCGGTGAGATGAAAGCCCTGATGCAAGAGCTAAAAGGTGAGGTGTTTTACCCTAGCTTAGCGTATTGTACAGACAATGGTGCCATGATTGCCTATGCGGGGATGCAGCGCTTGAAAGCAGGCGAAACCTTGGCGTTATCGTCACAAGCCAAACCGCGATGGCCTCTTGATACCTTGTCAGCTATTTAAAAACGTCGACTGGGTTTTAAATGATGTTGTGAAACCGATACTGCTTATCAAGGTATGCATAGGATGTGCAAAAGGCAGATATCAAGAATAACAACAAGCAGGCAAAACAGACAAACAAAAAGTAAAGGCAATGGGAGCGCGTCCCATTGCCTTTTATTTTACCAAAATGAACATTGAGTAAGGACGTAAAAAAACCATGCGCTTAGCAACAGACGGTACAAAACAAAATGCATCGCTATTATTTTTAGCGCTGTCGTTATTTATTTTGATTTTCTTTGTAGCGCTCACCAGGCCTAATGCAATTGCTTCAAGCAAAACTCCTTCAAATGAATCAGTAAAAGAGTTAAAGCAAAAGCAACAGACTCAGCAAGACCAGTATGTAGTGTTAATTTCTCTTGATGGATTTCGCCACGACTATATCGAGTTGCACAATGCCGAGCATCTTGGCGCCATTGCAAAGCAAGGCGTAAGAGCGTCATCAATGACCCCTGTTTATCCGTCGAATACTTTTCCCAACCATATTTCGTTGATCACAGGGCTGCTTCCCAAACACCACGGTATTGTGAATAACCGTTTTTATGATAAATCCCGTCCTACAAAAGAGGGTTATGCAAAATATCAGTTGGGCTATGGCGGTATGGATAGCACTTGGATTACGGCAACACCGCTATGGAACCTAGTGGAATATCACGGTATGAAGGCTGCAACCTTCTTCTGGCCAGAGTCTGACGCACGCATATCGGGTGCTTCTCCGACTTATTTCTATCACTATTCTAAATATGCTGATTACCAGATGCGTATTGATCAAATCATCAACTGGCTAAAATTGCCTGAGGTATCGCGCCCTCGCTTTATTGCGGGTTATTTTTCGCTTACCGATTCGGTAGGACACGATGAAGGACCTTTTGCCGATAAAACCAATGACGCGGTACAAGAAGTAGATGCACTTATCGGTCAACTTTATAAGCGCATTAATGCATTAGACTTACCAGTAAATCTGGTAGTGGTGTCTGACCACGGCATGACGCCTATTGATGAAAACCAGCTTATAGAGGTTGAGTCTTTATCCATTCCTGATAGCTTCATTATTGAAAATGAAGGGGCGCAAGTGCACCTTTACGCCAGAGAAGGCGTGTCAGATAAGCAAATCACCGAAGAAATAGAACGTCTTACCTATACAGCCGAAAACCGCTTCATTGTGCTCAATGATACCCAGCGCGCTCAGCGTCACATGGAAGTAGGAAACAGAACGGGCGATATCATTATCGAAATTGCGCCACCAGCCCGTTTCAAAAACGCCAACAGTATGCATGTGAGCAAAGGTGGCCATGGCTACGTAAATACGTTACCTGATATGGGAGCGACCTTTGTTGCAGTAGGGCCGGCGTTTAAAACGAACACCACTATACCTACATTTAGCAATTTAGAGGTTTATCCAGCGCTGGCTAAAATATTGGGTATTTTGCCTGTTACGCCTATAGATGGAAAGCTGGATGTACTGCAGCAGGCACTTACTCTTTAACTTTGCCTTTATCCCACACTTTACTTTCATTGCCTGCTAACAGGCGGGCAATGTTGTCTTTATGGCGTAAAATAATAAGTAGTGAAAGCATTGCTACCGGCACAGTGTACAAAGGCTTGATTAAAAACGTGAAAAGCGGCGCAAGCGACACTGCAATAAGCGCACCTAGCGAAGAATAGCCGGTAAGAAAAACCACTACTACCCAGCTTAGAACAAGTAGCCCTGCTAAATCGAGCCCAATAGGCAACATGGCACCAAAGGCGGTAGCGACGGCTTTACCGCCTTTAAAACCAAAATAAAGCGGAAATATATGACCTAAACAGGCAAAGATAGCAATTATGCCAAGCATTATTGGTTCTATACCCAAAAAGTAGCTGCCGTAAACGGGAATAGTGCCTTTCAAAATATCCATAACAAGTACAAGTAGCGCAGGAATACGGCCACCCAAGCGGTACACATTAGTTGCTCCAGGGTTTTTAGAGCCAGCGGTTCTAGGGTCCGGTAAACCAAATAATTGGCTTATAACCACTGCACTTGATAGTGAACCGAAGAGGTAGGCAACAGCAGCCATTAAAAGCGTTAGCGAAATCATTTTTTCATTCTAATTATCAAAAGCGTTTTAGAAGCACTGCCTTCTGTCAGGTTTCACTTCTCTTGTAGGAGGTTAAAGGCTTGTGTCCTATTAAATTACAAAACCTTGGTTGCCCCCAGTTGTCATACAGCGGTATAGTTGTGCCACACAAGCGTAAAGCTACTCCATCCAAACGCGATATACCACCGTTTAGCAGCAATATGTGGTTGAAAGCGCAGTAGTAAGACCAGTATTGAAGCCGGAAAGTAGGGCAATAAACTGGTGTGAAAACAGAGAAGATGAAAAAATTCCATGGGAAAAATTTATATAACAGGGCTTGAAGTAGACACCCTGATTGGTGTTTATGATTGGGAGCGAGTAAGAACCACCCAGCTTCTTCTCGATGTCACACTTGATGTTGACTTAAGCGCGGCGATGCAAAGTGATGATGTTGCTGATACGGTAGATTATGCCAAAGTAGCCGAGTGCATCGTGGAAGTAGGTAAAGAGAGTACGTTCGAACTACTAGAAGCATTCGGAAGCAAGGTTATGGATACCGTACTTGCTCACTTCTCGGTTTCAACAATAACGCTTAAAATCGTTAAACCTAATATTCTTCCTAATGCGCAAACTGTTGCCGTTGAAATGCGAAAAGAGCGCAACTAATGCCTGAACATACCATTTTAATCAGCATTGGTTCCAATATTGAGCGTGAGCATTACACTAGGCAGTCTTTGGTTGCCCTAAAACAACACTTCTCAGATGTTTCAGTGTCTTCCGTTTATGAAAGCGAAGCTGTAGGCTTCAACGGTAGCCCTTTTTATAATGCTGCCGCACGGGCGACAACATCAAAAAATGTTGAAGAGGTGTGTGCAATACTAAAGGCAATTGAGAAAGACAATGGAAGAGTGCATACCGACAAAAAATTCTGCGCAAGAACCCTTGATCTCGATTTGCTTACCTATGATAGTAAGGTAACCACATCCCCTGTGGTTTTGCCTCGCGAAGAGATTTGTTACAACGCGTTTGTGCTTTGGCCGTTAGCTGAACTTGTTCCCGACGACATTCACCCTGAAACGCAAGAAACCTATGCCCAAATGTGGCAAAACTTTGATAAACAGAAACAGCAATTATGGCCAATTGACTTTACTTGGAGTTAAGCAAAGGAATGACACTTTTCGAAATCATTATTTTAGCAATTATTCAGGGCGTTACTGAATTTCTTCCAATCAGTAGCTCTGGGCACTTGCTGCTACCCGCTGAGCTTTTCGGTTGGGTAAGCCAAGGTTTGGCGTTTGACGTAGCAGTACATGTGGGAAGCCTTCTTGCAGTTATGATCTATTTTCGTCAAGAAATAGGACAGATGACAGTAGCATGGGTGACTCAAGGCTTCAGCAAGCAGCAGTCTACCGACAGTAAGCTTGCGTGGTACGTTATTGTGGCGACTATTCCTGCGGTCATCATTGGCTTTTTGATGAAGGGCTGGATAGAAGACAATGCACGTACAGCATTGGTAATCGCAGGTACCACCATCATTTTCGGTTTGCTTTTATGGTATGCCGACTCGACAGCAAAGCGGGAACAAGAGCTTGAAGGCCTAACGCTAAAACAAGCCATTTATATCGGCTTAGCCCAGGTGTTAGCGTTAATTCCGGGGACATCTCGTTCGGGTATAACAATGACTGCTGGCTTGATGCTAGGATTAAAACGCGAAGCCTGTGCACGCTTTTCTTTCTTACTGTCTATACCTGTCATCTTAGGTGCAGGGTTGCTAGCCACCTTAGATTTGCTTAAAGCAAATGAAGCTGTGGATTGGTATGCATTGCTGTATGGCGCAGCATTTTCATTCGTAAGTGCCTACCTTTGTATTTATTTATTCCTAAGCTGGATATCCCGTATAGGCATGCTGCCTTTTGTTATCTATCGCTTAGCGTTAGGCGTAATACTTCTATGGTTTGTTTTTGCATAAGACAAGGCATCGAGCCGATTAAAAACACTGTAGTTTAGACTTTGTTATTGCGTTGGTGAGAGAACCATCATCGATCGCTAACGCAATAGTTAAACACCTGATTAAAAAGGAATGTGAGACATGGCAGAAACAATTTTTGATAAAATTATCAGCAAGGAAATTCCGGCAGAGATTTTGTACGAAGACGAACTAGCGCTGGCGTTTAAAGATATAAACCCTCAGGCTCCGACCCATTTTCTGGTTATTCCGAAAAAGCAAATTGCCACGGTAAACGATATTGCTGAAGAAGACCGCGAAGTAGTGGGGCACTTGTCATATGTAGCTGCAAAAATTGCCAAGGAGCAAGGGTTTGCCGACCAAGGCTATCGTACTGTCATGAATTGTAACGAATACGGTGGGCAAACCGTATATCACATTCACCTTCACGTATTAGCAGGTAAACCGCTAGGCTGGCCTCCGTATACTGAGAATATGAAGCAACACGTAGAGTAACGTTTGCGTTTAAAGATAAAAAATGCCGCCCTTTATTCAAAGGGCGGCATTTTTATTTACGCTGCAGCTAAATGAGGTAAATAATTGAAATCGATTGACTTATTCAGCGAGCCCTAGCACTTTCTTACCTTGATTAAAGTGAATGTCAACCGGGATGCTGGCTGCTTCTAAGCGTGCTAAATCTGACGCAAGGTCAGGCTTGATCACACCCATAGTTTCCACAAGTTTTGCGACACCGTCGTAATCGCCGTCACCTTGAAGGGTCAGGATCAATTCAGAAAGTGCCTCTACTGCGGCGCCCATCTTTTGCATATTTACGCGATACATGCCGTCTTCTGTTTTCTCAAACGCACCTTGCTGTGCAAAGAAGTTAAAACGAATCATATTCGCCTTGCCGTGAGCAGAACTTGCACCGAAACGCACAGAACGGAAAATGCCAGCCATAAAGGTAACGTAATAATCTTCAAGTGTACCTTCGGTAATTTCACCTTTTTCAAGAAGACTTTGTACCATGTACAAACCTAAAATATCCGCTTTGCCTTCTTCAAGGGCTGAGGCGTGTTCTTTAAGTGCGCCGCGCACGGTACCCGAACCGTCCAGGGTGTTTTTAATGCCAAGACCGTGAGCCACTTCGTGAAACATGGTGTTGGCGAAAAAGGCGTCGAACGTAATGTGCTCACGTTGCTCAGGTACAATTAGCGTATCTGCAATAGGCACTAAAATAGTATCGAACTTAGCGCGCATTGCGTTTTTGAGCTGAAGACGGCGGGTTCCCTTTTCTAACTGAACGCGCTCGTCATTTGGCAGGTTAATCGCAATGGTTTTACTGCCAGCATTAGAGTGGCCTGCGTAATAAATAACGTCATATGCATTAAGGTCGGCATCAGAGCCGGGCATCTCAGCTTTGTAAGCATCAGCAACAGGAAGGCCTTGCTGAAGCTCAGGTAGGAAAGCCGCGTACTTTGCCAGCTTCTCACTCCACGCTAAATCCTTAATAAGCACGTAGGCTTCAAATGCTGCGCGATAGCCAAAGAGTTGATCTTCGTAGCTTTCAATAGGGCCAATAACCAGCTCTACAGGGTTGCTCTTCATATCCATCCAGGCCATATCAGACGCAAGGTAGTCATTAGACAACAATGCCTCAGAACGCAGTTGCAGGTATTGCTTGAAGCTTTCGTCTTCAGCTAGCTCTGACGCTTTTTTGAGTAGGTCAGATGCTTTCATCAATTCGCTTTTAAATGCTTCAGAGTAAGGCACAGAATAAAGGTTACCGGCTTCATCGCGCTTCACCATAGAGTAAAGGCCTTGCTTGTCGGCAAACTCAGCCGTAGCAAACTCTTCCTTTTCCATATCATGAGGATAAAACTCAGCGCCTAAGGCTTTGTCTTCATAGCCGCTGATAAATGGCGTGTCGCCGTTAAGTCGATCCCATGGGCCATAGTTTATGGCGGCAAAATGGCGTACTTTTTCATTGCTTATTGAGGAAAGAAAAGCATCTTTATCTTCAAAAAATGCCTGCTTCCAAAACAGGTCGTCCATAATTTTCGACGCATCTATCAAAAGCGAAAGCATTTTATGCTGGTTGTCACTAAGGTGTGATAAATCGCTGGTAAGGTCTACACCGTGATAAATAGACAAGCGGGACTCGTCTACAAGTAAGGTTTGCGCTGTATCGGTTTCAGGCTTTGCCGTTTGAGTTTGCGTTGTATCGGCGCTTTTGCTGCAGGCGGTCAGCATAAATAGCCCTGCTACTGCAGCAGCAATAGGCGAATAAGTTGAAGTCGTTTTTTTAATCATAAGGTTTACCGTGTCGTTTTCCCGTATTGATTTAAGTATGTGGGGAGGTGTTTGCGTAACTCACTATAGCTATGCTTTTGATTTTATACAAAAGTATGAAAATTATTTGCTTAATATCAATAGTGGTTTGCTGCTTGTTGTCTATACTTTGATTGAGCTCTTGTGCTACTGCGGTTGCTAAACATTCGCTTTAAGCCTGTCTTTTTTAGTTGGTCGAAACTAGAGAGCTACTATAGTATGGTGATAGAAATACCATAATAAAACAATAAACGGTTTGTATTTTAGCGTGAATCATAGAGGCCTATGTGAATAAGCGCAGGGAATGCAACGCACAAATACTCGATTTATTTGGCGCATCAGAATTGATGTTGGCTGAGTAGATAACGGGTAACGCAAACTATCGCCTTATCAAGGCAATTTGGAACTTTCTAAGGGTAGAAATATGTCTACACAGAACGCGCTTTCAACTATTTTGGTTGAAAAAATAAACAATGACACACTGGTCCTTCCAACACTTCCTGCTATCGCATTAAAAGTCCGTAAAGCAGCAGATGACCCTGACATCAACCTTAATGCTATGGGTGAGGTAATCGGGCAAGACCCATCACTTAGTGCGAGAATGATTAAAATTGCAAACAGTGCTTATATGGGGCGCAGTGTTAAAGTTACCTCCATTAGTCAGGCGGTAACGCGTATTGGTCTGCGACAAATTAAGAATATTTCTACCGCACTGGCAATGGAGCAGCTGTTCGTATCTAAAAACGATGTAGTTGCTCGTTATTTGCAACAGGAGTGGGCGAATACGGTAAACATAGTTGCCAGTGCAATGGCGGTATTACAGCTTTATATAGCCCGCACCAAAAAGCGGGAAATGAGCATGGATACTATGACCCTAGCTGCATTGGTACATAATATTGGCGTACTGCCTATTTTGACCGAAGCTGAACGTCACCCTGAGGTTTTTGCTAATCCTTCTTTCCTTGAAGTGGCAATCGATAAATTAGCGGGCCGCATTGGTGCAAGTATAATGAGAGAATGGGGCTTTGGTGAAAGCTTCGTTAATGTCGCGAAAAACTGGAAAGACTTAAGCTATCTTCCTGATGAGCTAAGCTATATTGACTTTGTTCGCGTAGGTGCGGCAGTCTCGGGAGCGGCAGGTAGCCAGAAAGACGCTATTTTGAACTTAGCTATACAACGTGGTGTGGTTGAAGATATGGGCGAGCTTCACTCAGATGAGTTCGAAGAGCTAACAAGCGCCGCGAAGCAAATTTTCTTATAAGCAATTAAGCTTTTAAGCTACCCCCAGATCTACACAGTAGTGTTAGGCCGATACAGAAGTGCACCTTCAAAATGTATCGGCCTTTTTGTTATGTCGGTTAGCTACAGGCATAGAACTTAATAAGTAACACTATGCGTTAGCAGGTTTCTTTTGAACATACAGCAATAGTAAACCTAGCCCCAATCCCCACACTGCTGAAGTCATAGAAAATAAGCTAAAGCCTGACGCCGTACACAGCATGGTGAGCAGCGCTGGGGCTCTATGATGTTCTACTTCCATAGCGCGAACCATCGACCCTTGCAGCGTAGCTAAAAGTGCGAGCCCTGCAAGTAGGTGAATAATGATATTGGGCATGCTGACAAATAACGCAACGACCACAGACGCTAAAAGTCCCATAAATAAATACGCCACGCCGGCCGCTATGGCGGCTCTATAGCGCTGTGACTTTTCACTATCCGCTTGCTCACCCATGCACAGTGCTGCTGTGATAGCAGCTAGGTTAAAGGTAAAGCCTCCAAAAGGTGCTAATAGACCTTGTATAACGGCAATGCCTGACAAAATGGGTTTGTGGTCGGGCGCATAGCCATGTGCGTGATGAATAGCTATGCCGGGCAAGTTTTGGGAAAGCGTGGTGATTAGAAAAAGAGGAAAGGCTAAGCCAATGGCGGCGCTGAGAGAAAAAGTAGGCGTTACCCAAATTGGCTCGGGCAGGGTAAATATTGATGACAGCCCTTGTGAGGTACTTGGTAGAGCAACAACACTGCTGGCACTACCCATAAACAAACTAATACCCACCGACATAACCAGCAACAACAGCATCAGATAGCGGGGAAATAGGCGGCTTCCTATTAGGTAAGCGGAAATAAATAACGCGACTAGGTGCGGCGCTTCGTTAACATCGGTAAATATAGCTAGGCATATAGGTAAGAGAATACCGGCTAAAAGTGCAGATGAAATGGCTGGAGGAATGCGACTAATTTGTTTAAGTAAAGTCCGGCTTTGCGCTGTTACAAGTGAAAGCATTGCGCATATTACAAATGCACCAATGGCTTCGCTTAAACTATAATTGCCTATACTGGTTAATAAAAAAGCCGCACCAGGGGTAGACCAAGCGGTAACAACGGGCAGTTTGGATAGCCACGAAAACAGAATACAGGTAATACCCATACCTAGACCAAGCGCGAATAACCAGCTTATTACCATGTCATCGCTAGCGCCGGCTTTGCGCGCTACATCAATGATAATGACAACAGAACTACTGTAACCTACCGTAACGGCGGTAAGCCCTGCGCTGATATGACTTAACTTCCACTTACTCATGAAAACCCTCGTGATGGAATCTCGATTTTAAAAATGACTGAGCGATAAAAGTACGCTTTTAGTGTCTATCGAATATGCTACTCTACCTATTTGTGCGCTATAACGTACAATAAGTAACTTAACATTTGTGCGTTATAGCGCACAGCCGCTTCATTAACATCAGCGACAAAATAAAAGGCCTTCATTACATGACAAAAGCAAATGGGCAGCCTTCTGCTATTTCAAGAAGTATTGCACAGCACCTGCAGACTGTTCGCAAAGCTAGGGGGCTTTCTCTTGATAAAACAGCTAAGTTGACGGGAGTATCGAAAGCTATGCTTGGGCAAATAGAACGAGGTGAGTCTAGCCCAACCATCGCTACCTTATGGAAAATAGCCACAGGTCTTGCGTGTTCATTTTCTTCTTTCTTATCTGGTGATGAAACAGCCCCTTCGTCTCAACACGCCGATAACAAGTTCGCTAACGACCCAAACGTAACCATAAAAACGCTATTTCCGTTTAACTCAGCTACCCAGTTTGAAATGTTCGAACTATGCTTAACAGACTTGCATGAGCAGCATTCTTCAGCTCACCAAATTGGCGTCACCGAGCATATTCACGTACTACAAGGAAAGTTAGGGGTTTTGCAAGATGGACAGTGGAAAAGCTATCAGGCGCAAGAGCAATGTATATTGCGCGCAGACCAACCCCACGGCTATCGAGACGAAGCAGGAGAAACGCGCTTTGTTGTGGTAATTCACTATCCTGTTTAGAGGAATTAAGTAACTTTCTTTGAGCGGTTTGCGAGCTCTTGTATAAAACGCTTTTACAAAAGTAAGCTAATTAGAAAGGGGACTCTGGGGATATTTGTGAAAAGCCTAATGACTATAATAGCGATTAGGCTTTGAGTTAAACGTTCAATTGAAATTAGAGAATAGGTTGTGCTGTGCTGGCCGCTCGTTTACAAACTATCGTCGTTAAGATTAAGCGCACCGCGAAGGAAGTTCAGCAGCGTACAAATCTCTGCTGACATTAGCGCAAACTCTGCATCAAGGCGTGCTTCTACCTGATCTTTTGGTACGTCGTCAGTTTCTTCTTTAATGCGGTCGGTGAACTTAATACGCTTAATGGCGCCATCTTCACACATAATAGCCGTTAGGGTTTCTGCATATTCAAACGCAACTTTTTGAACCAGCTTACCGGCATCAAGGTGAATACTGATTTCTTCGCTATCAAGCGGCTGGTTCTTACAGCGAATAACACTGCCTGTGTCGTCGGTAGATTTAAGTTCGGCTTCTTCAAGTAGCCCTACACCTTCTGGTGTTGACTCAGTAACCCAATGCGTAAGTTCACTTTGAAGGCTTCTGCGCGTAAAGGGAACAACCGGCAGTGAGCCAATCGCTTTTCTAACCATGGCCAAAAAGGCTTCGGCTTTGCCGTCAGACGACGCATCAACCACTACTAAGTTGTCGGCAAGAGAGATAAAACCGTGGGTATAGGTGTTTTTGGTAAAGGCCTGTGGCAGCAAGCGTGTCTGAATTTCTTGCTTAAGGTCAGCTTTGGCTTTTTTGCCAACTGGCGAACCTGTTTCCATTTCAATTTTAGCCACCATTTCGTCAAGCTCGGCATTTACCACAGCACCGGGCAAAATCTTTTCTTGTTTCTTTAGGGTTATCCAAAAACGCTGTTGAACAACATGAAACATGGTGCCTTGCTTACCAGCCTGAGAAAACGGAGAGGCAAACCCCATGGTTGCCAAATCTTGGCTGCCGCACGGGCGAAAAGCATGTTCGTTTAAGACTCGCTCTAAATCACCCTCGTCTAGCGATAGCGGCTGAGTAATTTGATAGGCTTTTACATTTTTAAACCACATAGTGTAAGCATTCTCTTAATAAAAATAGGGCGCAAGCGTACCAACGTAAGACTTGCGGTGCAATTCAATAAAGGGTTATTAGACACATAAAAGGGCGCTTGCAGTGCGCGCCCCAAATTGAAAATAGTAAAAAGGGTTACACACTCTTTTTGGGAAAACGAATGGTGTACTGCAAGCCGTTGCCGAGTGTACTGTCAGCTTCAATATGGCCATGCAGTGACTGCGTAACTAGGTTATACATAATATGTGTGCCCAGACCGCTGCCACCTTGTCCTCGTTTAGTGGTAAAGAAAGCATCAAACAATTGACTTAGTTCTCCTTCACTTAAGCCCCTGCCGTCATCCTTATAGTAAAGAACAACATTATCACCTTCTTCTTTTACATCGAGGGTTACCGTGCCAGCGGTTTTGCCTTCAAAGCCGTGCATAAGCGAGTTAACGACCATATTTGTAACAATCTGTGCAATAGCGCCGGGGGCACAGGTTACCACTAAATTGTCAGGACAGGTTACGTTAATTTGATGTTCGGTTTGCTTGAAACTCGGCTTTAAGGACTGGATGATCTCGTTAATGTAGTCACCTAATACAAACTCGCGTTCGGTTTCACTGGTTTGATCAACAGCTACTTGCTTAAAGCTGGCGATAAGATCTGATGCGCGTTCTAAGTTACTTAAGAGTAAAAGCGCAGTTTGCTCGGCTTCGTCAATAAAGCTTGCCATATTTTTACTGGTCAGGCTTTTATCTTCAAAATCAGTCTTTAAGTTATTAAGTCGCTCTTGCAGAAAACTGGCTGCGGTAACGCTTACGCCTAACGGGGTATTCACGTCATGTGCTATACCAGCAACAAGACCGCCAAGCGACGCCATGCGCTCTGACTCTACTAGCTGCTCTTGTGCTTGGTGAAGGGTATCCATTGAGCTTGCAAGTTCTTGATTGCGTTTGCGAAGCTCTGCTTCTATATACTGGCGATTTTCGTTTTCCTGGCGAAGCTCTCGCTGGTGGGCGATAAGCTCGTCTTTTTGCTGCTCTAGATCAAGCATAATTTGTGACAAAGACGCGGTCTTTTTTGCCACTTCCTGTTCTAAAATAAGGTTTTGATCATCCAACTTTTTATTGGCTAGCGTTAGCTCGCTTTGCGCATTATTCAACTTGTTATTTGAAACGATAAGGTCATCAATAACGTTGTTGTACGACTCTTTAAGTTGCAATAGCTCGTTATCATCATCCAATTTGATATTAAACTTACTTTCTTCGGGATGCTGAGGGTCGAAATTACCCATTTGCTCAGTGATGGACTGTAAGGGTTCTGAGAGCATTGTGCGAAAGGCTGTCATAAATAAGAATACAAGAAAGGTTGTTTTCACTATCGCGTTGCCGATAAGAAAGAAAACTCCTACTTCAATACGGCTAAATATAGTGTCGAAGCTTGAGTATAAAGTAACATCGCCAACGGTAGACTCACGGCCAGAGAATTTGAAAACGAGTGGAAAGCTATAGCTAAAAACGCCTCCAGGATGATCCTCTATCAGCTCTTGGTCAACAGGCGCAGGAGAGCGCTGGACCCTTATACCGTACTCTGCAATGTAATTGCCATTTTCCCCACGAACTTGCAGGCCTTCTACAATAGGCAGTGACATTAACCCTTCTGCGATAGCTCGGACTTGGTCATTGTTAAGCTCCCACAACGCGCGAGTAAGACTAGAAGAAAAAGTGTTTTTTAATGTTTGAAGCTCGCTTTCAACGTGATTTTTGGTGCTGAGGTACTCTGTAAAAATTTGTCCTATTGTCACAAGAAGTGTAAGCGCAAAGTATACCGATAATACCCTGGCTAAGAGCTTCCTTGATAACCCTGTCTTGACCGCAGCCATAGAAAAACACACCCCTGTTACTTCAGACTTTTTATGAGACTCACATTTGTAGCGAAAGCACTATTTAGAATCACATACGTGTAGATATTTTTGACAATTCAAGAATATGCGCAATTGTATGAATAAACAAGATTGTATGTATAAACTTTGGGCGAAGCGTGTTTTATAACCGTATTAAACTTGACACATTAATGTAATCGTTTTAATAAAACTGTCACAGACCACATTAATAATAACGGCGTTTATAAATGAGCAGGAATAATACGATGTCTCGTACAGTGTTGGTGGTTGAGGACGAAGCGCCTATCCGTGAGATGCTTAAGTTTGTACTTGAGCAATCTGGTTTTAACATTATTGAAGCCGAAGATTTCGACATCGCGCAGGAAAAAATTTGCGAGCCTTACCCAGATTTAATTCTACTGGATTGGATGCTACCGGGTGGAAGCGGTGTACAGCTGGCTAAAAGTTTAAAGCAACATGAGTTTACTCGTGACATTCCCGTTATCATGCTAACGGCCCGTGGCGAAGAAGAAGATAAAATTCGAGGCCTGGATGCTGGTGCTGATGATTATGTGACTAAGCCCTTCTCGCCGAAGGAACTAGTGGCAAGAATTAAAGCGGTAATGCGCAGAGTCACGCCTACGTCAAATGAAGAGCCGATCGAATTCAATGGGCTTAAACTTGAGCCTGTATCCCATCGTGTTATGGCCAATGAAGAGCCATTGGATATGGGGCCAACAGAGTTCAAGCTATTGCACTTTTTCATGACTCATCCAGAGCGAGTATACAGCCGAGAACTTCTTCTTGATAATGTGTGGGGCACTAATGTTTACGTTGAAGACAGAACGGTAGATGTACATATCCGACGCTTGCGCAAAGCTATATCTCGCCACGGGCATGATGCTATGATCCAAACCGTACGCGGTGCGGGTTATCGTTTTTCTACTAAGCTTTAACAAGATGCAGTGTTTAGGGAGTGGTATGACGCCATTCCCTTTACGTCTATACGCCACCTTAACGTGCGCCTATTTCCACTTTCAACAACGCGAGCTATTTCATGTATTACCCGTTCTCTTGGTTGAGAAGTACTTTGCGCTTAGTGCTATTCCTTGTGGTTTTTGCGCTGGTAGGGTGGTATCTGGATGATATGTTATTCGCTGTCGCCATAGGTGCGACTTTGTTGCTGCTGTTTAACTATTGGCACCTTTATAAGCTGAACCGCTGGCTGTGGCACAGTCGCAAAATGTCTCCCCCTACTGTACGAGGCGTGTGGGAGCATATTTATGAAGGTATTTATTACCTTCAGCGTCGAAACCGTAACAAGCGTAAAGAGCTTGGCGAGTTAGTTAAACGCTTTAGAGAGGGTTCTGAAGCCTTACCAGATGCAGCGGTAGTGGTTGACTCAAAGGCATGTATTATCTGGTGTAATCGTCTTGCCCGTTTAGATCTTGGTTTGAAATGGCCTCAAGACTCAGGCCGGCGTATAGACAACTTATTGCGTCACCCTGAATTTATTCAGTACTTTCATGCGGGTAATTACAAATACCCTATTGAAGTACCGTCGCCGACGAACCCCAATAAAACCTTCGAATATCGAATAATGCCTTATGGCGACGAGCACCTGCTGCTGATTGCTCGTGATATAACGCGAGTATCTCAGCTTGAAGAAATGCGTAAAGACTTTGTGGCGAACGTATCTCATGAACTTCGTACGCCGCTTACGGTTATTAATGGATACTTAGAAATTCTTCCTGTTGATGAAGCGTCAGACCCGTTTATGCACAAAGCGATGAAAGAAATGACATCGCAAACTCATCGCATGCAAAACCTGATAGAAGATTTATTAGTACTATCGCGTATTGAAGCAAGCTCAGAACGTATTTATGAAAACGTGGTGAATATTCCTGCTGTGCTTGCCCAAGTTGAAAGGGAAGCGCTGGCCCTCAATAAAGAAAAGAACCACGCTATCAAATTCCATATTGATGAAGAGTTGTATGTCTTTGGTGTCGAAACCGAACTGCGAAGTGCCTGTTCTAATTTGGTGTTTAATGCCGTTCATTACACCCCCGCTGGTGGTGAGATAAACGTATATTGGCGTCGCGGTACGAGCGGCGCCCAGTTTTCTGTAGTAGACAACGGTGATGGCATTGAGCAGAACCACCTTAATCGCTTAACAGAACGCTTTTACCGTGTGGATAAAGCACGTTCACGTAAAACCGGCGGTTCAGGCTTGGGGTTATCCATTGTAAAACACGTGCTAAGTCATCATAATTCCCGTTTAGAAATAACTAGTACGTTGGGCGAGGGCAGTAACTTCTCCTTCGTATTGGATAACGAATTAATTGCAGAGCAGCTGTAACCTTAAGAGGCAGTAAACCTTGGCGAGCAAATGTCATAACATAGTGAATGGGTTGTACCGCGGTGTTATAAGTTTACTGTTGGCAATAGGTCTGTTGTTTCCACTTGAAGTACTCGCGACTCCTCAGGCTACTCAAAGCGCCTCCTCTGCTTCAAGTACTTACCAAGTACCGGCCTACGAACGCAAACCCGGTGTGGCAGGGAAAATCTCCTCAGTGGGCTCAGACACACTGGCAAACTTAATGACCTTTTGGTCACAGGAATTCAAAACCCTTTATCCCCAGGTCGGCTTTCAAATACAGGCATCTGGTTCATCTACCGCTCCTCCTGCGCTGATTGAAGGTACTGCTACCATTGGTCCTATGAGCCGGGAATTAAAACCCAGTGAAATACGGGACTTCACGCGAACCCACGGTTACCCGCCAACGGTATTAAAAGTAGCAATGGATGCCATCGCCATTTTTGTGGATAGACGCAATCCGCTGCCGGGGATGACCCTTGAGCAAGTTGACGCGGTGTTTTCTGAAACCCAGTTCTGTGGCAGCAATACAGCCATTACCAATTGGTCTCAACTCGGTGTTGACGATATAGGCTATCGTTCTCCTATCAGGCTGTACGGCCGAAATTCTGTATCAGGTACTTATGGTTTGTTCAAAGTGATGGCGCTGTGTGATGGTGATTTCAAAAACACAGTAAACGAACAACCTGGCTCTGCTTCTGTAGTATTGTCTGTGGCCAGCGGTACAGGTGCAATTGGCTATGCCGCCTACGGCTATAAAACTGCGGGAGTGCGCGCTCTGCCACTAGGTGAGTCGCTAGATAGCTTAATCCCTCTTTCTATTGACACCGTGCGTAACGAAACGTATCCGTTTGCTCGTTTTCTTTATTTGGTGATAAATAAGAAGCCCGGTGAGCCTTTACCTACTCTGGAAAGGGAGTTTTTGCGCTATATCTTGTCACAAGAAGGGCAGCAGCAGGTATTAAGAGACGGATATTTCCCTATTCGTGAAGACGTGTTGGTACGCCAGCGCCGATTACTTGATGAATAATAAATGCCAAATTTGAGCGACTGCTAAACACCTCAATACTACTCAAATCACAGCTACCCCCTATGTTATTTGAAGTTGAACAGCCCCGCTGGTTGTCATAATTACGTCACAATAGATCGTCAAATATCCATGAGCGATTGATTATTTGCAATTGAAGGGCATACCGCCCACACCCTGATAGTGCATGTTTTTCAGCAGTTGGTGACAGCGAGTGCGTATTAAGTTGAGGTAAAATAAGAAAAAAAGCGAATTTTTTGTTGGCTGATTGCATCTATTGAACTTTTTTTAGCTTAAATTTGAACTTTTTCTGTGAAACTTTTGTTACAGCGCCTTAATGTAACAAATGTGTCATCTACCTCAGTTAAAGTTTCCGCGTTTTCAAAATCCATAATTATACCGTACTTGGAGAAACACATGGAACTTAAGCAACTTTTCAAGGCTTCAGCTATTGCTACAGCGCTTGTGCTAGCAGGCTGTGGTGGCGATATTAATATCAGCGAAGGTGATATTGATAACAGCGTAACTAATAACAACGGTGGTGACACTGGTGGCGATACTGGTGGCGATACAGGTTCAGATGATGCAGCTCCAGGTGAATCAAGTACTTTCCTTAGCGGCGAAGTAAGCGACGCATTCGGTCAGGACGTTGAAGTTCGTGTACTTACCGGTCGTTTAACTGCAGATGACGCAGACGACCAAGGCGTAATCACACTAACTAACGACACAGTATGGGCACTTGAAGGTCCAGTATTTATCGGTAACGACAAAGCAGACAGCGTAACGCTTGCTATTGAAGAAGGTACAATCATCTTCGGTCGTACTGGTGCAGATTATCTGGTTGTAAGCCGTGACTCAAAAATTGAAGCCGAAGGTACTGCATCTGCTCCTATCATCATGACATCATTTAACGATGTTGTTGGTGATGAAGTTGGCGCAGGCCAATGGGGTGGTGTGGTTATTCTTGGTAACGGTACGTCAACTAAGTGTCCACAAGATGGTTCTGACTGTGCGCTTCAAGTAGAAGGTGCAGAAGAAGGTGCGGTATTCGGTGGTACTGACGATACAGACAACTCTGGTATCCTTAAGTACGTTGTTGTTAAGTATGCGGGCTTTGAAATTGCACCAGACAATGAACTTAACGGTATTACTTTTGGTGGTGTTGGTTCAGGTACAGAAGTTGATTACGTACAGGTTCACAGCAACGCTGATGACGGTGTTGAATTCTTCGGTGGTGCGGTAAACGCAAAACACCTTGTACTTACTGCTAACCAAGATGACTCAGTAGACTGGGACAATGGTTACACAGGTAAGCTTCAATACGTATATGTGGAACACGCAGCTGATAACTCTGACGCGAACCGCGGTATCGAAGGTGACGGTGACGGTGGTGACGGCCTAGAATTCTCTCAGCCAATGATCGCTAACATGACTGTGATCGGTAATAGCTTCGACACAGCTGACGCGGATTCAGAAGGTTTATTACTTCGCGACCAAACTGGCGCTAACCTAATGAACTTCCTTATCACTGGTCCAGAAGGTATGGGCGAGTGCTTGGAGATGGATACTGACGAAACGGTTCAAGCTAACCTTTCTGATGGTGACCTAACCATGACTTACTCAGCGATTGCATGTTCTGAGCCGTTCAATACGCCAGAAGGTGCGGTTGACCTAGAAGCATGGTTCACTGGCCAAGATGGTAACCAGCTAATCGCATTTGAAGACCGTGCAAACCTTGGTCTTAACCAAGACGGTACATTGACAGCAGAAAGTGAACTGCTTACTGCTGGCGGTGACGCGTCAACCTTGCTTGATACTTTCTTCGAAGCGAACACCTTCATTGGTGCTGTAGGTGAAGATGACTGGCGTCAAGGTTGGGCATTCGGTTTCGGTGGCGGTAACATCGAACTAGTACAATCTGCTTCTGGCTGCCCATCAGGTACAACTTCAATCACCCCAGTAGACGGTTCAACTACTACGTGTGAGGTGTCAGGTACCATCACATCTGACCTAACGCTTACAGAAGGCAATCTATATGCCCTTTCTGGTGCAGTATTCGTAGGTGGCGACAAGGAAAACAGCGCAACCCTTACTGTTGAGCCTGGCGTAACCGTTTACGGCGCATCTGGCAATGATTACCTAGTAATTAGCCGTGACTCAGAGATTAACGCAAACGGTACTGCCGAAAACCCAATTACATTCACTTCACGTGACCACGTTGTTGGCGGTCTTGATGCAGGTGAAGCTGGTCAATGGGGCGGCATGATCGTCCTAGGTAACGGCGAATCAACTAAGTGTCCACAAGATGGCACTTCATGTTCACTTCAAGTAGAAGGTGCACAAGAAGGTGCAGTATTCGGCGGTACAGATAATACAGATAGCTCTGGTACACTTCGCTACGTCCGCGTAATGCACGGTGGTTTCGAAATCGCGCCTGACAACGAGCTTAACGGTATCACCTTTGGTGGTGTTGGCTCTGGTACTACTGTTGAATATGTACAAGTACACAAAAACGCGGATGACGGTGTTGAGTTCTTCGGTGGTGCAGTAAACGTTAAGTACCTAACGCTAACAAGCATCCAAGATGACTCTGTAGACTGGGATAACGGCTACGTAGGTAAGCTACAGTTCGTATTGGTTAAGCATGCTGACGACAACTCAGACGCTAACCGCGCTATTGAAGGCGATGGTGACGGCGGTGACGGTACTGCGTTCTCAAATCCAATGGTTGCTAACATGACTATCATTGGTAACGAGTTCGATACCGCTGACGCTGACTCTGAAGGTGTTCTACTTCGCGACCAAACTAACGCACAGCTATACAACTTTGTTGTAACCGGTCCTGCGGGAATGGGCGAGTGTTTCGAAGCTGACTTAAGCGATGGCGACACTACGCTACTTGCCAATATGGACGGCACTAACGAAACGCAACTTACTTTCGAAACGTCTGTTCTAGCGTGTGCTGAAAACATCAACAACTCTGGTGATTTCGACCAAGAAGCATGGTTCACTGCGCAATCTGGTAATACGCTACTAGACAACACTGCAACGGTACTTAACGGTATCTACACAGTAGACGCAACTGCTGCTACTGACGTATCGACGCTAGACAGCTTCTTCTCTTCAGTAGACTTTATCGGCGCAGTTAAAGACGCTGATAACGACTGGACTGCGGGATGGACTGTTGGTCTTGAATAAGGCCCAGTTCGCATAGCTAAAAACAAGCAAGTGCGTTGCAAAAGTGGCGCACTTGCTTTTAAGTTTGTAAGACACGAAATATTTTCGTGAAAGTATTCCTTTCTAAAGAGGTTCATCATGAACAGACCTGCTAACAGGTTTCTTCTAAAACCCATCAGCTTAGCCGTCGCAGCGAGCATTATGCTCCCAACGTCTATAGCTTTCGCTCAATCAAACGAAGACGAAGTGATTGAGGAAGTTGTCGCTACCGGTACGCGCTTAAAGGGCACGGCAACGGCAGTAATGGAAGAACGTAAAAATCAAGCTTTCGTGGCTGACATCATGGGTGCTGAGCAGATAGCTCGTACCGGTGACAGTGATGCTGCGGGCGCACTTCGCCGTGTAACTGGTCTAACACTTGTAGATGGTCGTTTCATCTACGTACGCGGCCTTGGTGAGCGTTACTCATCAACACAATTAAACGGCGCAATCGTGCCAAGCCCAGATCCGACGCGTAACGTAATCCCGCTCGACTTGTTCCCGTCGAGCATTATCGAAAGCCTTGCGGTTCAAAAATCGTATTCACCATCTATGCCTGCGGCATTCGGCGGTGGTAACGTAAATATCCGATTGAAATCTATACCTACACAGCGCGTTTTCAACGTGTCGGCCGCCGTTGGTATTGACACAGAAAATTCAGGTGACGTATTAGATTATGCAGGTGGTGGACGTGACTGGACGGGGGAAGACGATGGCACACGTGCAGTTTCTACCGCGATACAAGAACGTTGGGATTCAAAAAACTTCTTAGACGATCTTGAGCCAGAAGAAGCATTAGAACTGTTCAAAGGTGTTAATAGAGAATACGGGCTAGAAAGAGAGTCTGCCGATCCTGACATGCGCGTTAATGTCACTTATGGTGACAGTTATGATTACGATGAAGACTGGCGCTTTGGCTTTTTGGTAACTTCACGTTATTCAGCCCAAACCCGCTCTTCTGAAGAATATGAGCTACAAGACCCTGACTTAGTCGGCGATGACATCATCAATGTGCGCTTCTTTGATGATATCCAAGGTACTGAGCAAACGGTGACTTGGTCTTCACTATTAACACTAGGTGTAGATTATAACCGTCAACATCGTATTGATTACAGCCTTATCGTGCTAAACGATACACGCGACGAAATCCGCGAGATGTTCGGTAATACTGAAAACCTAAACCAAGCAGAAGGCTTGCGTATTAGAGATATTGATGTTCAGTACGAAGAACGCTCGCTATATACCAATCAGCTTAAAGGCCAGCATACAATCCCAGAGCTAAACTTCATGGGTATTGACTGGACATACTCATTAGGCCGTTCGGTGCGCCATGCACCAGGTAACTTCAACGCGCGTTTCGTAATGGAAGACGTGAACCAAGACGGTATTTTCGATGACGAAAACGAAATCTTTTTGTCTGATGCACAGACTGCGGCACGTTACACCTTCCAAGACCTTCACGATCGTTTGGAAAACTTTGGCTATAACGTGACTTACCCCATGACAATGGGTAAGTGGGAAACCGAGTACAAAGTGGGTGCAAGCTTTGTAACCAAAACTCGTACTGCTGAAAACCGTCGTTTCGACATCAATACGTTAGGTGTTGAAGACCGTTCAATATTAGATGGTAACGACTTTAGCGAAATCTTCAGCGACAGCGTTTTAGACACCCTGTCTTTGTCTAGCCGACCTATCATTCGTGATACGACTATTGCTGGTGATGACTATGTAGCGGGTCAGAAAATTGATGCGTATTATCTAGAAGCTGATTTCTTCTATGACAACAAATGGCGTTTCACTGGTGGTGCACGTTATGAAGACTTCCGTCAGGTAGTGGCGCCATTAGATCCGCGTACTAATCAGTTCGATTTGAGCGACGAGGCTGACCGCTCTCAACTGGCATTCCAAGAAGATGGCTTTTATCCAGCGCTTGCTGTGACTTACTTCCTAGAAGACGATATGCAGCTACGCGCAAGTATTGGTCAAACGGTAGTTCGCCCAGATCTTCGTGAAGTATCGTCAGCGACTTACCTAGACCCACTAACTAACTTCCCAATTGCGGGTACGCCGGGTGTAAGTACAACGGATATCATTAACTATGATTTACGTTGGGAATGGTATCGAGAAGCAGGCAACAACGTATCGGTAGGCTTATTCTACAAAGACATGGAAGCGCCAATCGAATCAGTACAGTCTCCTGCTCAGGATGGCCCTCCGCTTATTCGTATTGCTAACGCTGAGTCTGGTGAAGTTTACGGGGTTGAAGTGGAATTCCTACAAGACCTAGCGTTTATTGGCGACGGTATTTGGGACAACTTGTTTACCACGGGTAACATTACAATCAGTGATTCTGAAATCGTTTTAGATCGTCAGAATATCGTTGAGCAAACCGGTGTTTCTGCGGCAATCACTAATGTTGAGCGACGTATGACGGGTCACTCTCAGTATGTACTTAACATGCAGTTGGGTTACGACTCAGACAACGGCGAGCACTCTGCGTCACTAGTCTATAACGTATTTGGTGAGCGTATTCTAATTCCGGGTATCGACGGTTTTGACGATAACTTCGAACAACCGTTCCATTCTCTAGATATGGTGTACAAGTACTACCCAGACTTTAATAGCACTGTCACATTACGTGTTCAGAATATCCTAGGCGAAGATCGTGAAATTGAGTTCAACGATACGCTGCTTAGGTCTGAGACGCGAGGTACAGGTATAAGGTTGTCATTCAAATACGACTTCTAAACCTGAACTTACCAAATAGGCCGCTAACTAGCGGCCTTTTTTATGAGTAAAAGATGACACTTTTGGTCTATTTATGACAGTTCCGTAATAAAACTGTCACAGAAAAATCCTATCCTACGCGCAGAAATTTATAGTCGGATACAACCGATTTCTTTTAACTTTAAAGGTTTGAATGTATGAAGCTTATCAATGCCTTGCTTGTGGCAGGTGCGCTAGCAGCGACACCCGTGCTTGCACAAGACGATGAAGTCTTAAAACCCGTTGTCGATGAGGCAGCGAAAATAAACGAGTCAGCGGCGAAATCGCAAGAAAAGATTAACGGTATTACCGATCAAATCGACAGCAAACTTCAACAGTTCAAAACATTGATGAAAGAAATCGAAGGCCTTGAGGTTTATAACACTCAGCTTCGTAAGCAAATCAATAACCAAGAGCAAGAAATGGCAGACCTAAATGCTGCTATCGATGAAGTGTCTGTTGTTGAGCGTCAAATCACGCCACTAATGATGCGCATGATTGACGGCCTAGAGCAGTTTGTTGCGCTAGACGTACCATTCCTTCCAGAAGAGCGCGCAAATCGCGTTGCTGACCTTCGCGCTATGATGGACCGTGCCGACGTTGCTGCGTCTGAGAAATTCCGCCGCGTAATGGAAGCGTATCAAGTAGAGATGGACTACGGCCGCACTATGGAAGCGTACAGCGGTATTCATTCAATTAACGGTCAAGAGCGTGACGTTGAATTCCTACGCCTTGGTCGCACAGCGCTAATTTATCAAACACGTGATGCAAGCATGCAGGGTGTTTGGAACAAGCAAACTCGTCAGTGGGAAGAGCTTGATAGCAGCTACCGTACACAAATTACAAAAGGTCTGCGCATGGCGAAGAAGCAACTTGCACCAGACTTGCTAATGCTGCCAGTGGCAATTACAGACTAAGAGGTTGATGAGAATGTTTAACACAGTAAAACGTATCGCTGTTGGTCTAGCAGCCCTTAGCATCAGCGTTGGTGCTTTCGCACAAAGCGACCGTGCCATGGACTTAGACGCACTACTTAAGCAATTAGAAGAAGGTCAGTTCGCACAGTCTCAGCAAAACAAACAGCGAGAGCGTGACTTCCAATCACAACGTGCAGAGCAAGATCGCATTCTTCGCGAAACCCGTGAAAAGCGCGACCAAATGCTTGCACAATCTGAGCAGCTTGAAACACAGTTTGAAGAAAACGAATTTAAACTGGCTGACTTAAACGGTGCACTAGACACACGTCTTGGTTCACTAAAAGAGCTATTCGGCGTACTTCAGCAAATCGCTGGCGACACCAAAAACAAATTCTATAACTCAGTTATTTCTGCGCAAATTCCGGGTCGTTCTGACTTCCTTGATAAAATGGCGCAAGACATGGGTTCAAGCTCTAAACTTGCATCAATTGAAGAAATTGAGCGCGTTTGGTTTGAAATGCAGCGCGAAATGACGGAAGCCGGCAAAGTCACCACCTTCACAACTGACGTTGTTGAAGCGGGCGGTGAAAAAGTGAATAAATCGGTAGTACGCGTTGGTCCGTTTGCTCTAGTTGCTGATGGCAAATACTTAGACTACAACGGCGTAACCGGCACAGTATCTGAGTTAGTACGTCAGCCTGCTGACCGCTATATGAGTTCTGCCGCTGAACTACAAGCATCAAATGGTGAACTCGTTCAGTTTGGTATCGACCCAACAGGTGGTTCAATTCTTGGGCTTCTTGTTCAAGCGCCTAACCTTAAAGAGCGTGTAGAGCAGGGTGGTGTTGTAGGTTATATCATTCTTATCGTTGGTGCATTCGGTCTTCTACTTGCCCTTGAGCGCCTGGTAACGCTTACGCTAACGCGTATGAAAGTGAACAAGCAGCTTAAGAGCAAAGAAGTTAACACTAACAACCCGCTTGGCCGTGTACTTAAAGTTCGTGATGAATATCCAAACGCAGACGTAGAAGCGCTTGAGCTTCACCTTACTGAAGCGATTTTGGGCGAAGTGCCTAAGTTAGGTCGTAACCTAACTATCATTAAGATTATCTCTGTTGTAGCACCGCTTATGGGTCTACTAGGTACGGTAACCGGTATGATCAACACCTTCCAGGCAATTACCTTGTTTGGTACAGGTGACCCGAAACTAATGGCAGGTGGTATTTCAACTGCACTTGTAACAACAGTACTAGGTCTTGTTGTAGCGATTCCAATGACACTGCTTTACGCAATGCTAAACACACGTTCTAAGAATATTGTGTACATCCTACAAGAACAGGCGTCTGGCGTAATTGCAGAGCGCGCTGAGCGAGGCTAATCATGATCGAGTTTCTAGAAGCAATTCGCGATTTCACAGAAACAGGTGGCCAGGTTCTCCTGGTCATCGGTCTGCTGATATTCGTTATGTGGCTTTTGATCCTCGAGCGTGCGATGTATCTGATGGTTTGGCACAAGCAAGCCAAGAAAGAAGCGATAGCAATGTGGACAGCACGTTCCGATCGCTCTTCTTGGTTCGCAGAGCAGGTTCGTCAGAAAACAATTTCACAGTTAACCATGCGCCTTAACGGCAGCATCCCAATTATCCAGTCACTGGTTGCGCTTTGTCCGCTGCTAGGCTTGATGGGAACGGTTACCGGTATGATTGAAGTGTTCGATGTAATGGCGATTGCGGGTTCAGGTAATGCTCGTTCAATGGCATCAGGTGTATCGAAAGCTACTATCCCGACAATGGCGGGCATGGTTGGCGCACTTTCAGGCGTATTCGCCGCTACCTGGTTAACTCGTATGGTGAAATCAGAACGCACGCATCTTGAGGATGCATTGATTATTAAACGTTAATGCTAGCTAAGCGTTAAGGTAAGGTATTTATTATGAAGCAGCACTTTCAAAACCTAGTCGATGAGGAAGAAGCAAACATCGACATGACGCCCATGCTGGACGTTGTATTTATCATGTTGATCTTCTTTATCGTGACTGCGTCATTTGTGAAAGAAGCCGGTATCGATGTTAACCGTCCTGAAGCAGCCACCGCTGTGAAAAAGGACCGCGCTAATATCCTTATCGCTATTTCAGATAAAGGTGAAATTTGGATTAACAAACGTCGTATCGACGTTCGCGCAGTACAGGCGAACATCGAGCGCCTACACGCTGAAAACCCACAAGGAACTGTTGTTATTCAGGCTGACAAAAAGGCCACAACAGAAACCTTAATTAAGGTTATGGACGCGTCGCGAGCCGCTGGCGTTTACGATGTTTCGATTGCAGCCCAAGAGCAATAAATCATGCCACGATATTTAATCGCATTTGTTATTTCCCTTGCGATCACGTTAGGCCTGTTCTTCTTGATGCAATCGCTTATCAAGATGGGTGGCAGCGCACTAACTGAGCCGCCAAAGGGAAGCGTGCTTGACTTCGTAAGGGTTAAGCAGGATGAACAGGTTGAGAAAAAAGATCGTAAGCCGAAGAAGCCACCTAAGCCTGAAGAGCCACCTCCGCCTATGGAGCAACCTCAAATGGACTCACCTTCTCCAGATGCAGAAGGTACATCGATGGACTTTGGTGCTGAAGTCGGGGACGACATCTCGCTAGAAGGCGGTTTGGCTCTTGAATCTGGTGACGGTGAATATCTGCCTATCGTTAAAGTAGCGCCAGTTTATCCAAGACGTGCTCTTCAGCGGGGTATTGAAGGTTTCGTTATTGTTGAATTTACGGTAACCAAACAAGGCGCAGTACGCGACCCAATTGTTGTTGAAGCGAATCCTTCAGGTATTTTTGAACAAGCGGCTATTGATGCAGCCATGAAATTCAAATATAAGCCTCGTGTGGTTAACGGTGAAGCAACAGAAGTGTCTGGTGTACAAAACCGTATTTCGTTCCAAATTGACGGGTAACAGAACATGATGAGAAAACAAACGAATACCTTGCTTAGTGCACTGGCGTTTGCATTTGCATCGGCCACGGTATCTGTACCTACTATGTTGGTTGCTGGTGAGGCTGTTGCGCAAGAGCAAAAAGCGAGCGAGAAGAAAACTCGCCGTGTGCCTACGCTGCGCGGCAAAGTCTACGAGCAGCTAGCCCGCGCGCAAACGGCAGCAGATGAAGCTGGCGATGTAGAAGAGGCCATTTCTATTTTGAAAGAAGTAGAAGATAAGGCTGACTCTATGAATGCCTACGAAAAAGCCATGATGTACAACTTTTTCGGCTTCATTTATTACAACAACGAAGACTATGCAAAGGCGTTGGAATCGTTCGCGAAAGTGGTAGAGCAACAGCCTATTCCTGAAAAGTTCGAAATGACTACACTTTTCAGTTTGGCCCAGCTTAACCTTATGCAGGGTAATTACGACGATACCATCACTTATTTGGAACGTTGGGAAAGTCTGAATACGGGGCCAGTACCGGTTAAAAATAAAGTCATCAAAGCCCAGGCGTACTATCAGAACAAGCAGTACGACGAAGCTGCAATGTGGATTTCTGAAGCCGTTGCCGATCACGAAGCCGAAGGCATGATCCCTGACGAAGGCTGGTTAATACTTCAGCGTGCTATTTTCTATGAACTCAAGCAGCCTCAGAAGGTTAAAGACGTTCTTATTAAAATGGTGAAGCTATTTGACGAGCCTAAGTATTGGATCCAGCTAGCCGGTATGTACGGTGAGCTAGGCGAAGAGCGCAAGCAGTTAGCCATCATGGAAACCGCTTATCAACGCGGGTTTGTTAATACGTCAGCTGACGTGTTTAACATGGCACAGCTTTATTACTATCACCGTGTACCTTATAAAGGTGCTAAGTTGATGGAGCAGGCAATGAACGACGGTGTGCTCGAGAAAAACTTGCGCAACCTCAAGTTCTTAGGTCAAAGCTGGTCACTTGCTAAAGAGCAAGACAAAGCCATTCCAGTGATGATGCAAGCGGCTGAACTATCTGAAGACGGTGAGTTAGATGCACAGCTAGCGCAAATTCTTCTTAATGAAGAGCGTTTCGACGATGCAATTGCAGCGGCAGACCGCGCGGTTGAAAAAGGTGAGTTAAGAAACCCCGGTTTGGTCTACTTGATAAAAGGCATGGCACTTTACAATAAAAAGCAATATGCCCTTGCACTTAACCAATTAGCAGAAGCTGAAAAGCATCAGAAAAGCCGTGCTATGGCACAGCAGTGGAAGCAGTTCGTGCAGGGTGAAAAGCGTCAGGCTGATGCCATCGCTGCCGAGCTTGGTGCCAGTTAAAGCCAGTGCTCGAATGCATGCGTTAATTGAAAAGGTCGATGAAATATCGACCTTTTTTTATATCTTCATGGGTTATTATCTATGCGCACTGGTATTAAATTAAAAGCCGCGAATCTTTTGCTTTGCTAGGTTGCCATTAGTAGTGACGGTAGGTGGCTAAAGGCAGCTTTAAATGCTTTTAAGTGATCATAAGTGGCTTCAAGTAATTAGGGGAGTAAATCCGTTACTGATGCCATTTGGCCTTCCGCCTCTAGCTGATTCCAATGGCTTTTAGTATCTAGTATTTCCTGTTTGATTGAAAAAAAACACTCTACTAGTCTGGGGTCGAAATGTTTCCCTGCTCCTTCTTTAAGGTGTTCAAATGCTTCTTCGTCAGACCATGCTTTTTTATAAGGGCGTTTCATCGTAAGGGCATCGAATACATCGGCAATGGCGACTATACGAGCACTTTCAGGGATGTCTTCTCCAGATAAACCTTCGGGGTAACCCGTACCATTCCACTTCTCGTGATGACATAGAGCAATTTCTGCAGCAAGATTAAACAACGGGGTATCGCATTGAGAAAGAATTTTGTGGCCAATTTGCGCGTGGGTGCGCATCACTTCCATTTCGCTGTTTATTAGCCTTCGAGGCGCTTTCAAAATAGCGTCGGGAATACCTATTTTACCTGTATCGTGCATAGGCGCGGCTTGCGCTAACAAGCAAGCATCATCATAGGACCATCCCCACGCAATCGCTAAACATTTGCTGTAGGCAGCCATGCGCCAAATGTGGTGCCCTGTGTCTGTGTCATTATAGTGTCCTGCTGCCGCTAACATAGTAATGGCACTTTGCTGGCTTTTGCTAAGCTCTTCAGTGCGTTTTGACACTAAATGTTCGGTAGTACGCATTTGATGAGCGAGGCTGATATGCGTTTTCACGCGCGCAAGGGTAATACTGGGCGATACCGGTTTAGTTATATAGTCGACGGCGCCAAGTTTAAAACCCTTTTCCTCGTTTTCTCCTTGGGTCAATGCCGTAACAAAAATGACCGGAATTTTACTTAGCAGTCTATCCGTTTTTAGCTTTTTACAAACTTCAAACCCGTCCATTCCCGGCATCATAATATCTAACAATATTAGGTCTGGCGTGAATTGCTGCACTATTTTTAGCGCAACCGCGCCGGATGGCGCGACCTTAACATCATAATAAGGGCTTAGTATGCCAAGCAATATATCAATATTGGCTGGCTCGTCGTCTACAACGAGGATACTGAATTTTTGTGCTACTTTATTCTGCTTGTTCATGCTTAATTTCATCTATGATTTTTTGCGCCACAACTAAAGCCCCTTCGAAATCATACACAGAGGCCCGCTGTTTTAATTGACTTATGCTGTGTGAATGGGCTGAATCACAATGGCAAGCTGCAACTTCAGTAATATGGTCAAGTGCTTTTGCATCATAAGCTTCAAGAAAGGTTTTTATTTGGTATAGAGATAAGAGCAGAGGCTCCGTTCCCATGTTTTTACTCTCAACCGAGTCATTTTTTTGGCCTGTTTTATCTATGGTATGCGCAATTAGACGCAGCGTCGCATCTAGCTCGAAAGAAAGCTCTGCAATGTACTTCGCAATGACCGTATCCGGACGTTGTTGAACGTCTATAATACGTTGTAAATGTCGTTCTAGTGTACTTGCCCCAATCTTCTGAGCATCTGCAATTAAATTTTTTAATAGCTGGCTTGTGCAGGATGGCGCATGAAAAATATTGAGCAGGTCCGACATTACGCTTCGTTGGCTATACTTGTTGTAAAAATCTAATAAAGCAGTGAAGAATTTATTCAATCCATCCAAAGGCATGATATCAACATAGCCTGAGTGAATATGAATATCGATAGTATGGACAATTTCGTTTGCTGTGGCGGGTTTTACTAAATGATGGCACATACCAGCCGCTAGCGCTTTTTCTGATGCCTCATTGGTTTCATCAGCACTTAGCGCGATAATTGGCGTGAACCAATTTCCATTTTGCGTTAGTGTTTCTGCGATGTCATAACCAGATATATCTGGCAAGTGACAATCAAGTAAAATGGCGTCAAAGGTATTCGAGTTACAAAGTGCCAGCGCATGCTCTCCCGTTGTAGCGGTCAACACCTTTACGCCTAAATCAGCAAGGATTTGTTGGCTTATCTCCACACTTATTAGGTCATCATCTACTACTAATACTCGCTTACCTGCCAATCGATTCGTTCGCCACTTTTTGCTTTCAAGACCTTCGGTTGCCTCCTGATTTGTCGACACTTGCAAAGGCGATAAAGCAGAAATAATTTCGCTTTCTGTAAATGGAAGCTCAATAATTCGAACATCACTAGGGAAAATTTTTCCAAATCGCTTACGAACGTCTTCTCGACAAAATGGGGTTATCAGAACATTGACGTTTAAGTCGCGGTATTCACCAAATTGCATGTGATTGGCAAAGCGTTTCCAGCTAGATTCATCAATGGGTAAATAAGCGATGCTAAAGGGCGCCTGCTGTGAAAATAGCCCTTCTGCCTGATCTACAATTTGACAGTTGATGTTAAGTCTTTCTAACGTTTGACAAAGAATATGACATCCTTGCTCCACGCTTTCGTGTGTCTGAATGCAAAGTACTTCTGAGGGGAGGGAGACAGGAAGTAAAGCCTTAGTAGGCGTCTCGTCATCAAGGCAAACGGGAAGCGAGAATGCAAAGCAACTTCCCTCATTTATTTGACTTTCGAGGGTAAGCTCTCCCCCCATGAATTCTACAAGTCGCTTACAAATCGCAAGCCCTAAACCTGTACCACCAAACTTTCGAGAAATGGATGCATCAGCCTGCTCGAAAGCGTTGAAAAGTTTTGCTTTGCCTGCATCGCTAATTCCCATTCCGGTGTCGCTTACACTAAAGAAAAGGTGATTATCCCGCTTATCGACTTTAAGGAGAACGTAACCTTTTTCTGTAAACTTGATAGCGTTGCTTAATAGATTTATTAAGACTTGATAGATTTTTTCGCTATCCCCCTTGCATGGCGTGTTGGTATTGCAGCGAATATCAAAAAGTAACTGAAGATGTTTTTGCTGTGCTTTTACTTGAAACACCTGCGCCAGCTTTTCTATCATTTTAGTTAACGTAAATGGCTCGTCGAGAATATCTATTTTATTGGCTTCAACTTTGGAAAAGTCCAAAATACTATTCATCAACTCGAGCAGCGCATTTGAACTGCGCTGAACTTTCTCTAAGTATTGCTGGCGCTGTTCATTATCGTTTGTTTCTAAGGCTAAATGCGTCAAACCAATGATGGCGTTCATCGGCGTTCTTATCTCGTGACTCATTGTAGCAAGAAAGTCGGTTTTGGCTTTGTTTGCACTTTGCGCTTCGTCATAGGCTTTTTGTAGCTTCTGTTCAATGGCTTTTTGGCCGCTGATATCGTTGAATACACCCACATGCCCGTCGGGTTCACCTTCGTTATTCATCAGCGGTACCGCAACGATAGAGATAGGGAATAGCCTGCCTCGCTTATCGGTAAAAAAGTCTTCATATGAGGTATAAGACTCTCCATTGCGAATAGCGAGGTTTACTGGACATTGCTCTCTAGGAAGGAGGGTGCCGTCTCCCTTTTGGTAATGGACGGTATCGTGAAAACGACGGTCTTGAAGTTCTTCTAAAGTCCACCCTAGAAGCTGAGAAGCGGCAGGATTAAGAAATTGCGTTTGGCCTGCTGCATTTACTGCATAAACCCCTTCTCCAATACTATCGGTAATGCTGCGGTAAAAGGCGCGTCCTTCAGAAAGACGCTTTTCTAAACGTTTCTGTTGGGAAATATCTGTCCCAATAATAATGAGATGGTCGACAAGATTGGCTTTTTTAACAACTGGAACCACAGTGGCAAATACATACCAAGGCTCCCCCGTCTTTCTTATGCTGTGAACTTCGCCTTGCCATATTTGGCCTTGTGAAAGTGAGCTGAATATCTCGTACTTTTCATCCACTGTAATATTGGTGATGTCGAAGGCGGTGATATTCTCACCCACTATTTCTTGTTCAGAAAACCCTGAGAACTCACAACACTTTTCATTAGCACTAAGGATATTCCCTTTTACATCCATAGTTGCAACCATGCCATGCTTGTCCATAGCCTGACGTTCTAGCAATGGGCGGTTCACAACAAAAGGCCCTTTGGAAGACGTAAAGTTAACCTAGAGCAAGACAGTTGGTAGACAGGTAATGTCGTAAATTGCATAAGTGCAACGAAAGTGATTGGGGTTTGTTTAAGTTAAAGACAGAACCGCGATTTTTTCAACACGTTAAGCTTATTCTTTGGTAGCAGTTGCCTGATTTTAAAATAAAAAAACGCATAGGTTTTGTCACTATGCGCTTTTCTATTAGTTGCTATTTTTGTGCTGTTTTGTGTTTTTAGGCAGAACGGAGTTCTCGACGCAATATTTTACCTACAGTTGATTTAGGTAGTTCTTCTAATATTGTAATTGACTTCGGCACTTTGTAGTTCGTTAACTGCGTCTTACAATGTTCAATAACATCCTCCGTCGATACATCCCCTGATAGCGTAATGTAAGCACATACTCGCTCTCCTGTCTTATCATCAGGCTTGCCAACAACAGCGGCTTCCATCACGCTGGGGTGCGACGTTAGCACATCTTCTATTTCGTTCGGATAAACGTTGAAGCCTGAAACAATAATCATGTCTTTTAAGCGGTCTATAATTTTAATTGCGCCAGATTCTGTGCGAATACCGATATCACCGGTTTTGAAGAAGCCGTCTTCGGTCATTACCTTTGCCGTTTCATCATCCCGATTCCAATAGCCCATCATAACCTGCGGTCCGCGCACAGCTATTTGCCCCGACTCACCTTCTGAAGCTGGCTTATCATAACTATCAAGAAGGGCTACCTCAGTGTCTTCTAGCTTATGGCCGACTGTGCCTATTTCCTCTTTCCCTGGAATGTTGAATGAAACCACGGGCGCGGTTTCAGACAGGCCATAGCCCTCGGTGATGGTGTTACCCGTTACATCTCGCCAAATTGACACAGCTGCTTGGGTAAGCGCTGTACCGCCAGACATAGTGAGATGAAGATTAGAAAAATCAAGTTTTGCAAATTCTGGATGTCGCCCAAGACCGACAAATAGCGTATTTATACCCATAAAGGCGGATATTTTATGAGGCTTAAGTGTTTGAATGAAACCGTCGATGTCTCTCGGGTTAGGAATAAGAATAATGTGCGTGCCTTTCGCAAATAGCGCCATCATACCTACCGTAAACGCATAAATATGATAAAGCGGTAACGGGCATACCAACACTTCTTCGCCGTCTTTGAAGCCTACACCAATGCGATCAAGCATTTGAATACAGTTAGCCATTACATTCTTATTGCTAAGTGCTGCGCCCTTAGAAACGCCGGTTGTACCTCCGGTGTATTGCAGCATGGCGAGATCATCTAACGCTATTGAAGGACGAGAGAACGAAGGCAGTGCACTTCCTATTTCAATTGCTTTGGTAAAAGAAATCGTCCCGTCGAGCGATGGCGCTGTACTAGGATCTAGTAACTCTGTTGCTGATGTCGTAATAACTGTCTCGATACCAGTATCATCTTTAATGTTGGTAAACTTAGGAAGTAAGTCACTTAAGATCACCAAGGCTTTTGCACCACTATCGGTAAACTGGTGCTTCATTTCTCGCTCGGTGTATAGCGGGTTAGTATTTACTACAACAAGCCCCGCGCGTAATGCGGCATAAACGACAATAGGATTCTGGATAAGGTTAGGAAGTTGAATGGCTACTTTTGTACCAGGAGTCAGCTTTGCTTCGTGCACAAAATAGCGGGCTAACGCAGACGACTTACTGTCGATATCGGCAAACGTGAGGGTTTGTCCAAGAGCCGTATATGCAGGTTTATCTGCAAACTTCTGTAAAACACTTTCAATATAGTCGGCTAGGCATGTCACATTATCAGGGTAAGTTATCATGTTGCTTATTCCTAGTAAGGCAAAGGATGTAAAGTATATACCTTACATTAGCAAACTTAACTTTTTATTTACATCAGTGTTGGCTTATTTAATAGTATAAGTTTTAGTTATTAATGGGTGCTAAAACTATCACTGAATTGGCTGTAAATGTATCCCGCACAGAAGCCCGCAAAACACTGTGCTCCAAGCCCTAGCGACGAGCGAGCACCCGCAATAAGGGTGACATTTAAAATGGGCTGCATGGCTAGTAACATCAATAGAAAAGAGAGGCCGCCTGCAACAGCGAATAGAACGGTTCGGCTAGTGCTGGTCGCGCTTTTTGCTTCGTGAAGGTTGAGTTGCTTAACGATAAAGTGTGTTATTGAGAAAGCTAACAGTAAAGTAACGGCGATAATAGCACCGTAAGTGGGTAAGAGACCTAAAGCGTCCTGCCATATCATGGAAAGCCAATCGCTAACGTTTAACTCCACGCCAATTTGAGCCAAGCCCATCAAAACAGAGATTGAATGAAATACACTTGCAAGTAGGAAACCGACTGCCCAAGATGGGACAAAATGAAAAATAGCGCGGCGAGTTGAGTGTCTCATGCCATACATTCCGAAATTCGTCAGTAAGTACCATGTATTAACTCTCGACAAAGCGCAACAAGAAGACTGAATGTAGTTATATTACGCTTACTCACTAAGCATATCACTGTAGCTTAATTAAAATTAGTAAAGACGAGCGAGGGCAATCACAATGAAGTCAGTGCGTACTATAAAAAAGTTTTTGGTTTTCGCGTTAGCTAGTGGTGCGTTTTCGCAAGTTCTGGCGTCTGACGTTGATGTCGAGCCCACACGAAATACTGAAAAGCATGCAGGTATAAGTGATGTGTCGGCGTCATTAAAAAGTTTTGCTAGCAATGTTGTAACCGAGCACTTAGTAACCTCGTTAGCGTTCCCGAAGGCGTTGACAACGGTTATTGATGAGGTGAACGCAACTACGCATATAGTGATAGTGACAAGGGATGGTGAGCTCGTTATTGCTGATGATGAAGGTGAAATTTCTAGATTTTCTTTGGGTCTCGATCATTTATATACAAAAGGGCAGGGAGGTGTGTTAGATATTCTTATCCCTTCTCAGTTCCCCGCCAACCCCACTGTATTACTCAGTTATTCCAAGGGTAGTGATGATGCTAACCGTCTTGCTGTAGTAAAAGGTGAGCTTTCTCTCACCTCTGGCATTAGTAACATTGAACCCGTAATTGAAGTCGCGCAAACAAAAGATACGCCTGTGCACTATGGCGGGAAGCTTCTTCAGCTTGGAACTCGCGATGCAAGCCAAGAACAGGGCTTTTTAGTCACCACAGGTGACGGGTTTGATTACCGAGAGCAAGCTCAGGTTATTAGCTCACAATTAGGTAAAGTACTTGGTTTTTCCATAGCGGGTAAGCCGTTAATGAACCCAGCATTTCCAGAAAGCCCTTACGTATACTCATTAGGGCATCGCAATCCACAGGGGTTAGTGCAAGGGCCTAAAGGGCAGGTATTTCTGCATGAGCACGGACCTGATGGCGGCGATGAAGTAAACTTGCTTAAAAAGGGCGCGAACTTCGGTTGGCCTGTCGTTACGTTAGGAAAAGACTATTCAGGCGCAAGAATTTCACCTTTTTCAACCTATCCGGATATGACAGACCCCATTGTGGATTGGACACCCTCCATCGCACCGTCATCTATGGTTTACTACTCACATGATAAGTTTCCAATGTTGACCGATACTTTGCTTGTTACCAGTTTGAAAGCTAAAGCCTTGTATGCGGTCAATAAAACTCCGAATAAGTATGTTTCTACGAAGATTTTTGACGCATTAGAAGTGAGGCTAAGAGACATCGCGGTCGATGGTGAAGGCAACCTTCTTCTATTGACGGATGGAGGAAATGCCAAGGTGGTAAAAGTTCGCCCAAACAGAACTAAGTTCAATAAAAGATCAATAAACTGAAATTTTGTTTCAAAATTGATGGTAATTTGAACTGGTCGCACCATAAATAGAATGAATCTTTGTCATAAGTGCAACACTATTATTTATCTTTATTGGTCAAACCATTATTGTTGAAAATGACTCCGTAATTCAATTTCTGTTTTTGTAAGTGGCTGAAATTAATAGTTAAAGATTGTTTTCAGCAAAAAGTCATTTTTTGCACCTATGCTCTTTTAGGTTTATCTAACGTTGAATCGAGCAGTTGTATAACCAACTGATTACTTTCAGTCATTACGTAACTGCTAAAAATCAGTTAAAATATCCCTCATTTTTATATGCGTATAGCTAAGACCGACTTAACACTACGCCCAAGTAAAACTAAGACCGAGAGAACTATATGAGTTTGTATTCAGAATATCTGGCAGAGATCGAAACCCGTAAAACGGAATTAGGTCTTAACCCTAAGCCAATTGACAGTGCTGAACTGCTGTCTGAAATTATTGCTCAAATTAAAGATACAACAAACGAGCACCGCGAAGACTCTCTAAAATTCTTTATCTATAACACTTTGCCGGGAACTACGCCTGCTGCTGGTGTTAAAGCGCAATTTTTGAAAGAAATTGTACTTGGCGAAGAAAAAGTAGAAGAAATCACGCCAGAGTTTGCACTTGAGCTACTTTCACACATGAAAGGCGGCCCGTCTGTAGAAGCACTTCTAGACCTTGCACTTTCTGATGATGAAACAGTTGCCAAGCCTGCAGCTGAAGTACTTAAAACTCAGGTTTATCTATACGAAGCCGATACTGAACGTCTTGAAACAGCATTTAAAGCGGGTAACGCGATTGCTAAAGACGTGCTAGAAAGCTACGCAAAAGCTGAATTCTTTACCAAGCTTCCTGATGTTCCAGAGAAAATTGAAGTAGTGACCTATATCGCTGCTGAAGGTGATATCTCAACTGACCTTCTTTCTCCTGGTAACCAAGCGCACTCTCGTGCAGACCGTGAACTTCACGGCCAGTGCATGATTTCTCCTGAAGCACAGCAAGAAATTGTTGAGCTTGGTAAAAAGCACCCTAACGCCAAAGTAATGCTAATTGCTGAAAAAGGCACAATGGGTGTAGGTTCTTCACGCATGTCTGGTGTGAATAACGTTGCACTATGGGCAGGTGAGCCAACAAGTCCTTACATTCCTTTTGTAAACAAAGCGCCAATTGTTGCTGGTACTAACGGTATCGCACCAATCTTCCTTACTACCGTAGATGTAACTGGTGGTATTGGTCTTGACCTTAAAAACTGGGTTAAGAAAACAGACGAGAACGGCGAAGTCGTTCGCGATGCTAACGGCGACCCAGTGCTAGAAGAAGCTTACTCTGTTGCAACTGGTACGGTACTGACTATTGATACCAAAGCGAAGAAGCTTTTCAACGGTTCAGAAGAACTTGCTGACGTTTCTGCTTCATTTACTCCTCAAAAAATGGAGTTCATGAAAGCGGGTGGTTCTTACGCCGTTGTATTCGGTAAGCAGCTACAATCTTTTGCTGCACGTACACTAGGTGTTGAAGCTCCGGCAGTTTACGCGCAATCGAAAGAAGTCTCACACGAAGGCCAAGGCCTTACTGCTGTAGAAAAAATCTTTAACCGCAATGCGGTAGGCGTAAATTCAGATGCGCCGCTTCACGCGGGTTCTGATGTTCGCGTTAAAGTAAACATTGTAGGTTCTCAGGACACCACTGGCCCAATGACCTGCCAAGAACTAGAGTCTATGGCGGCATCAACTATTTCACCTACTGTTGACGGTGCATACCAGTCTGGTTGTCACACTGCGTCAGTATGGGATAAGAAAGCACAGGCTAACATTCCTAAGCTAATGTCATTTATGAACAACTTTGGTGTAATCACAGCACGTGACCCTAAAGGTGTTTATCACTCAATGACTGACGTTATTCACAAAGTGCTTAACGACATCACGGTAGACGACCGCGCCATCATCATTGGTGGTGACTCGCATACTCGTATGTCAAAAGGCGTAGCATTCGGTGCCGACTCAGGTACGGTAGCACTAGCGCTTGCGACAGGTGAAGCGGCAATGCCAATTCCAGAGTCTGTGAAAGTGACCTTTAAAGGTAGCATGAAAGAGCACATGGACTTCCGTGACGTAGTTCACGCTACTCAAGCTCAAATGCTTAAGCAATTCGCTGGCGAAAACGTGTTCCAAGGTCGCGTAATTGAAGTACAAATCGGTACTCTACTTGCTGACCAAGCGTTTACGTTCACTGACTGGTCTGCAGAAATGAAAGCGAAAGCGTCAATCTGTATCTCTGACAATGAGACTATGGTTGCCTCACTTGAGCTTGCTAAGAGCCGTATCCAAATCATGATCGACAAGGGTATGGATAACGAAGCTAACATGCTTCAAGGTCTAATTGACCTTGCTGACAAGCGTATTGCTGAAATCAAGTCTGGCGAAGTACCAGCGCTTGCACCAGATGACAACGCTAAATACTACGCAGAAGTGGTTATCGACCTAGATCAAATCGATGAGCCAATGATTGCTGATCCGGACGTTAATAACGAAGACGTGTCTAAGCGTTATACCCACGACGTTATTCGTCCAGTTTCTTACTACGATGGTAAGCCAGTAGATCTAGGTTTCGTAGGTTCTTGTATGGTGCACAAAGGCGATATGCAAATTATCGCACAAATGCTTCGTAACCTAGAGAAGCTTAACGGCTCTGTAGAGTTTAAAGCGCCACTTGTTGTTGCTCCACCTACATACAACATCGTTGACGAGCTAAAAGCAGAAGGCGACTGGGAAGTACTTGCGAAATACGCAGGCTTCGAGTTCGACGATGCTAAGCCGAAAGAAGCAGCGCGTACTAAGTACGACAACATTCTTTACCTAGAGCGTCCTGGATGTAACCTATGTATGGGTAACCAAGAAAAAGCTGAGCCGGGTGATACCGTAATTGCTACCTCTACACGTCTTTTCCAAGGCCGTGTTGTAGCTGACTCTGCTGAGAAGAAAGGTGAATCACTACTAGGCTCTACACCACTGGTAGTACTTTCAACTGTACTTGGCCGTTTCCCAACAACTGAAGAATACAAGCAAGCGGTTGAAGGCATTGACCTAACTAAGTTTGCTCCACCTTCAGAAGATTTGGCTGTAGCACCAAAGTTTGAAGCGGACGTAGCAGTTAAGCGCGTATAAGCACTTACCGCTAGACAAAACGTTAAAAAGCCCCAACCTTGGTTGGGGCTTTTTTGTCTCTGACCCCGTTTATTTGTTATTTGGGGGCGGTGGCTACGAGTTCGTCGAGTATGCCAAGTAGCAGCTTAGTGCCGGTGCCAGAGGCTATTGCGTCAAATACATTTTCAACATTCTTACCGTGCTGACCGCCCGCTAAGTCGCTTATTGAGCGGATTATTAACCAATCTACGTCGTTAACAAAACTCACCTGTGCGACCGTTGCCGATTCCATTTCTGCAACATCAGCCGTGTAAACGTCACGCAGCCACTCGCGGTATTTAGCGTTGTCTACGAATACTGAACCTGTTACTCCATTTCCACCTATATCAACCAGTATTTCCTTACCAGACGGCATAGTGATAGGCGGAATCTTTTTGAGCGCGCGTTTTGCCATATCCAACAGTGTTTTATCGGCAGTAAAATAGGGCATTCTTTTGCGGGTGTCCCACCCTTCTTTAACTACAGCCACTTCAGTAGGATGAATAAAGCCTAAGTTTTTATAGTTTGGCGAGTGCTTATCTGCCTCCTGTCGCGCTTTGTAATATTCGAGTTGTTTAGCGTAATAATCCGGGAGTTCATAGGTGTTAGCGTCACCTTTCTTCGGGTTGATATAGACAGATTCGTCATGGAAATACCAACGTTCAGGCACTGCGATATCGCCTGGTGTATATTTCGGGTTTATGGCCCCTGCAATACCCATCATAACCAGCTTATCAATAGGGAAGTAATCCAGCGCCATCTGCACAGTCATTGCTGCGTTGGTAATACTGACACCCGTACTAAATACAACAATAGGCTCACCTTTATACGTGCCTAACTGATATTTAACCCCTTTAATATAAACTGTTTGCGAAATTTGAGCGTCGTCCATAGTCGCAAACGCGGCGTCAATGGCTTTAATCTCTGGCTCGTAAGCAGCAACCACGGCTGTCCATTTGTTTGTCACATTGGAAAAATCTTTTGGACCGTACTGACTAGTATCGTCATTTGCTAACGACGATAGCGATATACACACGAATAAAACAAAACTACTTAAGCGCATATTGACCTTATTTAATTTATTTTCTGCACCAATACGGTGCGGTTGAAGAGCGAGAACTGTATGTAATGGAGATAAATAGCTATCGGAACAGTCTCAATTAAACACTATGGCAGAGTTATGGCAAAGTTCGAGCCAACAAAATCGCTAAATATGGACAACCTTATTATGGTGATGATAGGCATTAATAAAGGTGTGAGAGTAGGCAACTCTTTTTGTTTGTTGCTTAAAATTTGTATACCAAGTAGTGTTAACTAAAAGCTCACTTAAATAATTAACTCACCCATAAAAAGCTGGCTATTTAAGCGTTTAGCATAGCTCTAAATAAGGTGCTCTCAAATAAAAGGACTTAACCCTTATGTTATTCAAGCGTATTACACTAACCGTATTAGTGTGTTTTTTTGCTAGCTCGTCAATTCAAGCTGAATCTAACGAAGTAGCAAAAAACTACGAACTGAAAGTAGAGAAGTTCGAATCTAAAGTGTTGAAGGAAGAACGAGAAGTCGTTGTTCAACTTCCTAAAGGCTACGCAGATAACCCCGACAAGAAGTACCCTGTAATTTATCGGTTAGATGGTGCGGTTTATCTACCTATAATGAATGCGGTACTTGAATCACTTCAATCTGAAAATGCTGCGCCAGAAGTAATTATAGTCGCCATTGAAAATACCGATCGTTTTCGAGATCTTTTCCCTACGGCAAATGAAGACCCATACGGGCCTGTAGGTTATGGCGGGGGCGGGGCAAACTTTTTGTCTTTTATAACCACTGAACTTATCCCAATGGTCGAGAATAAATACCGGGTGCATAATTTTCGGGTGATAGCCGGGGGATCCGCTGGTGGTGTATTCGGGTTGTATGCGCTCACTCAAAACCCTGAGCTTTTTAAGGCTGTGATTGCCTATAGTCCTGCGGTGTGGTGGAACTATGGCGCGCCGGTAAAAAGAACGGTTGCGTTTTTTAAATCTTCCAGTCAACTGGATCACTATATCTATACGTCTATAGGCAACGAATCGGCGCCAATGCGACCCTACTATGATGATATGATTTTGGGTATGCGGGCAAACCAACCTGCTGGTTTGAGGTGGGTAAATGATGAATATGCAGGTGTTCGGCACAACTTGGTTACGGCAGCGTCTATTTTTAGTGCTTATCACAACCTGTTCTTGTCAGCTTATTTAAGGCCTGAACAGTTCGATGGTGATATTCAAAGCATTTCCAAATATTACGATCGCGTTTCAAAGCAACGCGGGGAAAAATTAGAGGCGCCTGAATGGGTAATTAGAGAATTAGGTTATCATTATGTGCGCTCTGAAAATTACGACAAGGCTATTGAGCTGTTTAAGCACGATATAGCTAAGTACCCTGAAATGCCTGACCCGTATAACGGCATAGCGTATGGTTACGAGCAAATGGGTGAGTATAAAAAAGCACTTGAGAGCGTAAACAAGGCTTTGGAGCTTTCGACACCGCAGCACGATGGTTACCAAGTTTATACAGATAGACAAAAGCGTTTGCATGATTTACTGGATGAGTAAGCTACATTGAAATACCAAAGCAAAATTAAACGTATAAACAATATTGCCACCGTTTTTATGATTGGGATTTGCGCTGTAACGAGCGGATGCAGTTCTGTTTCGACAGCGCAAACTGGACGCTGTATTGAGCAAGCTAATCGCGCTGAAGTTTATGAAGTGAATACGGCCGATGAGCGGCTAAACGCATGTTTAGAGACCTACCAAAAGAGACGTGACGAAGAAAGAACGTTTGGTGAGGCCTTTGCCGAGGATGTGCTTATCTCAGTTCTTGATATCATCACTGACTAAGGCTTTTTCAGCCAAACAAAAACCTTCTTACGTACAGTTAAAAAAAGTCCAAAGGCAGAGTAATCTACTCTGCCTTTGTCGTTTTAGTCTCTTTCGAATGGCTTTAACGGACTCCGTTTAATAACTTATGGAAAGAGCCAATGCGTTATATTCTGACATCTGTTTGTGTGTTTTTAATCACGGCAGTTTCTCACGTTTGTGCACAGAGCAAGCTTGATATTGTCGACGGTTTGCAGCTTGCCAAGCAGTATGAACACAGCCGCCAAGATATAAACATCACCGATTACTGGGTGAGCGAAAAGTTAGACGGTATTCGGGCACGATGGGACGGCACTGAACTTAGGACCCGAAACAACAACAAAATATTTGCGCCAGCTTGGTTTACCGCTAATTGGCCTAAAGCGACTATCGACGGTGAACTTTGGATAGAAAGAGGGCAATTTGAACTTACAGCTTCCATCGTGCTTTCTAAGTTAACGGAAGAGAAGTCGCACCTTGTCGCTAATTCTTTGTCTGGGGCCGAAACTACCGCGTACGACATTACAGCAGCGTCTATACCAGACACACGCTGGGCTAAAGTTAGGTTTATGGCCTTCGACATGCCTGTAGCAGGACAGCGTTTTGACAGCCGACTGAACAAGCTTAATAGCCTTAAAAAGGCCATTCCCAACCCCACGTTTGACGTGCTCCCTCAGTTTAAACTTTTGTCTCTAACCGCGCTTGAAGAAGAGCTTAAACAAGTAACCAAAAACGGTGGTGAAGGGCTGATGCTTCATCATGGGAAGGCGTTTTACCAGACAGGGCGTAGTGACAATCTACTTAAGGTAAAACATTTTGAAGATGCTGAAGCGAAAGTGTTGGCGCAACTTCCAGGAAAAGGAAAATTTAAAGGCATGATGGGATCACTGTTGGTAGAAACATCTGACGGCATTCGATTTAAACTGGGAACAGGATTTTCTAACAAAGAGCGCCAAGCGCCTCCGGCTATAGGTAGCTGGGTAACCTTTAAGTTTTACGGTGTAACGAAAAACGGTAAGCCAAAGTTTGCGAGCTACCTTCGCACTAGACCCGGCTTTGACTTATCAAAAAAATAGTACCTATATTAATTAGCGAAATAGCCTCAAAATCGAGCTTTTAATTAGCTGTTATCTATCCTTTACGATGCACTTCAATTGAACAAGCGTCACATAAAGCTACCCACCTTGTCTTTAACATATAAAACCCTATAACTTACTTAACCAGTAATTGTTTTTGTCACTTTATGTACCGCCCTTTAATCGCTTTTAGCGTTCAAAAGTAATGTTATGAATAGCGATTATAAGCGGATAATAGGGGCTAAAAATTTCAAAACTTAGCCTGTGAAGTTATACTGTTGATGATTAATTAAACACTCCTTGCGTCAAGTGCGTACAAGACCGTTTACTCCCATTGCGCAAGCTAACTTAGAGGAAGAGACTGTGTTACAAGACTATCGCAATCACGTTGAAGAACGTGCAGCCCAAAATATCCCCCCAAAACCTCTTAATGCAGAACAGGTAGCAGCCCTTGTCGATTTGTTGAAAAGCCCGCCAGCAGGTGAAGAAGAATTCCTATTAGAGCTGCTCTCAGAGCGTGTGCCGCCAGGTGTTGATGAAGCGGCTTACGTCAAAGCTGGTTTCTTAAGTGCCATTGCAAAAGGCGAAGACAGTTGTGAACTTATCTCAAAAGAGAAAGCTGTTGAATTGCTGGGAAATATGCATGGCGGTTATAACATTGCGACGTTAGTAGAGCTACTTGACGATGAAGACCTTGCTCCATTGGCTGCCAAAGAGTTAAAACACACGTTGCTGATGTTTGATGCTTATCACGATGTGGAAGAAAAACACAAAGCGGGTAACGAGTACGCTACTGCGATCATTAAATCTTGGGCAGAAGGTGAGTGGTTCACGTCGCGCAAGTTAATGGACGATAAAATTACTTACACTGTATTTAAGGTGACCGGTGAAACCAATACTGATGATTTGTCGCCCGCACCTGACGCATGGTCTCGCCCAGATATTCCATTGCACGCTCTTGCTGCTTACAAAATGCCACGCGAAGGTTTAGAGCCAGAAGAACCTGGCGTTAAAGGACCAATGGCGCAAATAGAAGAAGTCAAAAGTAAGGGCTACCCCGTTGCTTTTGTTGGTGATGTAGTAGGTACAGGCTCATCGCGTAAGTCGGCGACTAACTCTGTCTTGTGGTTCTTTGGCGAGGACTTGTCGGGCGTGCCTAACAAACGGGGCGGTGGCGTATGTATCGGTTCCAAAGTCGCACCTATTTTCTTTAACACCATGGAAGACGCGGGCGCATTAGTATTTGAAGCCGACGTTGAAAAAATGAATATGGGAGATGTGATAGATATCTACCCATTTGAAGGAAAAATCACTAATCACGAAACCGGTGAGCTACTTGCTGAATACAGCTATAAATCGAAAGTTATTTTAGATGAGGTGCGTGCCGGCGGACGTATTAACCTGATCATCGGGCGCGGTCTTACCGAGAAGGCGCGTGAGACACTAGGTTTAGGCCCAACGGATTTATTCCGTACGCCTGAACAGCCGAAAGACAGCGGAGCGGGTTTCTCGCTTGCGCAGAAAATGGTAGGCAAAGCCTGTGGTGTTGAAGGCATTCGCCCCGGCACCTACTGCGAGCCTAAAATGACAACCGTTGGTTCGCAAGATACTACAGGTCCCATGACCCGTGATGAGCTTAAAGACTTAGCTTGCCTTGGCTTTACGGCCGACTTGACCATGCAGTCCTTTTGTCACACGGCTGCTTATCCAAAGCCGGTGGATATTGAAACCCAGCACACGCTGCCTGATTTTATTATGAATCGGGGTGGGGTATCGCTTCGTCCCGGTGACGGTATTATTCACAGCTGGTTAAACCGCATGCTGTTACCTGACACAGTAGGCACCGGTGGTGACTCGCATACTCGTTTCCCATTGGGAATTTCGTTCCCAGCGGGCTCTGGCTTGGTGGCATTTGCTGCAGCAACGGGTGTTATGCCCCTGGATATGCCAGAGTCTATATTGGTGCGCTTTAAAGGCGAAATGCAGCCGGGCATTACCTTACGAGACCTTGTACATGCCATTCCGCTATATGGCATTAAACAAGGGCTATTAACGGTAGAGAAAAAAGGCAAAATCAATGCGTTCTCTGGCCGTATATTAGAAATCGAAGGGTTGGAAAACCTTACTGTAGAACAGGCGTTTGAGTTATCGGATGCATCGGCAGAACGTTCAGCTGCAGGTTGTACTATCAACCTTTCTGAAGAGTCGATAGCTGAATATCTGCGTTCAAATATTACTATGCTTCGCTGGATGATTAATGAAGGTTATGGCGACCCTCGTACGCTAGAGCGCCGCGCGCAGAAAATGGAAGAGTGGCTTGCTAACCCAGAATTAATGCGCGCCGATAAGGATGCTGAATATGCCGAAGTTATCGAAATTGACCTTAACGACATTAAAGAGCCTATCGTCTGCTGCCCAAATGATCCCGACGATGCGAAAACCCTATCTGACGTTGCAGGTGATAAGGTAGATGAAGTCTTCATTGGCTCGTGTATGACAAACATTGGCCACTTCCGGGCAGCCGGCAAATTGCTTGAGCAATACAATAAAACACTTCCAACCCGATTATGGATGTCGCCACCGACTAAGATGGACAAAGCCCAGTTAATGGAAGAGGGGTACTACAACATTTACGGTCGTGTGGGCGTACGCACCGAGATGCCGGGGTGTTCACTTTGTATGGGTAACCAAGCAAGGGTAGACGCGGGCGCCACTGTGCTCTCAACATCAACCCGAAACTTCCCTAACCGTTTAGGTGATGGAGCGAATGTGTATCTAACCTCAGCAGAGCTTGCTGCGGTTGGCGCAATTGTGGGCCGCATTCCTACCGCTGAGGAATACATGGAATACGCCAGCAAAATTAACGCAATGTCGGGAGAAGTATTCCGCTACTTAAACTTCGACAAAATGCCTAGCTTTAAAAAGGCGGAAGAAGAAGCTAAGGCGCGCATTATTCCAACGTTGAATGTTGCTTAAAATAGTGTATAAACTACAAAGCCGGTTGCCTTAGTGGTGACCGGCTTTTTTTATGGCGAAAAGGAATGTCTAATGGGAAAATCTTTCTTTATTGTTGCTGCACTTGTATTAACCTTAGGGTGTGCAAAAGCGCAGGTAGACCCTGTATCGTCACTGAATTCAGTGGACTTCGAATCTATTACACTGGAGATAGGTGGCAAGCACTATGAAGTTGAGTATGCCAATACCTTTGAGCAACGCGCGCAGGGCCTTATGTTTCGCAAAGCCTTGTGCGAAGACTGCGGTATGTTTTTTAAGTTTTCTAGCCCCAAATTTGCGGGCATGTGGATGAAAAACACCTTTGTTCCCCTAGACGTAGCATTTATCGACAGAAATGGCGTAATAACGGATATAAAACCTCTCACTCCCCATAGTTTGGAGTCGGTCGGATCATCGAAAGAGGTACTTTACGCGTTGGAAATGAACCAAGGGTGGTTTGCCGAGAATAATATAAAAGTAGGCGACCAAATAACGATTGATTAACCGCGTAAAGCGCGGTTGCTGCTAGCGAAAAGCTAGTTTTATTCTGGAGTTAAATATAGTGACAAATGCCTTATCGATAGCTAAGTTCGGTGGAACTAGCGTAGCGAATTACGAAGTAATGCAAAACTGCGCCCGAATTGTTGCCGGTAATGAAAAAACACGCATTGTGGTAGTGAGTGCTTCAGCTGGGGTAACAAATCACCTTGTAAGCCTAGCTCATACACCAATGACGCAACAGCAAATTGAAGAAACCTGCCAAGCCATTGTGGATATAGAACACGCTATTCTAAATAAGCTTGATGACAAAGATGCAGTAGAGCCTAAACTTAACGATTTGCTAGAAGAAATGCGCAGCTTAGCATTTCACGAAGAAATCCTTCACCGCGATGATTTAAAAGATCAGCTGCTTTCTATGGGTGAGCGAATGTCATCATTGATGTTCTCATCAGTGCTTGCGGAGCAAGGCGTGAAAACCATGAACTTTGACGTTCGCAAAGTACTTCGTACTGACAGCGAATTCGGTGAAGGCGCGCCTCAAATAGAAGAGATTGAAAAACTTGCTAAGCAGCTGCTCGCGCCAGAAATCAAAGACGCTATTGTAGTTACACAAGGTTTTGTTGGTGCAGATGAAGAAGGCCGTACAACAACCCTTGGTCGTGGTGGCTCTGATTTTACGGCTGCACTACTTGCAGAAGCGCTTGATGCCGAATCGTGCGAGATTTGGACTGATGTAACGGGTGTGTACACGACTGACCCACGCATTACTCCGGCTGCCCATCCGTTACCTGAGCTCAGCTTTGAAGAAGCCGCGGAAATGGCTACTTTTGGTGCCAAGGTACTACACCCTGCCACTATGGAGCCTGCGCTTCGCAAAGACATTAAAGTGTTTGTAGGTTCAAGCAAAGAGCCAGAAAAGGGCGGTACATGGATTGTGCGTGATTGTGAGCACGAGCCTCCGTACCGTGCGATTACTCGCCGTAAAGAGCAAGTAATGGTGACAGTGAAAACTCCAAAGATGATGTACGCGCAAGGTTTCCTACAGCAGGTATTTGCTATCATCGCTAAGCATAAGCTGAGTGTCGATTTGGTCACCACTTCAGAAATCTCGGTATCTTTTACCCTTGATAACCCCGCGAACTCTGTAGCTCAGCGTTTGAATAAAGAGACCATTGCCGAACTTGAAACCATCTGTGACGTTAAAGTAGAAAAAGGTTACGACCTTGTCACCGTTGTAGGAAACAACATGCAAACGGCTATTGGGGTTTCAAGTAAGATTCTATCTGCGGTATCTGATTTTAACTTACGCATGATTTGCTTTGGCGCTAATCCGCACAACCTATCGTTTTTGGTTAACGAGACCGACAGTGATGACGTGGTTCGCAAGCTGCATTCGGCATTGTTTGAATAAGGACTAGATTTGCGTAAAGCGTAAAAAAAACGGTCGCCTCAAGGCGGCCGTTTTTGTTTTGAGGTAAGTACAAGTAGCTAGAGAGCTTCTACCGGAATAATAATTTCATGGCGCTTATTCCAAGGCAGAGTGAATGGAGAGTCGTAGCCCATGTAGCTTGGTGAACCCGCCGTTTCGATATTGTTTTCTTCCAATACTTTGTGCAGTTTACGGGTGTATTCCTCTTTATCACTATCGCTACTAAAGCCTGAATAGCGGATAGCCGCCACGGTTCTTTCCGACACGGCAACAAGAGATACATTATCGTTAGTGGGGGTAGGTGCACTTTGCATGTCATATTTACTGGGTAAGAAAAACATCATAGTTTCTGACGATACTTCAACCGGTGAGGTCATCGCAATTTCTTGTGAACGCTTGCCTATCTCAACTGGCGAAGTCATAGAAATGTCGCTATTCGTCTTGTTCTCACCAGAGATATAGTTAAAAAGTAGGTTAAAAGCCCCTGTATCTTCGGCTCCCTTAGACATTACGCCCACAGCTTGGTTGTAATGTCTGATTTCAATATCATCAGCCAGTGTTTTGATAACTGTGTAGGGCAGTGTTTCTGTATCTTTGTAATACGTTGGTTCAGACTGGCTCATGGTGGATATCAGTAAAGTAGCAATAAGAAGTGACAGGCGGTAAAAGTTAGCAAGCATAGAGTTTTTAAAGTTTGTTATTTGTACTGTTTCTACGTTAAAAAGCCGATTAATGGTCATTCTAGTGTTGCTAAGTGTTTTTGCCGCCCCAAGGGTAATTGCTGTTTATGCAACAGGCACAAAAAAGGGGCGTAAGCCCCTTTCATAAATAGCATGCAAGCAGTGCTTATACTTTAAACTGCCTGATAGACTGCTGTAGCTCTTCGGCAAGACGTGCTACTTCGTGGCTAGATTCAGAGGTTTGCTGTGCACCCGCTGTCGTCTCTTCAGCAATGCCTACAATGGTTTCAAGTTTTTCACTGATTTCTTGCGATACGGTATTTTGTTCACGGGCTGACTGCTCAATTTGAGAGCTAACATCATGGGCCTTGTGAACCGCATCGGTAATGATATCTAGCGCCTGCGTGGCTTTTTCGGTTTGTGCAACACAAGCCGCAGTCTGCTCTTTACCTTGGTCCATCACAGACACCGCTTTTTCAGCACCAGCTTGAAGAACTTCAATCATGGCGTTGATTTCTTGTGTCGACTCCTGTGTGCGACTCGCAAGGGTTCTTACTTCATCTGCAACGACCGCAAAGCCTCGGCCTTGCTCACCGGCACGAGCAGCTTCGATAGCGGCGTTCAATGCAAGTAAGTTAGTTTGGTCGGCAACACCGCGAATAACGTCAAGAATGCCACCAATGCTTGCGCTATCTTGGTGAAGCTTATTAATAACGTCGGCTGCTTCTTGAACATCCCGAGACAAGATTTCAATAGTGTTTTTGTTTTCCAGCGAGATCTGGCGAACATTTTCTGCTTCGGCATCAGCATGACGAATTTGGCTAAGCGTGTCTTCGGCATTTTGTACAACAAGCTGCGACGTTGAGTGCATTTCTGTTGTCGCCGTCGCGACTTGGCCAATTTGTGATTTCTGATCCTGAATTGAATGTGTGGTTTGTGCCGTCACGGCTGATGTTTGTTCCGACGCCGCAGCTAACTGCTCTGCGCGAACGTTAATGGCAGTAATCAGCTCTTTCAGGTTGCCAATTAGCGTATTACAGTTTCTTGCTAGTAGCCCAAACTCGTCTTGCGCTGAATCGTCTAGGCGATGAGTAAGGTCACCCGATGAAGCAACAGTAAGTAGTTCGTTTACGCGATAAAGCGGGCGTGTAATAGCACGAACGGTTACGTAGCCAATGAAGGCTGCTACGGCAATAGAGATGAGAACAACAACAATAACAAAGGTGTTACCTGTTGTAATGGCACCGTTCACCTGATTTTCTATATGAGATGCTTTCTTATCAGCAAGATTCAGCAGGTTTTCAAGTGCCACAACACCCTGTGCGATATTTGAATCTGATGCATTAAGTGCTTGTTCAGCATCGTTTCTGCGCTCTAAACGATCCACATGAAGCTGCACTACGCCGTCGTTAGCTTTTATGGCATTGATGGCGTCATTTACTAAGTCGTTAATATCATCAAGTGTACCTGAGTCATCACGACCGCCCGCTGCTTCAACCATTTCGCTTAGCTGGGTAACTACTTTTTCAACTACAAGGTCAACTTCGTTGCCAAGTGTCTGTGAGCGAACTAGCGTTTCAGTTTTGATATATTCATAAGAAACAGTAAGTAGCGAAAGAAGCGAAGTTTCAAGTTGACCACCAATCTCAGCAGCACGTCTGAGGTTAGGATCGCGCTGAACCGCGTCTAGGTCCGAAAAATCCAGAAGGTAGGTAGAGGCATCGTCTGCATTATCTTCAGCATCACCTAGTTTGTCTTGTATATTGTTGCGCAAGTCGAGGTACATTTGGTGATTTTTGTACATAGCCTCAACATTAGTGATATACGCATCATAAGATTCGCGAACACTGTTTAGCGTGTTTCTAAGCTCTGGCTCATTACTAACGGCCTGCGCTAGCTTATTGTACTCGTTTTCAAAGGTATCTTTGGCAGAGTCGAATGACGCTCTTTTGTCCTTAAGATCACTTAAATCTTCTTCGATATAGCTTTCGAAGGTAAGTCGACCCATATTTAGGAAGCTTGCTTTAAGTGCATTACTGCCTGCTACCGTGGGCAAAGCAACGTCATTTACTTCCTCTGTTGCAGAGCCTATGGAATTGAGGTTATAAAGTGAGACAACACTTATAACGATTAGAAGTGCGCTAATCGCTACAAATCCCCCGATTACGCGTGTGGCTACCGTTATTTTCATCGGAACTCCTGGATGAGTGTTTTTTATTTTTATCCCTAACGATATTACCCGCCTCAGCTAACAAAATATAGCACTTATAAAGTGACGCTTGCTTGAATGCTGAGCAGGTAACGAAACATCATCGTTACTTTTACAAGTAAGTGTATCGGCTACAAAGACTTAATGTTTATTTTATTTAGCACTTAAGTCTAATTGTTATTACTGGTACAACCAGTTAAGCCGGGAAAAGCGGGTTCTTTCTCAGATAAGTTTCGTATCTAAAGGCGTGTATACAATAATGATTTTATGCTGTAACGCTAATCAAAGCTGAGGTATCTAAATTCAACAGCGTCATACTTTGCCCCCACACGTAGCCAGTATCTAAACCAACAAATTGTGAGTTATTTGTATGACCTGATAGGGCGGCCCAGTGTCCGAAAATTACTCGCTGGCTAGTTGTGAGCTTTGTATTTTCTACTTCAAACCAAGGCTTTAAGGTGCTATTAGCAGTATTGGAAACTGTACTAGGATGAGACTTGTTGTCAAAGTCGAGGGTGCCATCTGTATGAACAAACCGCATGCGCGTACACGCATTTACAATAAAGCGCAGTCGCTCGTCCTCCTCAAGTTTATCTGACCACTTGTCGGGTGTATTACCGTACATCTTTGAAAGAAAAGTGGCGTAATCATCGGACTTGAGGATGTTGCTAACTTCATCACTAAGTGAAACGCAATCATCGATAGACCATTGAGGATAAAGACCAGCGTGAACCATTATTGATTGTTCGTTTAACTTCGTTGCCAGCGGGAACTGCCTTAACCAATCGACAAGTTCTGTTAAATCTGCCGCATTAAGTAGTGGCTCTAATTTGTCTGACTTTTTCGCTTTGCGAATACCGTTTACAACAGCAAGTAAGTGCAGGTCGTGATTACCTAAAACACTACTAAATTGGCTGCCAAGAGATTTCAGAAAACGCAATGTGCTTAGCGAATCTTCTCCTCTTGCAACCAAATCGCCGACAGCAAACAGCTTGTCGTTTGTCTCGTCAAATTCTACTTTATCCAATACGCGGCGAAGGCCGTCATAACAGCCTTGAATATCGCCAATGACGTAGGTATTACCTTTAGACATAAAACCCTTAATGAAGAATGCTTGGAATAGCTAGGCGAAATACGTTTATAGGAACGCGGAAGCGCTCGCCGCTTTCTAGTTCCATTACATAATAGCCTTCCATATTGCCAACTGGTGTGTCAATGACTGCGCCGCTCGTATAGTCAAAATGTTCACCCGCTTTCATTATAGGCTGTTTTCCTACCACTCCATCACCTTCTACTTCTGACGTTTTACCGTTAGCGTCGGTTATCTTCCAGTAGCGACTAAGCAGTTGTACGGTATGCTCGCTATTGTTTTCAATAGTAATGTGGTAGGCGAAAGCAAATTGCTTGGAATCTGAGGGAAGGTGCTCAGGAAGGTGACGGGTTTTCACCCGCACCTTTATATCAAGTACATCCATAGAGGAACTTACTGCTCTTGTTGGTGCTCTTTTGCCGATACAGCGTTAGCTATAGTGGCAAAGTCGTTAAGCGATAGCACTTCTGCGCGAGAAGTTGGATCTATCCCTAACTCACGGATTTCTTCCTCACTCAAGCTGTCTTTCAGTGAGTTACGAATAGTTTTTCGGCGTTGATTAAAAGCCTGTGCACAAACGCGCTCAAGCGTGTTTACTGATTCAACATCAACGGGTGGAGCTTGATGCGGAACTAGTTTTACAACAGCCGAGTCTACTTTCGGAGGTGGCTTGAAGGCACCTGGCGGAACATTCAAAACAGGGATCACGTGGCAATAATACTGGGCCATAACAGAAAGCCTGCCGTAGTTCTTAGAGCCAGGGCCCGCTGCTAGCCTGTTAACCACTTCTTTTTGAAGCATAAAGTGCATGTCTTCAATGCACTGAGCATGGTCAAAAAGGTGGAACATTAGCGGCGTTGAAATGTTGTAAGGCAAGTTACCAAATACACGAAGCTTCTTGTCTTTTACTGGCATTTCTTTGCATAGTGCGCCGAAATCCATCGTCATCGCGTCTTGTTCAATAACGGTTAGTTTTTCTCCGTTGAATGGGTGATGTCGCAGTCGTTTGGCAAGGTCGCGGTCAAGTTCAATAACCGTTAATGCGTCAACTTCTTCACAAACAGGGTCTGTTAATGCGCCTAAACCCGGCCCAATTTCTACCAGGTTTTGCTCATTTTTTGGCGCGATGGCTGCTACAATTTTACCTATCACGTAGTCATCGTGTAGGAAGTTCTGCCCGAATCGCTTTCTGGCCGTATGGCCTAAATGTGTTTTACTCATTGTTGATGATGTGCAAGCTCAATGGCTTTTTCCAATGCTTTTCTGAAACTACCGGCGTCGGCTTCACCAGTACCTGCTAAATCTAATGCAGTACCGTGATCTACTGAAGTGCGAACAAAAGGTAATCCTAATGTGATATTCACTGACGCCCCAAAACCCTTGTATTTTAGCACGGGTAAGCCTTGGTCGTGATACATAGCTAGCACAACATCGGCATTTTCTAGGTATTTAGGCTGAAATATGGTGTCAGCGGGCAGGGGACCGGTGATCTTAAGGCCTTCGTCTCTTAATTCATTCAGTGCTGGAACAATAGTGTGAATTTCTTCAGTACCAATATGGCCATCTTCACCCGCGTGCGGATTTAATCCGCATACGTAAATGTGGGGCTCATTGATGCCAAACTTTAGCTTCAGGTCAGTGTTTATAATATGGATAACTTTGTGTAGGCGCTCGCGGGTTATCGCTTTTGCCACGTATTCAAGAGGGATGTGAGTCGTAGCTAGCGCTACATTTAAACCTTCTGTAGCTAACAGCATAACCACATCAATGGTATTAGACTGGTAAGCGAAAAACTCAGTATGTCCGCTGAAGGACACCCCTGCTTTGTTAATGATACCTTTATGTACCGGGCCAGTTACAACAGCGTCAAAGTCACCGTCCATATTGGCCTGGCATGCTTGGCGTAAGGTTTCGACTACATAAAGCCCGTTCTCACTATCAAGCGTTCCGGGGATAACATCAGCAGTTTTGTCTATCTGCTTTATAAACAACGAACCCGCATCTTGTATCTGCGGGTTATTTGCATCGTAATCGATTAGTGTTAACGGAAGCCCTAAGGCGCTTGCTCGTGCTTTTAGCATGTCGCCATCGGCAAACACGACAAGCTGGGCTTGCCATGTTTCCTGGGCCAGTTTAATGATCAAATCTGGCCCGATACCTGCCGGTTCTCCCGGCGTTATTGCTATTTTAATTGGTGTGCTCATGAATAACTTATTATTAAGATTCGACAACTTCGACGTAAGCGGCATCACGCATCTCACGTAACCAGTTCTCGGTTTCTTCTGAAAATTTACGATTGAAAATAAGCTGAGAAGCTTTCTCTTCTTTGCGTTTATCCGTTGCGTCATCCATGCGACGGTCGTTAAGTTGAATCAAGTGCCAGCCGTGAACCGTGCGCACTGGGTCGCTGTATTCGCCAGGTTCAAGCTGTGATAATGCTTCTTTAAACTCAGGTACATAGTTACCTGGGTCAGACCAACCTAATTCTCCACCGCGAAGGGCCGAGCCCGGGTCTTCCGAATATTCTTTTGCTAACTCTGCAAAGTCCGCCTCACCGTTTTTCAATTCTTCTTTAAAGCGCACTAGCATCTGTTTTGCTTTTTCTTCGCTTAAAATAATTGATGGCTTAACCAGAATATGGCGCGAGTTAACTTCTTCAACGGTAACTTTCTCAATACCGCGAGTATCTAGTACTTTTAGAATGTGAAAGCCTGCGCCGCTTCGGATAGGACCAACAAGCGCATCTTTATCTTTATCTTGAATCGCTTCAGCGAAGAGTGTTGGCATAGCATTAATATTCAGCCAGCCCATATCACCACCTTCTAATGCTTCGTTACCCGATGATGAAGCAATGGCAATTTTAGCAAAATCAGAGCCCGACTCTAATAGTGAGATAACTTTATCTGCGCGGTCACGTGCTGCCTGAATGTCTTCGTCTGTTGGTTCAGGTGGGAAGCCAATAAGGATATGACCTAAACGGTATTCTGCCTGCGTTGCACCCTGTTGCTCCATTATTTCTATCAGCGTATCTATTTCTTGAGGCGTGATATAAACGCGGCGGCGTACGTTTGCGCGGCGTACTTCACCCATAATGATTTCTTCACGAATATCTTCGCGATAGTCATCGTATGCAATGCCTTCAGCGGCTAATTGCGCGCGAAGTTGTTCAACGGTCGCATTTTGATTGGCCGCAATATTACCAATGGTTTGCTCAAGTTGAGGGTCACTGATACGAATACCCATACGCTCAGCCATTTGTAGCTGAAGGCTCTTCGTAATTAAACGCTCAATAGCCTGTGTACGAAGCGCACGGTCTGAAGGTAGCTGTTGGTTGTTAGCTTCAGCGTTGCGCTTAACGTCTTGTACGAGGGCTTTAATTTCACTCTCAAGTATAACGCCTTGGTCAACAATTACAGCAACGCGGTCAAGCATTACTTCTTGTGCCACGCTATTAAACGAGAGTAGGGCACCTAACATCAATGCACGGATAATGAACTTCATACACACTCTTTTATTATTGGTTAATTGCTTTCAAGCGCTGCTGAGCGCTCAACTGCGGGTTAATTTAAACTATAAGGCTGGCGATAGCCAAACATACCGTCTTCAAGCATGCTTCTTTGGGTTCCCGACGAACCAATGCCTTTGAAGATAAACTGTAGCGAAACACCAGAGTCAAAATCATCCGTTGTTTGGACGCCACTGTCGTTGTAGCGGTTGTTCAAACTGCGCTGAGCAACAAGTCGAACTGCCCAGCAGCACGACTCATATTGAATACCTGCGTAGGTTTCCACACTTCGATTGCGCTCTAAATCTCGATAAGTACGTCCAACCCACTGCCAATTCTCAGAAATTGGCCAGCTTGCTGAAACACCAATTTGATTAATGGTTTCACCACTAAGGTCGCGAACGTAGCGATGACTTAATTGAATAAAGCGCGCGTCATCTTTACGGTATTCAATGCCCACGCTGCTCAGGTCAACTTTGTCTGTATCAGTGGTGACCTGCACATCAGAATGGAAAAACCAATTTTGGTTAAAGCGCCAATCTACCTCAGCGGCAAGGGCTGAACGATCTTGATTTTTAGTTGCCGCAACCACTTTGTTATCTTCAAGGTAGAATATCTGACCCACACTAAGAACGAATTGTTCCCGATTGTTTTTATCTAACATGCGTGTGGTAGCACCAAGGGTAATCTGGTTGTTGTCGCTAATTCTATCAAGGCCAGTAAACTCTTGGCCTCGAAACAAGCCTTCAACATCGGTCAACAGCGGTGTTGAGTCATAAAAGCCGATGGCAGTTTGATCTTCATAAGACGTGTAAAGATACTGAATTTTAGGTTCAAGGGTCATCGACATATCGTCACTAAACCAAGATGTATCTCTTTCGAAGTATAGTGCACCGTAAAGACGAGCCTGACCAAGGGTACGCTCTACATCTTCTTCTAAATCGGTTCCTTCCACATTGTCTTGCTGATATACAGTTTGAAAAACTGTGGTTTCGGCAACGACTTCACCCCACGCCGCGCGAACCGGTACAGCAAGCGTTGGCGCAATGTGGAATCGCGTTGCGGTTGGCGCAGTATCTAACGTGTTGTCGAAATGAGCGACTTCTGAGTCAAGGTTAAACTCAAAGTATTCGCCTAGTGCTTTGTTGTAGTTAACTTTAATTTCTGGAACAGCGCGATAGCTGTCAGCAGTATCACCTAATACTTCGAAATCTTTAACCTGCATACTGACTGAAAGGTTCTGAGAGTAGTAACTCAAACCAATATTTCGGTATAGATGGGTATCAGAGCGGCTGTAGTAGTCTGACCCAAGGTCTACTATGTAGTTATCGTCACTTAGTCCGTTGAAATCAATATTGAGCAGCCAGTTATCAGCAATTAACCCTTGGTGTTCAAGGCGATAAAAATATCGGTCTGGGTTACCTGAAATATCCGAATCACTTGGTAGATATTCAACGTAGGCTGTACCTTGACTGCGTTCTGTTAGGTAACGAAACTCGGTATTTAGCTGAAGACCGCGCAATGACATTAATCGGGGGGATATAGTCATGTCGTAGTTAGGCGCAATATTCCAGTAAAAAGGCTGAGTGTAGTCTACGCCAGTTCGACTAGAACTCGTCAGCTCGGGAAATAACAAGCCGGTTTGTCGCTCATTACTTACTGGAAACGCAAAATAAGGCAAGTAAAATACAGGAACATCGGCAATGTAGAACCTGGTGTGTTTGGCTTGACCCCATACCGTCCCTTTTTCCAAGCTGATTTCGCTGGCGCGAATCATCCAGTCTTCATCACCCTCTGGGCAAGTAGAGAAACTTACTTCCTTTAGAACTATGCCGGTATCTGTATCTAACAAAATATCTTCGGCTGCACCTTGTCCTACAAACCCAGTCAGCTTATAGCGGGTATTTTGCATCTCCAAGCGCTCTTCTTCAGAACGCAAGGTTACCGCATCGCTTTCCACTTTTAGTTGCGCATCTTGGTAGGTTACATCGCCTTTTGCAATAAGGTCGCGCCCACTACCGGTTCCATTAACTTGTGCCTGCGAGGCACTGATTATCGCGGTGTCTGACGTTATGTCTACATTGCCAGAAAACAGAGCTACAGTGTCTTGAATGATTTCTGTACGATTAGCTTCAACTTTAACATGGCCCTTAGGCATCAATGCTTGGCTACTAAAAGTAACAGGTTCGACTGAGCAGAATGCAAGAGGGGCTGCATCTGAGTTTGATTGAGAATTTGAAGCTGTCGTTTCCTGTGCAAACGCGACCGTAGGCAAAAGAGTCGCGGAAACAAGCATGGCGCAGGTGTTTTTCATGCGTAAATGGGTGGCCTGTTTTGTTGTATGTTGCTTTTAAACCCAAGTAAGACGACTTGCGTCTCGGTTAGTTCGACATAACGATTAAAAAAACCAGTGATCAAGCGCCCTTTACTGCTTTTACCGTAGAAAAGCTTGGGGCTCACTAGCTATTACTATTTTATACAAGCGCTCAATTCTAAGCGCTTCTGTCGCAATTACCAACCATTCAGGCAAAAAAATGCACTTTTATATGCACAACACATCAAAGACAGCGGTAATTAGCGGCAGTAAGCTTGATTTCGCTCTGCTTAAGCCCTAGTTAATTAACTTATGTATTTGATATGATGATTAACGCGCTTTGCACGGCGTGAATTAACGACAGTAACATCAACTTTCTAAACAGTGCACCAATGGAGAATGACGCGATGTCAATTTGGGGAAAAATCCTCGGCGCCTTGTTCGGCTTTATGTTTTTGAAAATACCAGGCGCGATCCTAGGGCTGGTAGTCGGACACTTTTTTGATAAAGCCTATCGCCAAGACTTTAATCAACTAGGTGGCTTTGGGCGCTTTTTTACTGATCAGGACAATTTAAAGCAGCAAGCCATTTTCTTTCATAGCTTGTTTAGTGCATTAGGTCATCTTGCTAAGTCTGACGGCAAGGTGACTGATAGAGAGATTCAAATTGCTACAGCGCTAATGGACGAAATGCGCCTGACAGGCGATGCCCGCCGAGAAGCACAGGATGCATTCAGAGAGGGCAAAGCACGAGACTTCCCTTTAGTGGATACGTTAAAAGGCTTCTATGATGCCAGCCACGGTCGACGGGATATTCTGCAAGTATTCTTGGAAATTCTTATTCAAGCGGCGTTTGCCGACGGTCAGCTTTCTCAAGAAGAATACAACGTATTAGAAAAAGTGGCGAAACCTCTGGGTTTTAGGCGTCGTGATTTAGATTACCTTATTTCGATGTATGAAGCTGAAATTCGATTCAGACAACGGGCACACTCAGGTGCGGGGCAACGTGCTCACTCGGGGGCAGGACAGCGGCACCGTGGTCAGCAATCGGCCTACTCAGAACAGCAAAGCTTAGATGATGCCTATCGCATTCTAGGCGTAGCAGCATCTGACGATGAGAAAGTAATAAAGCGAGCTTACAGAAAGCGCATGGCTGAACATCATCCAGATAAACTCGTGTCTAAAGGCTTGCCAGAACAGGCGATGGAGATTGCCAAAAAGAAGGCGCAAGATATTCAGTCAGCTTACGAGTTGATTAAGCAAAAGCGTGGCTTCTAAATGGCAAAAATTGAACGTGAGTTAACCTATGTGCCTGCGGCAAGTCAGGCACATATTGATGGTTTTATTGAAATGTTGTGGCTCGAAAAAGGGCTTTCAGAACATACTCAGCAAAGCTATCGCACCGACCTCACTAAGCTTGCCATTTACAGCAACAATCAAGGGGTGAAGGATATTGCTGTGCTGACCACTGAACAGCTTCAAGATTACCTTGCCTATCGCCATGATAAAGGCCTGTCCACTCGCAGCACGCAACGCGCGCTTAGCGCCATTCGCGCCTTTTTTGTGTTTCTTATAAGCAAACAAATTCGCGTAGACAGCCCTGTTTCTGCGTTGTCTAACCCAAAAACGCCAAAAGCCTTGCCTTCTTCTTTAAGTGAGCAGCAGGTTGAAGATTTACTTAATGCCCCTTTAACTGACGACCCAATTGAATGCCGAGACAAAAGCATGCTTGAAGTCCTCTATGCTACGGGCCTGCGTGTAAGTGAGTTAATAGGGTTAACGATGGACCAAGTTAGCCTTCAACAAGGCGTGGTAAGGGTGGTAGGTAAAGGAAACAAAGAGCGCTTAGTACCTCTTGGGGAAGATGCAATCGAATGGTTACTAACCTATATAAAAACCGCCCGGCCTATTCTTGCCACAAAAACCTCTGACGTGGTTTTTCTAAGTAAACGCGGACAAAAAATGACGCGCCAAACATTTTGGCATCGCATTAAGTACTATGCGGTTAAAGCAGGTATTGAACAACATTTATCCCCCCATACATTACGCCATGCTTTTGCTACGCATCTGTTAAACCACGGCGCAGATTTACGTGTAGTACAAATGTTGTTAGGTCATAGCGACTTATCTACAACCCAAATTTATACCCATGTAGCGACAGAGCGACTGCAGACGCTTATTCATAGTCATCACCCCCGAGGCTAACGAGTACAAAAATGCATTGAGCAAGAATGCTACAAACTGAGCTCTGTGTACGACGAGGCTCTGCTTATGCATGTATTAAACGAAAAGGGGTGTGATAGGATATAAATGAAGGATTACTTTAGATTAAGCGTAGTAGCCCAATACTGGGGGGTTGTAGTTTATTAACCCCGTGGTTACCTTAAGAGCATTCTGTTGCAGCGCAATGCACAGATAATCAAAAAATTAGCGAGAAAAGTGCAATTTTTTGCTAAGTTCGTCGGTCTGAAAGTAATGAGTATGAAAATGTTTAGTGGTTGCCTTAAGATGAAAGCACATATTTAGGCAGCTGCAATCTAGGCCAAGTGAGTACAAACAAGCTTAAATGGCGAAATGGAGAGTATTTAGTGAAAGCAGTAAAGAAAATTTTGTTAGCCAGCGTAGTAGCGGCAGGTTCTCTGTTAGGGTTGAGCGCGCAAGCTGCTGACGAAGCCGCTATCCGCGATAAATTAACGTCAATGCTTGGGCTAGATGTAGAAACTATTGCCGATTCTCCTGTATCTGGTTTGGTTCAGGTATCTACAAACCGCGGCTTGTTTTATGTAAGTGAAAACGGACAATACTTGCTTCAGGCTCGTGTTTTTAACATTGATGAAGAAATGCGCAACGAAACAGAACTCGCCCTTTCAGGCTTGCGTAAAGAGGGCGTTGCATCAATGGAATCGTCGTCTATTACGTTTAAAGCTAAAAACGAAAAGCACGAAATAAGCGTGTTCACAGACATCACTTGCGGCTACTGCCGTAAATTTCATAACGAAATTGACGAGCTTAACGATGCCGGTATTACGGTTCATTACCTAGCGTTCCCACGTTCTGGGCTAAATAGCCAGAACTATGAAGATATGGTGTCAGTATGGTGTGCTGAAAACCCGCAAAGCGCATTAACAAAAGCTAAAGCTGGCAACGATGTGGTAAGCGCTAGCTGCAAAAACAAAGTGGCAGAGCAATATATGCTAGGCCAAAAACTAGGGGTGAACGGCACGCCTAATATCGTGTTGCCTGATGGTTCATTGATTCCTGGTTACCAGCCTGCCGCATTGCTCGCAAAAGCGTTGGAAGGCGAAGAGTAGTCATTTAAACTCTTTAGTTACTGACATGAAAAAAACGCACGCATTGTGCGTTTTTTTGTTTTCTGCGGTATGATTCATAGCGTTATTTTTCTTACGTTCTTTCGTATGGTTTCACTTTGCAGTTAGCGCAGAGCTTCTATTTGAAAACGTGTATTCTTTATTGAATATATTCAATTTAAGTTTGCCTAAACTTTCTTAATATCAAGTGTTTAAGATAACTGCAATCACAGTATTGGTTTAGTGGTATTTCATGATTTTGCCTATTGTTCGCCGCGAGGTATCCGGCGCCTCGTTAAGCTCCGACTTACACCCTGTTATCGACAGAATTTACCGCGGTCGCAATATTGCGAATATGGATGACTTGGAGAATGGCCTTAAAGGACTTACGCATTTCAATGTATTAAAAGGGATGCCTCAAGCCGCGCAAATCCTTGCCAATGCCGTTGTGCAAAATAAGCGCGTTATCATAGTGGGCGATTTTGATGCCGATGGCGCTACCAGTACATCGGTATGTATACTGGCGCTTCGAGCTATGGGCTATCACAACGTTGATTTCCTTGTACCTAATCGCTTTGATTTTGGTTATGGGCTTAGCGTACCTATTGTCGATGAGGCAGCGAAACTAGGTGCCGAGGTTATTGTAACCGTGGATAACGGCATATCTTGTATTGACGGTGTAACCCATGCTAAATCTTTAGGTATGCAGGTTGTGGTGACCGATCACCACTTGCCAGGTGATACATTACCGCCAGCTGATGCGATAGTGAACCCTAACCAACCTGGCTGTGAATTTCCCTCTAAAAACTTAGCTGGCGTGGGTGTGGCTTTTTATATCATGCTTGCGCTTAAAGCTGAGCTACAGCAGCAAGGGTATTTTGAGAAAGTAGGTATTGCACCACCCAACTTAGCTTCCCTGTTAGATATTGTTGCTGTTGGCACCGTGGCCGATGTGGTGGTTTTAGATAAAAATAACCGAATTTTAGTTCACCAAGGTCTTCAGCGTATCCGTGCTGGTAAGTGTCGACCAGGTATTAAAGCGCTAGTTGAAGTCGCAAACCGCGATTGCGCGCACCTAACCTCCACCGACTTGGGCTTTGTAGTAGGTCCCAGACTTAATGCTGCCGGTCGCTTAGACGATATGTCGCAAGGCATTGCTTGCTTACTAGAAGATGAAACCATTCAAGCGCGAATGATAGCGGCAGAGCTCGATGCGCTTAACAAAGAACGCCGCGAAATTGAAACCGGCATGAAAGCACAAGCCGAAACTGTACTAGAGCAGATGGCACTGGATGAAGGCGATATGCCAAGCGCACTGGTGGTTTATCGCGAAGACTTTCACCAAGGCGTGATTGGTATTGTGGCAGGCCGGCTAAAAGAGAAGTATCTTAAACCTGTTATCGCTTTCGCTCATCAAGACGATATTGTGATTAAAGGCTCGGCGCGCTCCATTCCTGGTGTGCACATTCGCGATGTACTTGATGAAGTAAATACACGCTATCCTGGCGTTATCGAGAAATTTGGTGGACACGCCATGGCCGCTGGTTTGAGTTTGCCTGTCGCCAAGCTTCCTGACTTCGAGCAGGCTTTTGTTGACGTTGCTCGTACCCATATGGAAAAGCTTGATGGCAATCATGCACTGCTCTCTGACGGTGATTTATCTTCAGAAGAATTGTGTTTGCCTTTTGCGCATTTATTGCGCCAGGCAGGTCCGTTTGGTCAGGGTTTTGAATCACCGTTATTTGATGGAGAATTTACGCTTCTCGATCAGCGACTAGTAGGACAAAAGCACCTTAAGATGGTGTTGAAAAGTGATGGCGCCAGTGAAGTAGACGCTATTGCGTTTAACATTGATTTAAAAGCATGGCCTAACGCCATGGTAAAGCGTGTACATATCGCTTACCGCCTTGATATCAATGTTTTCAGAGGGCAAGAAACTGTACAGCTTATTATTGAGCAAATAGAAGCGGTTTAAACGAAGTTGATTCACGTACAGCATTGAGCCTTCTAAAACCTAGCTAGTCAAAAAGCGATACGAGCTAAAGAACTAAAGAGCTAAAAAATAAGAAAAAAGAGGCAAGGGTGAAAAGCGAACGACAGAAACTGGTGGAAAAGCATAGTCAGCTTAATCAAACCGACAATATTAAAGTGATTTCTCACGTTCAGCGTGAAGAAAAAGACAGCGATTGGATACGCCACACCATTATGCTAGAAGGCATTGATGTCCCTTTTATTTACCGGCGAAAACAGCAATATCAAAGTTTAAAAGGGGCTCGAGTAAACGTAACTTATTATCGCCATGTAGAAGATGTGGCTGGCATTGAATTTGAAACCATGAAAGTGGTAAGAATTAAACGCAGCTAATAAGTTATTTGCCTTTGCAGCTAAAATACACCTTTTAACTTGCACCTAAATAGCTACCGATTCGGTGCTAAACAATAGTGAACAACAATGAATAATGATTGGTTAAATGCCTATGTATTGCATAGACGCCCTTACAGGGAGACCAGCTATATTGTTGACTTTTTTACCCTGGAAGAGGGGCGTGTTAGCGCGGTAGCTAAGGGTGTGAAAAACAGTAAATCAGATAAAAAGAGCCTGCTTCAACCTTTTCAACATCTTCGCCTGCAGTTAAGCGGAAAATCAGAGTTAAAAAGCCTACGGCACGTTGAAAGCGTCGCTCCGTCCATCAATTTGGTAGGCACAGCGTTGTTTTGTGCAATGTATGTAAACGAGTTAACCAACCGTGTTATGCCTGCCGGCCTCGCTAGCGACGGCGTGTACGACGCTTATGAAAATACATTACTGTCTCTTCGTGATAATAGCGACATAGAAGTGACCTTGCGACAGTTCGAGTTTGCACTACTCGATGAAATGGGGCTACTGCCCGACTTCACTACTGACGTAGAATACGAAATGCCAATTGAAGAAACAGGCAGCTATAACTTTCAGATAGATGCGGGCTTTGTGCCTATTCCCCAAGATGTGGCTGGTTTAAGGGGCATGCGAGGCTTTCCTGGGCAAGCGTTGCTTAGTTTGTCACAGGGGGAGTTTACCCCGCTTAGCAAGAAGGTTGCTAAAGTGCTTTGTCGCGACTTGCTCAAACCGCTCATTGGAGACAAGCCGCTTAAAAGCCGCGAACTATTTATGCCGAAACCCCGTTAGTGCGTTGGCATGTAAAGTCGCTAATGAGGTGCAACACCTTTTATAATAGTGCTTATCTTCACGCGTCTAGCACTAGACAAGAACTGCTATCAAGGCTAATGGCATTAGATTATTTTCTCTTAACTCAAATGCTTAAACAGCACCTTCTATAAAAAAATTTGCTACAATCTGCACTTTCTAGGGAAGGGTGTTTGCGCCCTTTAAATAATGTATTAAACATGAAGAGCAGGCATCTTCTTTCGCTCTTACAGGTTAGGTGGTGAAATGAGCACGATTCTATTAGGCGTTAACATCGACCATATCGCAACGCTTCGCAATGCGCGCGGTACACATTATCCAGATCCAGTGCACGCTGCTGACATTGCTGAGCGTGCAGGTGCAGACGGCATTACCGTTCACTTACGAGAGGATCGCCGTCATATTAAAGATCGCGACGTGCGTATTTTAGCGCAGACCATTAACACTCGACTTAATCTAGAAATGGCAGTAACCGATGAAATGCTGGCCATTGCAGAAGAAGTAAAACCTGTTTTTTGCTGCCTAGTACCGGAAAAACGTGAAGAGTTAACCACTGAAGGTGGTCTCGATGTAGCGGGCAACTTTGAAAATATTAAAGCAGCGTGCGAGCGTCTTGCGAATGCCAACATCCTAGTGTCTTTGTTTATCGACGCGGATAAAGCGCAGATTGATGCAGCGGCAGCATGTAGCGCGCCTTACATTGAAATTCACACTGGTCAATACGCAGAAGCCACCAGTGAAGATGAGCAGCAAAAAGAGCTAGCTCGCTTAGTTGAAGGTATTGAATATGCTGACAGTTTAGGACTTAAAGTGAATGCGGGTCACGGCTTGCACTATCACAACGTTAAACCTATAGCGGCGATTCCTCAGCTAATCGAACTTAATATTGGTCATGCTATCATCGCTCGCGCCGCGTTCGACGGACTTCACACAGCAGTGGCTGATATGCGTAAGCTGATGCTTGAAGCACGCGCTGGAATTTAATTCAAAAGGGCAAATATAGCGTGGCGATTGCAGGGCTAGGTACTGACATTGTAGAAATTGCTCGCCTTGGTAAAGGCGAGAGCGCTAACGAACGTTTGGCTAAGCGTGTACTTACGCCTGCCGAGTGGCAGGCGTTTAGTGAGCACGCTACACCAGTGCGCTTTTTAGCAAAACGCTTTGCCGCGAAAGAAGCAGCGGTGAAAGCCCTTGGTACGGGTATTGGAAATGGGATTAGTTGGCAACACATAGAGGTGCGTAACAACGACCTAGGGGCGCCAGAACTTCATTTTTCTGGTGAATTTGCTGCTATGTGTGAGGCAAGGGGCATTACCCGAAGCGTGATCAGTATTTCAGACGAGCAGCATTATGCCGTCGCCACCGTTATACTAGAGTCCTAATCATTTTCTAAAACGCGGCCTACTAAAACGCAGATTGAAAGTAGCCCAGGTAGATGAAACCTATCTGGGCTGCGTTTACAAAAAAACGCTACAAATATCAAACCACGCAGAGCAAGTTACCGGAGTCACACTTGGCAAACCTTTTTAAACAATCACGCAGCAAACAAAAAGGCACAGCGTCTTCCCGCCTAAGTGGCAATGGAAAAAAAGGTAATGCCAGTGCCAACGCACAGGTCGCAGGACTTCGGTTTGGAAAAACTAAAAATGCCTCACAAGCCAGTAAGAAGGCAAATTCCAGTACGGTGACCATTGAAGATGTCGACTGGATGGGTCATGGGGTAGTACGCGGCAACCCCATAATGTTTGTTGAAGGTGCCCTTGTTGGAGAAACCTGCGACATTGAGGTGCTATCAAGCAAAAAGAAAGTCATCAACGCCAAAGCGACAAATATTCAATTACCTAGTGAGGCAAGGCAAGCGCCTTTCTGCCCTGTGTTTGATTCGTGTGGTGGATGTCAGCTACAGCACATAAAGCCGGATACTGCCCTTGAGCAAAGAGACAACGCTCTTAAGGTGATGATGGAACGTCAATTGGCAATGAAAGCAGGCGTTTGGCAATCTCCTTTGGTGGGTCCTCGACCTCAATATCGCAGAAAAGCAAGACTGGCTATCGACGCCCGCAACCCGAATCAAATTAAACTAGGCTTTCGCGAAGCCAATAGCAACAAAGTAACCAATGTGGATAGCTGCCCAATTTTGGTTGACCCTTTATCTAATATCATTGGCCCTTTGCAAAACGCGCTCACAGGTTTTGAGTCAGCTCGACACATTGGGCATATAAGCCTAATTGCCGGTGATAACACTTCGCACCTTGTTATTAAACATATTAAAGCGCTTGAGGCAGAGCTTATTGATGCGGTGAATGCACTGGTTAACGAGTACTCTCTCGCCAATACCGATAAAATAGAGTTAAAGCTTGAGAACAAACAAGGGCAAATTCGCAGTGTAGGGCATGGCACTGATTTGGTTATGTCCACGATAAATGACTGTTCTATTTCACCAAGTGCTAACGACTTTATTCAAATAAACAAAGTGGTTAACGAAAAAATGATTGACCAAGCAATGGACTGGCTAAACCCACTGCCCAACGAACGTATAGCCGATTGGTTTAGCGGGCTGGGCAATTTTACCTTACCTATTGCTAAGTCAGGTTCTAGGGTACAAGCGGTCGAGGGTGTTGCAGAGATGGTGCGCCGCGCAAAAGACAATGCACAGCGACAGGGCATTAACAATGTCGAGTGGCTGCATTTAGATTTGGCAGATAAGACCAATGTCGAGGCTTCTTTGCAGCAGGGCTTTGATAAGGTACTGCTTGATCCTTCAAGAGAAGGGGCATTGACCGTTTGTCATGCGCTTGTAAAAGCACTACCAAAAACGATAGTGTATGTTTCTTGCAACCCAAGTACGTTTTCTAGAGACGCAAAAGTGTTGATAGACGGAGGTTATGAAATGGAAAAAGCGGGCGTAGCAGAAATGTTCCCCTTCACCCATCACATGGAAATGATGGCCTTGTTTACGCGAAAGCAGCAGTAACGAGTAAAGGATATGGTATCAACAAGAAAGGTCCACGAAGCAGACCGGCCCCCCTTTGAAGCTTGGCTAGACAGTCTTGAGCTGAGTGCAGAAACAAAAGATAAGCTAAGTGCAGTGTCTTCCATTCCCGAGCGGCTATTGGTTGGCCAGGAAATGGTTGAGATTTTGTGTCAACTTAATATGGATGATGCAACGCTTCAGGCTGCCCTAGTGTTTCCTTATTGCGAACAGCACGCTTTAAGTGAAGAAGATATTGTTGATGAGTTTGGTGGGGAGATTCGAGACCTTATCGTTGGCGTGCGTCGAATGGATGCCATTAAGTCGTTACATGCCCGTAAAGTGAACGGCTCTGGCTTTGCTGAAAGATCAGACGAGCAGCACATAGACAGTATTCGTCGTATGCTCCTTGCGATGGTAGAAGACGTACGCGCCGTTGTTATTAAGATGGCCGAGCGTATTTGTGCACTTCAACAGGTTAAAAAAGCCGACGAAGAAACTCGTGTTATGGTGGCTCGCGAGTGCGCCAGTATTTACGCACCATTGGCAAACCGGTTGGGTATCGGACAGTTAAAGTGGGAACTTGAAGATCTTGCGTTTCGTTACTTACACCCCATCACCTACAAACAAATCGCTAAGCAGTTAGATGGCAAGCGCAGAGAGCGCGCCGAGTACATAGAGACCATAGTAGGCGACTTGCAAGGCTTACTTGATAGCGAACAAATCCGCGCTGACGTATACGGCCGCCCTAAGCATATTTTTAGCATTTGGAAAAAAATGCAGAAAAAGCGCCTTACGTTCGAGCAGCTTTTTGATATTCGTGCAGTGCGTATTATTGCCGAGCGACTACAAGATTGCTACGCAGCGTTAGGTACCGTTCACGCAAGTTATAAACATTTACCTAACGAATTTGACGATTATATCGCAACCCCTAAACCTAACGGTTACCAGTCTATTCACACGGTGATTGTGGGGCCTGAAGGAAAGTCGGTTGAGATTCAAATTCGTACCCAAAAAATGCATCAGGATGCCGAACTTGGTGTGGCTGCTCACTGGAAATATAAAGAGGGCAGTACGGGTAAACAATCCGGCTATGACGAGCGCATAAACTGGCTTCGCCGCATACTTGCATGGCAAGAAGAAGTGGCGGAATCGGGTGACTTGGTTGAAGAGCTTCGCAGCCAGGTGTTTGACGATAGGGTTTACGTGTTTACACCCAAAGGCGACGTTATTGACCTTCCCCAAGGCGCTACGCCGCTTGATTTTGCCTACTACATTCACAGTAACGTAGGCCATCGCTGCATAGGCGCAAAAGTGAATGGGCGTATCGTGCCTTTCACTTATTTACTGCAAAGTGGCGACCAAATCGAAGTATTAACCGGAAAAGAGCCGAACCCAAGTCGCGACTGGATGCACCCAGGCCTTGGCTATGTGCATTCGTCGCGAGCGCGCGCCACTATCCACTCCTTCTTTAAAAAGCAGGACAGAGATAAAAACCTTGCTGCCGGTAAAGAGCTACTAGAGCGGGAGCTTCAGCGTGCCCACTTGCCTGCTAAAGTACCTAATGAAGCGTTTGAGAAGTTTAATTTACAAACCCTTGACGACTTATACACTGCGGTAGGTGCCGGTGATGTGCGCGTTATGCAAGTGATTAACTTTATTCATCACTTGCAAGAGCCACCAGCCCCCGAACCTGAAATTAGCCCTAAGGTAAAAACGCGCAAAACTGCGGCTGGCACGGGTAAAAAAGACGCGGTAGTAGTGCAGGGCGTGGGGCACTTAATGAGTCAGCTCGCTAACTGCTGTAAGCCGGTTCCCGGCGAAGCTATTTTAGGCTATATCACGCAAGGCCGTGGCGTAAGCGTTCATAAAGAAAGCTGCAGTCAGCTGCAGCACTTGTTATCACAGCACCCTGAGCGCCAGATCGAAGTGAATTGGTCACATGAGCTTAAAGTGGGTTTTGAGACAGGCATTGATATATTTTGCCACGATAGAAACGGCCTGTTGCGCGACATTACTACGGTGTTGGCGAATGAAAACGTGCCGCTCTTAGGGGTAAATAGCTTAAGTGATAAAAACAGGCAGACGGCACTTATTACCATATCTATCGAGGTTAATGATCTTGAGAGAGTGTCAAAAGTCTTAACTCAATTACGACAGCTTAAAGGCGTGACAGATGCAAAACGCAAGCAAAGCTAGCCTTGGAGAAATGCAGCGGCTGCTAGACATTATGACGCAACTGCGCGACCCGCAATCTGGCTGTCCATGGGATGTGAAACAAACCATGGGAAGCCTAACTCGCTACACCATAGAAGAAGCCTATGAAGTGGCTGATGCTATTGCCGCTGGTGATATGCACGATATCAAAGATGAGTTGGGTGACTTGCTGTTTCAAGTAGTGTTCTACGCGCAGATCGCCAGTGAATCGAAGGAATTCTCTTTTGACGATGTTGCGCAAAGCATTAGCGATAAGCTGGTGCGCCGGCACCCTCATGTCTTTGGTGCACAGTCAGACGATGAAGTAAAAAGCGATGAGTTAAGCGTTACAAACAAAGAACATACGCCATTGAGCGACAGCGTTTTAAATGCACAGTGGGACAAAATAAAAGCCCAAGAAAAGCAACTTAAAAAGCAGCGTTTAAAGCAAGACGAAGCAACAGAAACCAGTATTCTAGATAGCGTACCCAAAGGTATGCCGGCACTTATGTACGCGCAAAAGCTGCAAAAAGCCTGTGCAAAGGTAGGCTTTGACTGGCCTGACGCCGCGCCTGTTATTGATAAAGTACGCGAAGAAGTAGAAGAGATTCAGCAAGAGCTTGATACGAAGCAACGCCTTCTATGTGAAAACAGTGCTGACCAAAACTCTTTAAGTAATAGTGTACGTGATAACCAGCAGGCTATCGAAGAAGAAATTGGTGATGCACTTTTTGCCATGGTTAATCTGGCAAGACATTGCAAGGTAGATGCTGATACCGCACTTAGAAACGCCAGTAACAAGTTTGCTAACCGTTTTAAAGGCGTAGAGCGCTTAGCGGCTGAACAGGGCGACAAGCTCGACGCATTGACGCTTGATGAATTGGAAGCGCTGTGGCAGCAGGTCAAGCAGTCGTCTAACACTAAGTAATTGTACGTCGCAGCATACTGAAAGTCTGCTTAGACTGATAACGTGAATGCCGCGCTGGTGCAGAGGTATGTGATTTTCAGTTCGAACGAATTACAAATACCGCTGCAGCCAAAAGACAAAATAGACTAGTGCCAGAAGTAAGATGGGCAGCGTTCGCTTTTGTGTTTTGGTTAGAGCAGAGGATTTCGTACGCTTCCATGTCATCATCACCCCCGTTGCAGAAAGCGTTGTTAAACCAACACCAAATACAAACCAAATTAACTTAGACAAAAGCCCACCGAAGTATCCAAAGTGCAGCGGGTCTGCGTATTCATTGAGGTAGTTAGTCCAGGCCATAATTTTGGGCTCTTGTACGCCAACAATACGCTGATTGGTTATATCAATATCTACTTTATGCGCGCGCTCACGCAGCAAAGGGTTATTGCCTATACCTGTGAATCGCAGTGCTGCTGTGTCTGAGGTAGGAAATAGTACACCGGTGATCTGCCAGTCCTCAATGGCTTGCGATGCCTTCTGAAACGCACTGGAAAACTGCGTGGTTGATACAGGGTTAACTTGCTCATAATTTGAAATGACGGTGGCCTTTGGTGGGCGAGGTTCAAATCGATTGCCTGCAACTGCGGCACCGAATTCAAATAAATACCACCAACTGGTTATGACAATGACAATGAAAAACCAGAGGCTCCACAGCCCAAGCAGTTTATGAAGGTCGCTCAGTAGTATTCTTGGGCCTTGGTTTAGGCGGAGACGGGTAATGGCGGTTTTCCAGTTTCGGGTTGTTTTTAGGCCCGTATACAGCGAGATAGCAAGAATGAATGCGAAAAAGGTAACCGTTGGTAAGCCAAGATAATTAGGCATAAACAGATAGCGGTGAAAGTCTCGGAAGAACCGCTGAATCGTTAAAATAGGAATATCGCCTGTCACTTCATAGGTGTACTGATCCACGTGGATAAAGCGGTCATGACCATCGGGGAATTCTGCTCTGACACGGTAGGTGAAATTATCATGTCCCATGGTCGAGATGGATTTTATCTTTGCTTGTTCTGCATAGTTAAGCGTAGCCTCATAGATACTGTTCCACTTAACAATTTCATCATCGGCGCTGTCTAGGCTGCTAGGAGGCGTATTAAACGTGCGCATTTCCTCAAACACAAGCCAATCAATTTCATTGGAGACCGTAGCGATAGTACCCGTTGATAAAATGATAAAAAGGACGATAGAAAGCTGAAAGCCTACCCACGCATGGAGGTTGTATAGCTTCTTTCTGTATTTTCTTTGCGCGGTTCTATCGTAGGTCATGAAATTTTAATGTAAGGAAAGTCAAGGAAAGTAAAGATAAGCTCTGCATTGGGAGCACTAATCGAAGGATTCAGCTTAGTTTAAATAAACAATGGCTAAACTTAAGCACCTTTTATTTGATTCGTTCAAAAGCTTAGCCAATATTTCTACTTTAAAAAGCGTTGTTGGTTACCACTTGTAAGTGAATTCTACAAAACCGTTCCTCGGGTTTCCAGGGAAGTGACCCGTGCGCTCAATAAAGCCTGATTCTGCATACTCTTTATCAAAGAGGTTATCTACTCTAAACAGTACACTGTAGTTGTCTACTTCCCAAGTTATTGATGCATCGGCAATGAAATAGGACTTCACGTTTTGCCCAGATAGACTCAATTGGTCGTCAACATAGTTTCCACCAAAGGCAAAGGCAAGATCCCATTCGGGAACTTGGTAACGCGTCCAGAAACCAAATTGATTCTGAGGTGCATTAGCAAAGCGATCGCCTACACTGTTACTGATACCGCTACCACCATTGTCTGCTGTGATTCGAGCGTCGTTGTAACCATATGCTAGGCTTAAGATCCAATTTGGTGTTAAGTCAGTGATAACCTCAACTTCAAATCCATCACTGGTGACTTCACCCACCGCCGCAACGTTGTCAATGCCGTCACCTTCAGGATCCTCACCGGTGGATTGAAGGATATTTTCTCGGGTTATTTGATACACGGCTAATCGCAGCAAGGTAGTTTCATCGAACAGTTCTGCATTTATACCGCCCTCGATAATATCTCCTGTGGTTGGCTCAAATGGTCCACCAGCTTCATCCTGCTGACTACTCACCGACTGAGGTTCATAAGAATCTGCCCATTGACCATAAAGTGAAATATTAGTGCTAATTTTATAAATACCACCAACCCTGAAGCTTACGTTTGAATCGTCGAAAATGGCACTAGACGTTTCATCTTCAAACTGGTCGTAGCGCAAACCAGCAACAAAGGTAAACTGCTCCCAAGCGAGTTCATTCAGTACATAGGCACCGTTTCGCGTTTGCTCGGTTGTGCTCAATGGTCTGAATTGTACATTGTAGTTTTCAGACTGCGTTATACCGTAGTTAGGATTAGTAAGCGTTAGTGGAATGATATCTGATTCAAGTGAAGTTCCGCTTAGATAACGAAGAACGAAATCCTGCTGAAAAGCCGCAGCACCTAAAAGCGCGTCCTCTTTTCCTTTATAAAGGTCAACGCCGAACGCCGTTCTATGGTCTGCACCCAACCATTCGCCAGAATACACAAAGTTAACACCAAAGCTAATTTGTTCTTGTTCGCGTAATTGATCTCTGAACTCACGGCCAACAAGGTCTATGTTCCCATCTCCATCACTATCAATAAGCGCTCGTGGTTCGTGGTAGTTCTGCTCCTGTTCATTATCTATGTAGCGCAAACGTGTATCGTAGCTGATCGAATCACTCAACTGTCCCTCTAGAGAAAGTTGAACAGAGTCAGAACGCAAGTTTAGAAAATCACTGGCTTCATTATGGTTCCAATCTATATCTGTGAGAAAGTTACCATTGTCGTCAACAGGCACGCCACGTAGTCGGTTAGCACCTAAATCTTGTGAGTAATGGGTGTATTGAAGCGTTAGCAACTGGCCTTGAAGGTCATATGTATAGCCAGAGTCGAAGATAAATACTTCACTGTCGCTGTTGTCGCGATAGGTATCTTGCTGCTCATAAAAAACACCAGCACGCGCATTTTGATTGTTATCAATCGCTCCATTTATTTCTGCTGAGCCACCAAAGCGAGAGTGTGAACCAGCGATGATCCTAGCATTGGCGTTGAAATCTGAGGTTGGCTTTTTAGTGACGTAGTTAAATAAGCCACCTGGCGCGCCTGGTCCATAAAGCATACCAGCAGGCCCTTTCAAAAAGTCTACGCGTTCAATATTAAATAATTGAGGTACGTTGAAGCCTACATAAGGGTCTCCGCGTAAGCCATCGAAGAAGATTTCCTCTTGTCTGAAACCCCTGGCGGTTACACCGGCATAGCTAAATTGGCTAACACCAGCAATGTTACGATAAATATCTTTTGCATTGCGCGCACCCTGATCGCGTATCAAGCTTTCGTTGATTGTAGTGATTTGTTGGGTCGAGTTAAGTGGGTCAACACTTAACTTACCTGTAGATGAGTTACCATTGCGATATAGATTGATCGCTCTACTAGTCACTACCACACGCTCTACTTGTTCGGATTTCGCGGGTGATATTTCACGTTTATCCGAAGAGGTTTCAATGTCTTGTGATAAAGCAGGGGAGGTCAACGAAGCAGCTATTAACGCGGCTAAATATTTCATTGCAAAAAAATCCAAGTGTTGTGTGATAAAAGGAGCGTGATGAAAAGCCAATACTTTAGTATAAATGATAACAGTTTTTATTATCGTTTATCTATAGTTGTATGCCATTTGTCGTGTTGTAATCAATATCAGTAAGCGAGAGTTATGGTGTGCAGAAACGTATATGGATAGGTGTCAATTCGCATCAAAGTAAATTAGACCAATGTAGATGGAAACTTCATTATTTTGGCGTATGGTTATAGAGTAGGTTTGATTTACGACAAAGCAATGTAGATCCACTTTATCTAATATCTGAGTATAAATTTGGCATATTGGAAGGGTGTGTCGCTGGTGTTAAGTCATGACACTTACAAAGGAGTTGGACTGAATTGGGCGTAACCGTTTTATGAAGAAAGTACTGTATTCAACACTAGGGCTGTTTTTAACGCTTCTTGGTATCATAGGCGCGTTTTTACCTGTAATGCCAACTACGGTATTTTTGATAGGCGCGCTTTTTTGTTTCACTAAATCTTCACCACGCCTTGAGAGTTGGCTTATTCAACACCCCAAATATGGGCCTAGTCTGGTTGCGTGGCGTAAACACGGTGCAATATCTAAAAAGGTAAAATGCATAGCGTGTTGCAGTATGCTGATAAGTTTTATTCTTATTTGTCTATTTGCATCCATGCCGATCCCCGCTTACATAGGCATTGCAGTGTTTATGGGAATAGGCGCATATTTCGTAGTTACGCGCCCCAATATCCCTGCTGTATAGCATCCCTGCTGTTGAGCGCCTTTATCGGTTTCTACCTAGTCGCTCGTGACTGTTCACCCATTCATCCGCAACTACAGCAGAACCAAGAGATAGATCCCCACATAGCACTGTCGCTGCAACTATCTCGGCAAACTTGTTAACGCTACCTCTTTCTGTACAGCCAAGTACGCTTAAGCATTCGTTTTGTGTAGCCAAGCCGGTTCCGCCACCGTACGTAGCAACAATTAACGATGGAATCGTAACAGAGAAATAGTAATCTCCATTTGGCGTAATCTCAGCGTAGGTAAACCCGGCCGACGATTCAGCCACATTAGCTACATCCTGCCCGCAAGCGATGAACATAGCGGTGATGCCGTTGGCGAAGTGGGCACCATTGTTAACGCTACCGGCCATCATCGCGCCCATATTTGAATATTGACGCTGTTTAAACAAGGCTTCAGGCGGGCAATGCATAATCTCCGTCATAAGTTGCTTTGGTAGGGTGACTTCTGCGACAACGCGCTTTCCGCGGGTATGCAGCGAGTTTAAGTGCGAGTGCTTTTTATCGGTATCAAGGTTTGCTGCCAGCACAAAGTGCTCAATAGGGCCCGAATAGTTTGCCTGTATCCACTCGCAGCCTGCTTTAGTGGCTTTGCTTACCATGTTTTGCCCAGCCGCATCACCACAGGTAAAGTTGAATCTAAGCCAACGAAGCTTAGAGACGGCATATTGCTCGATATCTCTAAGTTTCCCCACGCTGGTGGTGTTATCACAGGCGAGCTTTATGGCATCGAAGTTCTGTTCGACCCATTTGCCAAATGCAAGGGCTTCTCGAGCACCAGAAAACGCAAACATAGGTGCTCGCTGCATGGCATCGTCAATAACAGTGGTGGTTACGCCCCCTGCTTCTCTTGTTAAACGCATACCTCTACTGTAGCTGGCTGTTAGCGTACCTTCTGTTGTTGCCATCGGAACATAGAATTCGCCTTTGGCGTACTCTCCATTTATCAAAATTGGGCCAGCAAAGCCAATAGGTACCTGTGCAACACCAGTGAAATTCTCGATATTTCCTGATAGTGAGTCGGGCGGTATGGAATAGTGAGCTAAATGATTGAGTTGAGTACCGGTTTCGCGCGAAATAAATTCGCGGCGGGTCTGGCTCATATCATGGGTATAGTCGTTATCTGATGAACGCGGGATCTTCGGCATATGGCCACTCCTTTTATTTTCATAATAGAAGTGCTGGTATCAGATGAACACTGTTTACAATTTATACATACAGATAAATGCAGCCTATAAAGAATTACCCATCAATTATGACGTCCTATCGTTTTGAAAAGAGGGGGAGTGAATAGCGCAGTTATATGCCTTGAATGTAAGATTTCATAAGCTGGAATAGTGTGAGTGTGACAACAGATTATGATGTAATGCGCGCTCTGTATAATGGACTTATGGATAATCATGCCAAAGACACTTTTTAAGCCTTCACTTTTCATCATGGCATTGTCAGCATTCAATTTACCTATATTTGCGCCTAACGCTTATGCTCATGAAGATGAACACGATGAGCACCATGAAGAAAAAGTCGAAAAAATAGTGGTTCAAGCAACGCGCTCAGGTCGCATAGCCGATGATCAGCCTGTTCGGGTTGAATTGATTAACCGAGAAGAAATTCAGGAAAAGGCAGCCATGCGACCGGGCAATATTTCTATGTTGGTCGCCGAAACTGGTGGTGTGAGAATGCAAACCACATCGCCAGCCCTTGGTAGTGCAAATATTCGCTTGCAAGGTCTGTATGGCCGTTATACCCAGCTTTTATCTGACGGGCTACCACTTTACGGTAACCAATCAGCGTCAATTGGACTACTTCAAATTCCCCCTACAGACTTAGGGCGCGTTGAAATTATCAAAGGTTCCGCGTCATCTCTTTATGGTGGCTCAGCGCTTGGTGGTGTTATTAATCTTGTCTCTCGTCGCCCAAAAGATGAGTTTGAAGGAGAAGCGTTGGTGAATTTCACCACTCGTGACGGGCAAGACTTCACTACCTATATGGCAACGCCTTTCAGCGACAGCCTAAGTGGCTCGGTGACTGCTGGTGCGCATCATCAAAGTGAGAAAGATCTTGATAACGACGGCTGGGCCGACTTGGCCGGCTATGAACGTTACACGGTAAGACCGCGTATTTTCTGGGAAGGAGATGAGGGCGAGCACCTTTATTTTACAACCGGTTATATGACGGAAAATCGCCAAGGTGGCACCGTAGGTGATGCAACTGTAGGAACCGGAGAAAATGCTGTCTCTTTTATTCGTGGGCTAGAGTCAGAGCGCATTGACAGTGGCCTTGTGTTCGAAAAGCCCCTTGGCGATACACTTACTCTTAATTCACGCTTTTCAGCAATGTCGCAAGAACATACGCATCAGTTCGGCAATGAGTTATCAGGCGTAGAAAGTGATCAACACGAAAGTTACCTCGCTGAGACTAGTTTGGCAGGCTATACAGACAAGAGTGATTGGTTGGTAGGAGTAGCCTATCAATCTAATATTTACGATTCGGATACCTTTGGGTCTTTTGATTACAGCTATGAGGTTCCAGGTATCTTCACCCAGCTGGATTATCAAATAAACGATGAATTGACAGCGTCAGTGAGTGCGAGGCTAGACGATCACAGTGAATATGGTACTCAATTTAGCCCACGAGTATCGTTTTTATATCGCCCAGGCGACGTGACAATAAGAGGCTCTTACGGAGAGGGCTATTTCGCCCCCACGCCTTTTGTTGAAGAAATCGAAGCTGCGGGGCTGTCGCGTTTATTACCAATAGATGGCCTTCAGGAAGAACAAGCGCAGACCGCATCTTTAGATGTTACTTATCGTTTTGATGATATTGAAACCAGTCTTACCTTATTCGGCTCTAACGTTGATAACGTGACTCGCTTAGAAACTGTAGAAACGAGCGACGGGACACCGCCTACAAACGTACGCTTGGTAAACGCAGAAGGTGAATCGAAAATTAGAGGTTCTGAAGTCTTACTTCGCTACTATTGGAAAGACCTGAAGTTGACCGCAAGCTATCTTTACTTAGACGCGACAGAAGAAGTGCCCAACGCTAGTGGTAGGCGAGAGCTCGCGCTAACACCTCAGCATTCAGCTGGCTTTGTAGCTATGTGGGAGCAGCACGGCAAGTTTATGCTAGGTTTTGAGGCGTACTATACTGGCGTTCAGCGTGTAGACGATAACCCGTACATAACCCGTACCAAGCCTTATTGGCATTTAGGTTTACTCGGACAAATAACAACAGGGCGCTACAGCTGGTTCTTAAATTTAGAAAACCTGCTTGATGTTCAGCAAACCGATGAGCACCCGTTATTGTTGCAGTCACAGGCACCAAGTGGACGTTGGACAACCGATATCTGGTCACGCAACGATGGTTTTGTTGCCAATGCAGGTGTTCGCATTAAATTTGGTGGATAGGAAGTAAACAAGACGCTGGCAGTCGGTGAAGATTGCAGAAAAAGCGACAAAGCCAAGGCTGTAAAGCGGCGTCAATTAAGCAGCATTAATTAAATGGCGTGGATTAAGCGAAGGTGGAAAGTTAATGACAACCTCCACCTTTACTTATCAAGCTGCTATGTAAACTAAGCTTTAGTATCTAATCTTGCTTGAAGGGCAGCGATTTCTTCCCTGCGCTTTTTATCTGCTAGCGGGCGATTAGCTTTTTCAGGCGCGTTTTGGGCACGACTTAAAAAAGCCTGGGCCTTTTCATATTCTCCATCGTCAAAAAGGTACTCGGCATAAAAGAAGTTTTGATCCATACCTTGCGGATTAATTTCAAGTGCACGCTTAAACAGCTTTTCAGCTTTTTTGTCACTACCAAAACTCACAGGCCAGCCCGGCACTTTGTGATAAAGCGCGGCTAGTACGGTTAGTGCCGTTCCGTCTAGAACTGATTCTTCTTTTTCGATGGCGCGTTCTAAATTTTCTTTCGCACTTTCAGCAAAGTCTAAGGCGCCTAACCCTCCTTTGGCACTTGCTGTGCTTGATTGAGAAATAGCCAACCAAGTAAGTGACTCTGCACTATTCTCGGATTGCTCTACGAGTTTTGTAGCTTGTTCGATAAGTTCTGAAAAAGCGCTAAGTTGCGCATCGCCCTCTAATTGATAGTTCACAGTTGCCCACTGTTGTTGAAGCATAAGTAGCTCATCGGGTGACGCCGCTACCGGTGTGATAAGTGCCGCTGATGTTAATCCTGCGATAACAAGTGAGGAAAGTCGTTTTTTTATTGTCATGAAAATACCGGATAAAAGAGTTTAATTAGATAAAGAGTATGGCCATTAGAGCGTAGCCACTACAGGTAAAGAAAGGCTGCATTTAATACTGAAGTTTGTTTAACCCATTGTGAACAATATCGGTTTGCTCGCCCCGTTTTCTGAAGAGAAGGGAATAACTAATTGATATGTTTGTTAGTGCGAGCAGCACAAAAAATGAAGCTACAAAGTGGGGTGTTTTCATTAGAGTTATTAGAAGAATTGAATGCAACGGACGTACAGTACCTTAACTCAGTTTCTGTGTCATCGGCTGATGATGGAATTTTATCCATGTTTTTTGTTGTTAGGGGTTCGCATTTCCTTCAATTCCTGTATAATTCGCGCCCTGCCCAGTTACGCCCACCTTTGGGAAGGTGGAAGAATCAGCCGGCTCGAAGGGGTCTTTGTGTTGATTTTAAGGTGATTTCTGGTGTTCAGAAATCAGTAACGACGATATTATTCGGGTGAATTTGAAAATGAAAACTTTTGTTGCTAAGCCAGAAACGGTACAACGTGACTGGTATGTGGTAGACGCCACAGACAAAACTCTAGGCCGTTTGGCTTCTGAAATCGCACTACGCCTTCGTGGTAAGCATAAGCCAGAGTACACACCTCACGTGGACACTGGTGATTACATCATCGTAATCAACGCTGAAAAAGTTGCGGTTACAGGCCGTAAAGCGCAAGACAAAATGTACTATGCGCACTCTGGTTACCCAGGTGGTCTTAAAGAGACAAACTTTGAAAAACTAATTGCTCACAAGCCAGAAATGGTTCTTGAAAAAGCAGTTAAAGGCATGTTGCCAAAAGGCCCTCTAGGTCGCGCAATGTTCCGTAAAATGAAAGTTTACGCTGGTGCAGAACACTCTCACGCAGCACAGCAACCACAAGTTTTGGACATTTAAGGAGCTATTAACATGGCAGATACTCAATACTACGGCACAGGCCGCCGCAAAAGTTCTACTGCTCGTGTGTTCCTACGTCCAGGCACAGGTAGCATTAAAGTAAACCAACGCGCTCTTGACGAGTACTTTGGTCGTGAAACAGAGTGCATGGTTGTTCGTCAGCCACTTGAACTTGTTGAAATGACTGAAAAGTTTGACGTATACATCACTGTTAAAGGTGGTGGTTCTAACGGTCAAGCGGGTGCAATCCGTCACGGTCTTACTCGTGCTCTTATGGAGTATGATGAAGCACTACGTCCAGCACTTCGTAAAGCTGGCTTCGTTACTCGTGATGCACGTCGCGTTGAACGTAAGAAAGTTGGTCTACACAAAGCGCGTAAGCGTCCACAATTCTCAAAGCGTTAATTTTTACGTTTTTTGTATTGCAAAAACCCGGCTTATGCCGGGTTTTTTATTTTCTGGCTAGAAATAAAATAAAAAAAGGTGGAGGGATTTATGCTTCACTGCGTATTAATAAGTAGGCCAGAAATGAATGAAGAATCAGTGTGAAAGTTGTTTATTTAAATACTCAATCAGCTATAGCGCAATCTCAAAGCGACAACTCTACGCTCTACCACCTCATTTCTGAGCATGAACCGGCACTTCGTCGGTTTATTCGAGTAAGGGCACGAGCTAACTCCTCGGAAGTGGAAGATATTCTCCAAGAAATGTACGCCAAACTGTTTTCACTAGATGGAATGGCTAAAAAGATTGAAGCGCGCCAAGATACGTTTAGAAGTTTCTTGTTTACCGTTGTCACCAATTTAATCATCGATAGAGAACGGCGAGCAAAGGTACGTGCTCATGAAGCGCATGAACCATTTTCTGATACCCTATACTCTACGTGGAACAATGAACCCGAGAAGCACGCAGGGATAGCTGAGAAACTCATTGAAATTGAAAGTGTGCTTGAAAATATTAATCCTCATCACAAATCTGCGTTTGTACTTTGCCGTGTTGAAGGTAAAGCTTATCGGGAAATCAGCGATATATTAGGCGTTTCTGTTAGTACAGTAGAAAAATACATTTCGGCCGCATTGACGGCTATTCGAAATAAGGTGCAAGATTAATGGCTACGGCTTTGAACCAGCATTCAATCAATAAACGTGCAAGTGATTACGTTGTGCGTCTTTACTCTGGTGAACTGACAGCTAAAGAAGAAAGTGAGATCCTTGCATGGTGCGATGCAAAAGCCTCCCATCAAGCAGCTTTTGACGATGCGCTTTTAGTATGGGAGAGCTCTGTTCACATTGCGCCTCATATAGGGTGGCGCCAAAAGTTGGAAAAACGTTTCTATCGCATGCGCTATCTAGCCGCATCTATTGTTGTAGCATCATTCTGCTTTTTACTCATCACGCATTATGATGCGCCTGACGAACGTATTGCTAACAGTGAGCTTGCCAATAGTTATTCCACTGCCATCGGCGAGGTGAGCAATGTTGGATTACCAGATGGCTCTACCATTACGTTAAATACAGATACCCGCATTAATATAGAGTTTAGCGAAGCGCACAGAGAGCTTTGGCTAGAACACGGTGAGGCATTTTTTGATATTGCTAAAGATCGCTCCCGTCCATTTTTAATTCATACCGTAAATAAAACAGTGAGAGTCGTAGGGACGAAGTTTAATATTAAGCTGTCACAGTCTGGGTTTGATATAGCCGTAGAAGAAGGTATTGTCGCCATTGAAGAAAAGGCAGGGTCGAACACCGACAAACCAGCGAAAGGTGATACCCAAGTGTTATTGGAAGCCGGCGCAGTTGCATCATTCAATGATACCAGTGCACTTATCGCTAAAGAAAATGTGGACAGTGTAGTAAAAGCGCAAAGTTGGCGTACGGGTTACTTACGTTTTGATGAAGAACGGTTAGATAAAGTTATTGCTAGTTTTAACCGCTATAGAAGCAAAAAAATAGTGATTAGTCAGGATGTAGCCGATTTGCGTATCAGTGGCGTTTTTAAGCTGTCAGATGGCGATGCGATTTTAACGGCACTTGAAGCAACCTTGCCGATAGAAGCGAAAAGAGATGAAGAAAATATAAAACTAGTGAAGAAATAGCGGAGGGTTTTGTTTTTGGCTGCGTATTAACTAAAAGGGAACACATTAAAATACTATAGGAGCAGCCATGAAGTTGCCAAAAACCACAACAAGTACGTTAGCCCTGTGTGTCGCATTGTCACTAAGCTCAGGCTTAAATGCACAGCAAATAGATAACCTTTCAATTCAAGCTACTACACTTGATAACGCATTACTCTCACTGGCACAGCACAGTGAAATTCAAATTTTGTTTTCAGACGCTAGAATAAAGCAAACATTAGCCCCTAAGCTAGAAGGTAGTATGGATGTGCAAGAAGCACTTTCTACCTTGCTTGAAGGTACTGGCTTCATCTACAAGCAAACCTCTAAAAGTACCTATATTGTTACACCGATTGGAAGCGAAGAGAAAAACCAACCACAAAACCCTTCTGCCGCTCCCGTTACTGCTAACGTTCAGAAACAAGAAGCAAGTGTAGAGCGTATTCAGGTTACTGGCTCAAACATCCGTGGGATGCAAGATACTGGCGCATTGCCCGTCACCATGATGTCATCTGAAGATATTGACGGTTTAGGCTTAAGCAGTGGCGCTGAAATTTTAGCGGAGTTACCGCAACAAGGTGCTGTAAATTTTAATAGCGAGCGTGTAGTTGGTGGTGTTAACGACGCACGTGGCGATGTCTCATCAGTAAACCTACGTGGTATAGGCACAGGTTATACGCTTACGCTGTTGAACGGTCGCCGATTAGTGCTACACCCAGGTACGCAAGCCGAAAACTTAGTACCTGTTACTACCGTGAACTCAAATACGCTTCCAGTTAAAGGACTAAAACGTGTTGAAGTGTTACGCGATGGCGCTGCAGCTATTTACGGTACTGACGCCATATCAGGTGTAGTAAATTATGTTTTAGACGACAAGTATACGGGCGGTGAGCTTCAAGCTCATTATGGCAGTAGTCAGGGTACAGGTCGTGACCAAATCAATTTATCCGGCGCTGGTGGTTGGTTATTTAACAATGATAAAACTCACGTTACTTTTAGTGGTGGGTACTATCATCGCGATATGGTTATGGCGAGTGAGCGGGATTATTCTGCCAGTTCTGACTTACGTAACTACAGCGAAGTGCCTGCTGATTTTGTTGGCGATACACAACTAGATAATCGCTCAACGGTAACGCCATGGGGTGAATTTTCCTCAGACAGTCTAGGCACCTTTCACCTTGAGCCAACGTCATACGACGATTGTGTTGCGGAAGTTAGTGGCGATGTGTGCGCGTCTTCTGGATCAACGCCTCGAGATATGCGCTTCGACTCAAACTCACAACGTAGCTTGAGCTCGGAAGTCGATAGGCTCAATCTATACACCTTGGTGAATCACCAAATCAATGATGATGTTGAGATATACGGTGAAGCCCTTTACTACTCAGCAACAGCAAAACGTATTCGTGAACAATCGGGCAATCTAACAGCACAGCGTTTTACAGTTTCTGCTGATGCATTTTACAACCCTTTTGGTGAAGACGTGACTGTTCGTCGCTATCGTCCCATTGATACAGACCCTCGAAATATCGAAGTCGATGATTACAGCTATCGTTTATTAGCAGGCTCTCGTGGTTATATCGGTGATTGGGACTTCGATTCCGCCGTGTTGTATTCAAAAGCCAATACTATCGATACCGCAAATCGAATTAACACCACCTTGTTCCAACAAGCGGCTAATAGTACTGATGAAAGCACGGCTTACAATATTTTTAGCGGCGCCAGTGTGACTAACCCAAATACGGTCGATGATACGCCGGTATCTCAAAGTGTTATCGACAGCTTTATGGTGGATGTTGAGCGGGAGTCAGAAACAGAACTTGCTTCAATTGACGCCAAAGTATCTCGACCAGATTTATTTAGTTTACCCGCCGGTGATGTAGGTTTTGCCGCAGGTATTGAATATCGCTATGAAAGCTTTTTTGACAAACGTACCGATGATTTGAATGGCACATTGTTTTTCAGTGACTTAGTGGGTGGCACTTCGTCCGAAATTGCTAGCCAAGTATTAGGAAGTAGCCCTACGCCAGATGCTAGCGGAAGTCGCAATGTGGTATCTGCGTACGCGGAATTTGTTATTCCACTGTTGGCCGATAAACCGTTTGTTGAAAATTTAAATTTACAGGTAGCCGGGCGTTACGAAGATTTCTCTGACGTAGGCAGTGTATTTAAACCTAAATTTGCCCTTGCATGGACGGTAAATGAAAACGCATTAATTCGTGGTGCATATTCAGGGGGCTTTAAAGCGCCAGGGTTGCCACAAACCACAGCAGTAAATGTTGCCCGTTCTAATACCAGAACCGATCCGTTGACACAAACGAATCGTGGTACGCTAGAACTTCGAAATGGTAGCGATACCTTAAGCCCCGAAGAAAGTGAAAATTACTCGTTTGGCGTAGTACTTACGCCTACCAAAGAGTTAACCCTTACAGTCGATTGGTGGCAAATCAAACAAGAGAACACGGTGGGTATTTTAAATAGCCAAACACAAATTTTGTATGATGCGCTATTACGTAGCCAGGGTGGCTCGAATGAAAATGTGGTTCGTGATGAAAATGACGAAATTATATATATTCGAAATGATTACACTAACTTACTACCAAGAGACATTTCTGGTATCGATTACAGTGCTGATTACCGTTTTGAAACTGAAGTAGGTGATTTTTCCATTAAGCTCAGTGCCGCCAACTTGAGAAAGTTTGATCAAGGGGCAGACGATATCACAGACCTAGTGGTTGCAGCACAAGAAGCTGGAAACGAAGCGTTATTGTACGAAGGGGAGCAAGTTGCCATATTTGGTAGCGATGGCGACCTTATTCGTCAAAACGAACGCCCAAAATGGCGGGCTAATTTATCGCTAACCTATTCTCGAGATGCATGGCGTGCTGGACTTAAATATCGTTACGTTAGTGATGTTGAAGACACTAGCTTAAATTATACCGACGATTCAGGCGATTTAGTGACTTACGTCATTGATGACTGGTCAACGTTAGATGCGTACGTAAGTTACCGCTTTAGTAAAGATGCATTGTTTAGCGGAAAAACGAAAGTGACCGTAGGCATGCGTAACCTGACTAACGAAGAACCGCCGTTTGCCGATGAAACCTTTGGTTTTAGCAGTAGCCTTCATTCATCGATTGGCCGTTATACCTACGTAACACTTAATCATAAATTTTAAGTTAAAAAACTTTTCCTACTTTTACATCATAAAGAGGCGTCTACCATTAGGAGGCGCTTATTTCATGGAGATATCATGTTTCGATTATTTGTCATTGCATTGGGGTTTGTCTCCCTTCTTGCTTCCGCCATTACATTGGCGTGCGAATTCAAGGGCGTTACTTTTTCTGCAGATTTTGAAGCCGGAAAATTAGATTCCTGTGAAGTCGACGAAAACGGCACCTATGTATTGAGCTTCTTACCAGAAGATAAGCCTATAAATCCTAGCCCTTGGTATTACTTTAGTGTTACCGCAGCAGGTGATTTATTGTCAAAACAAGCAGGAAAAGTAGACGTAGTGCTGACCTTTGATGGTTATACGCCAAGGTATTTACCTAAAGTGAGTTACGATCGAAAAAGCTGGAAGATAACCGCGTTTGATACCACAGAGCAGGGCATGACACTAACTTTGCCGGTATCAAAGCAGCCACTGTATGTGGCTGCCCAGCGTCCAATTCCAAATTCTGTTTACACAAACTGGCTAAAACAAGCAGAGCAAGACTTTGGCATTAAGCCGTTTACGATTGGTAAATCTACCGAAGGCCGCACACTTTCTGCATTTGCTCTTGAAAAGCCTGAAAACACCGAGTGGGTTATTTTCGTTGGTCGTCAACATCCACCAGAAGTAACAGGCGCGGTAGCCATGTTCTCTTTTCTAAATCAATTCTTATCCATTACATCTGAAAACAATGCGTTCTTGTCGCGCTTTAATGTTCTGGTTGTTCCGAACATAAACCCTGATGGTGTAGCCAATGGTCATTGGCGACATAGTGTTGGGCATAAAGATCTAAACCGCGATTGGAATGTCTTCTCTCAACCAGAGACCAAAGCAGTGAAAACATATCTAGATAAAATCACGAATGCTGGCGGGAAAATTGTAATGGGTATGGACTTTCATTCTACCCACAACAATGTTTTTTACACCATTCCGGTAGATGAAAGTATCGCCCCTAGCGACATGGTTGTAGGTTGGTTGGCCGACTTGCAAACACAAACCAAAGGCGTGTTTAAAGTCGTAGATAAACCTGGCACTTCACCAGGTAAAGGCGTTTTTAAACAGTTTTTTGCTGATGTTTATCACGTGCATGGTGTTACCTATGAAGTTGGTGATAATGAGCCGAATGAGAAAACTCGCTACGTTGCTAAACACGCCGCCAATACGCTTATCGATACGTTAATTGCCACTCCTGCTGAAGAATTTTATATTAAAGCGTGTGCAGACGAAGCAGCAAGTTGTGAGCAATGATTATGCATTTACGCACAAATAAACCCAAAGCGCTTCGCCATAAACTTGCTATCGCAGTTCTCATGTCCTCGATTAGTGTTGCAGGCCCTGTTAGGGCTGAAAGTATAGAGCAAACGGATGTTTCGGCGATAGACTCTAAAGCCGCGCGTACTTTTGTTCATCAAAGTACAATGAAGCATATTGCTAAAACTATGTGGGAAAAACCTGAACTGGGTTTTCTAGAGCACAACAGCAGCGCATTAATGCAACAGACGCTAATTAAGCGTGGTTTCAAAGTAACGGCCGGTATTGCGGGAATGCCCACTGCATTCATTGCGCAGTACAACCCAGTAGGCCAGGCAGAAGAAGGTGTGCATAAGTCTGTTATCGGCTTGCTCGCCGAAATGGATGCCCTACCCAGCATGGGGGTTTTAAATACGTCTGATAAACAGCCGATTAGCACTAACGGACATGTTCACGCAGGTCATGCTTGTGGACACAACTTGTTTGCCGGCGGGATAATAGGTGCTGCGCTTAGCTTGGCTGATTATCTCGATTCCCATCCAAATCAAGGTTCTCTGAAGGTTTTCGGCGCACCCGCTGAAGAAGGGGGCTCAGGGAAAGTTTATTTGGTGAAAGCTGGCGTATTTGAAGACGTAGATGTTGCCCTCCATTGGCACCCATCGGATAGCACGACTTCTTCACCATCATCTTCGCTGGCCAACAAAAGTGGTAAGTTTCGCTTTTATGGGATTGCCGCGCATGCTGCTGCTGCGCCAGATAAAGGGCGTTCGGCATTAGATGGCGTAGAAGCTATGAACATGATGGTAAACTTAATGCGTGAGCATGTACCAGATGGCACGAGAATTCACTATGTCATCACTAACGGCGGAACTGCGCCCAATGTAGTGCCGGACTTCGCCGAAGTGTATTATTACGTACGCTCAGCACAGCCAACTGTTGTGCTGTCACTGTGGGATAGATTGGAAAAAGCGGCGGAGGGAGCAGCACTTGGTACTGAAACCCGTGTTAATTGGGAAGTCACAGGTGGGGTGTGGAATGTATTACCTAATGTGACCTTATCAAAATTAATGCACAAGCACATTGACGCCGCACCTCCGATTATTTTGACTAAAAGCGAGCAACAGTTTGCTAGCGAAATAAGTCGCACGCGCGAGCAGTCCTTTAATCACAATGCTCACAGCACTCCAGAGCCCTTCGATGAAAAGATTACTGTTTGGTCTGCATCAACTGATGTTGGTGATGTGAGTTGGCAAGTGCCTACCGTGGGAGTATCTATCGCCACCTGGGTAAAAGGAACTCCACCCCATACCTGGCAGGCATCAGCAATGAGTGGTACTGATATAGGTTACAAAGGTATGTACTTGGCCAGTGAGGTCATCACGCAAACTGCTATATCCCTTTTCTCTGAACCTGAAAATATCAGTAAAGCGAAGCAAGAGTTTCAGCAACGAAAAAGTACGTTGAACTATGAACCCATGCTTGGGCAGAGAGCACCAGCACTTGATTATCGTAAGTAGAATATTCTCGTACTACTGCGTCAGAGGTTTATAACAATCTTGTAATGTAACTAAGAGGTTTGGCCGAATCTCGGTCAAATTCTTGATTCTATTCCGAACACTCGCTAATTTTTAACGATGACCCCAGATTAAATTATCGCTTAAATATCAGTAAAACCTTGTGTTTATAAGGGCTTTTCTTTTATCATTTGCGGTCGAAAATTTTGAAAACTTTCGTGACCTCGTAAACCAGTAAATTTTTGCTGTTACGTTGCTGTCATGACAAGCCATATGATGCATGACGCAAGCGTGATAAAACCAGTATAAGCTTGGGTTACACATCATAATTATCCAAACCTGGAGAAATGTGGATGAGCAATGTATCTGTAGATGCAACAGAGTCTGCACACAATGAAAACCAGCCAGAAAACAACACTCGTCGTCGGTTCTTGACCGTAGCCACGTCGGTAGTTGGTGGTGTAGGTGTCGTTGGTGCTGCTGTGCCTTTTATTGCGTCCTGGAATCCAAGCGCCAAAGCGAAAGCAGCCGGTGCTGACGTTGAAGTAGATATCAGCGGGATTGAGCCTGGACAATTAGTACGTGTAATGTGGCGAAGCAAGCCTGTATGGATTGTACGTCGTACGCCTGAGATTCTTGAAGAACTAGGCACACACGAAGATAAGCTGAAAGATCCTAACTCTGAAGCTGAGCAGCAACCTACTTTTGCTCAAAATCGTTTCCGTTCGATGAAAGAAGAATACCTGATTCTAGTGGGTATCTGTACGCACCTAGGTTGCTCTCCACAGCACCTTAAAGACGGCGCTTTCGAAGAAGTGGTTGAGGGTGTGCCAGATGGTTTCTTCTGCCCATGCCACGGTTCTAAGTTTGATATGGCAGGACGTGTATTCCAAAACGTACCGGCACCATTAAACTTAGTTGTACCGCCATATCAATTCGTTGATGACAATAACATCATCATCGGTTCAGAAGCGGAGGCTTAATTATTATGAATGCTTTCCTAGGTTGGATTGAAGAACGCATCCCAATGATGCGCGTTGCGAATATGCACGCTCTTCAATATCCTGCTCCAAAGAACATGAACTTTTGGTATGTGTTCGGTTTTCTAGCGACTATCGTTTTGGTAAACCAAATTGTTACTGGTATTTGGTTAACCATGAATTTCGTTCCATCTTCAGAAGGCGCGTTTGCCTCTGTTGAATACATCATGCGTGAGATCGACTACGGTTGGATCATTCGTTACATGCACAGTACTGGCGCATCAGCGTTCTTTATTGTGGTATATCTACACATGTTCCGCGGCATGATTTACGGTTCTTACCAGAAGCCTCGTGAGCTTCTGTGGGTGTTTGGTATGTTTATCTACCTAGCGCTTATGGCTGAAGCATTCATGGGTTATGTACTACCTTGGGGACAAATGTCTTACTGGGGTGCACAGGTAATCGTATCGCTATTTGGCGCTATCCCTGTTGTTGGTCCTGATTTGGTTATCTGGCTACAGGGTGACTACGTTATCTCTGGCGCAACACTTAACCGCTTCTTCGCATTACACGTTATTGCGTTGCCTTTAGTTATCGTTATTCTTGTGTTCCTTCACATTATCGCGCTACACGAAGTGGGTTCTAACAACCCAGATGGTATTGCAATTAAGCACAAGAAAGGTTCATTGCCAGAGTCTGAAAAGACCAAATATGAAATCCATGAATACTACACAAGCAAGTACGACATTGCTGATGACGTATTGCCGTTCTTCCCACACATCGTACTTAAAGACCTTGTGGCATTCTGTATTTTCTTAGCGCTATTTACTTATGTGTTGTTCTTTGCCCCTGAAATGGGCGGTAAATTCCTAGAGCATCCTAACTTTGAAATTGCTAACCCGTTGAAAACACCTGAGCATATCTTCCCAGTGTGGTACTTCACGCCGTTCTACGCAATTTTGAAAGCGGTACCTGATAAGTTGTTCGGTGTACTAGCTATGTTCGGTGCAATTGCTGCGCTATTCGCTCTGCCTTGGTTAGACCGTGGTCGCGTTAAGTCATGGCGCTATCGCTGTGGTCTGCACAAAGTAAACCTTATTGTGTTTGCAATTGTGTTTATCTTCCTAGGTTACTTAGGTGGTACGCCACAAGAAAACTGGAAAATCATTGCGTCGCAAGTTGCTACAGTAATGTACTTCGGTTTCTTCATTGCATTGTTCTTGTACAGCAAAAACGAAAACACTAAACCTGTGCCAGAGAGGATTTCTAAATGAAAAAAATGATGTGCTTTTTAGCCTTCTTCCTACCTGGCGTAGCGCTTGCGGCAGGTGGAAACGTACACCTTGATAAAGCGCCTATCGACTTATCCGATAAGGCGTCTTTACAGCGTGGTGCACAGTTGTTCATGAACTACTGCTTAGGCTGTCACTCGATGAAGTACCAGCGTTATCAGCGTTCATTCCAAGACTTGGGTATTCCTGACGAACTAGGTCAAGAATACCTGCAGTTCACGGGTGAAAAAGTATCTGATTACATCACTCGTGCAATGCCCGAAGAAGCCGCAGCTGGCTGGTTCGGTGCTGCTCCACCTGATCTTACGCTTGTTGCACGTGTTCGTGGTGAAGACTGGATCTACACTTACTTGCGTTCTTTCTATGTAGACGAGAGCCGCCCGTTTGGTGTTAACAACACAGTATTCCCAGAAGTAGGTATGCCGCACGTACTACAACCACTTCAAGGTACGCCTACGCGCACTTATGAAGAGCAAATGGTTGATGGTGAAATGGTTAAGCGTTATGTAGGTATTAAGTCAGATGGTACTGGCGCAATGTCTCCTGACGAGTATGACCAAGCTGTTGCCGATATCGTGAACTTCCTAGAGTACACGGGTGAGCCTTCAAAACTGGAATCTCACAAAATCGGTAAGTGGGTACTTATCTTTATCGCAGTATTGTTTGTATTTGTTTACTTACTGAAGAAAGAATACTGGCGAGAAGTGCACTAATCGCACAGATTTATGTATAATATGAAAAGGGGGCTTCTCGCCCCCTTTTTTGGTATTTACTCGTGCTACCTGAAAACCCTTTTGTATAGAGTGTTCAGGTAGCACGAGTTAACGTAATAAGCTTACCGTTTGTAAGCGTAAACTTGTTTCTCGACGGAGGAAATTGAATGGCCGTAGCCGCGAATAAACGTTCTATTATGACGTTGTTCTCTGACACAATTGATATTTATAGCCACCAGGTGCGCATTGTGTTGGCAGAAAAAGGTGTGGGTGTTGAAATCAGCTACACAGATCCTAGCAACCTGTCTGAAGATCTGTTGGAGCTTAACCCTTACGGTACTGTTCCAACTCTAGTTGATCGCGAACTTGTACTTTACAAGTCGCATATCATCATGGAATACCTTGATGAGCGTTTCCCTCATCCACCACTAATGCCGGTTTACCCTGTATCACGTGGCCAAAGCCGTCTTATGATGCACCGCATTGAGCAAGATTGGTACTCGCTTGCTGCTCGTATCTTCCGTGGTGAAGGTGACGTAGAAGCAGCACGTAATGAGTTGCGTGAAGCCTTGCTTTCACTTGCCCCTGTATTTGGTGAAATGCCTTACTTCATGAGCGAAGAGTTCAGCTTAGTTGACTGCTACCTTGCTCCGCTATTGTGGCGTCTTCCTGCACTAGGCATTGAACTAAACGGTGCTGGCAGCAAAGAAATTAACGCTTACATGAACCGCATTTTCTCTCGTAGTTCATTTAAAGCATCTTTGACTGACCAAGAGCGCGAGATCCACAACCCGCTATGACATCTATGACGTCAAACCAGCCCTATTTGCTTAGGGCTTTTTATGAGTGGATTGTTGATAACGATTTGACGCCGTACATTGTGGTTGATGCAACTAACGAGTTGGTAGAAGTGCCGCAAGAGTTTGTTAAAGACGGTCAAATTGTTTTAAACGTATCGCCAAGTGCGTGTGTTAATTTCTCTCTCGATTTAGACGGCTTGTCGTTTCAAGCACGTTTTTCTGGCCAGCCCAGAAGATTGAGTATGCCTTGTGAAGCTGTGATGGCTATATACGCAAGGGAAAACGGTGCAGGTACAGTATTTGCCACCGAAGAAGATATTGCCCGCGCGCAGAAAGAGCGCACTGAAGCACCTGAAGATGTGTCTCAACCGAGCGGACCAACGCCTCTGGAAGACGCTGACTCTAGCGATGTTCAAGATGCGCCTGTCCCCCCTAAAAAGGGTAAGCCTAGCTTAAAGGTTATTAAGTAGCTTATCAAATAACGTATTAGCCTGGCTTTGTGAAGTTTATCTACTCAGCAAAGCCAGTGCTTTTTCTTTCCCATTCCCGTTAAGCTGCATCTCGCTTTAATGTTTAAAGATTTCCTTTGACACAAAAGTAAAAACACCCCATTACCTGCGTAATAGGGCGCTTTCACATGGTACTGCGTTTGAACATTTAACGGGTTCGGGTAATCACCACGCGGCTCGTTGGGAAATCAAAGCGATGGGCCTCGGTTAGTACCGATGTAGACAGGCCTTCACGGCTTGGATCATTAGCGTTTGCACTGGTAACTACACCCTGGTGAAGTCTTACTGCATCGGCAAAGTCATCCCTCACTACATCATAACCTGCGGCTGCTCCGCCGCCACCCGCTGCACTAGCGGCGGGGCCAGGCATAGTGGCTGCAGTTTCTGTATTTGCTTCTGTACCCGCATCCCAGGTCACTGTCATGAACGTTTTTGTATCACCAACCGCCATGTTGCTTACATTTGCAGCGTTTAAGCCAGTAAATGCGTCGTTAGTGTTGACCAGCATGGTCGTTACTGTAAGGCGCAGGTTGTCAGCATCGAGTTCTGGAACCACAAGAGTTAGCTCTGTCCCCATTGAGCGAGGGCCCAGTATTCCCTCTGAACTTAGCGCATCTAAAAAGTCAGTAGACTCTGCTGCTTCACTGATTACCATCGAGGGATCACCGCCCTCAGCCATAATTTCAATACCCATGCTGGCTGGCTCGCCCTCACTAAATGAATGGAAGCCTGGTTCATGCAAGATGACTGCAGCAGGTGCAAAGGGCTGAGAGTAGGTTAAGTTGGTAATTTGTACGGTATAAACCGCTGAATTACCGTTAATACCGTCTTGTCCATCTGCACCGTCTTCACCATCGGCACCATCTTGACCGTCGATTCCAGCTTCACCTTGTGGTCCAGCTGGCCCCTGAGGTCCTGTATCACCATCGTCGCCGCACGCCGCCAAAAGAGCTGATAACATTAATAACGTACTGAGTTTTACTATTGGATTAGTCATAGTAATAGCTCCTTAAGATGCAGGAACAGTTATAACAACACGTGCAACGGGGTTTAACCAACGGTGTACAGTTGAATCTAAATCACTTGCACCTGAAGCATTGTCGGTGTCACCAAGCGCATTGCGGTGAATGTGTACCGGACCATCTTCACCATCTTCTATTTCACCATTAACTACCTGTGCTCCCACACCTGTGCCGCCCGTACCTAAGTCAACGATACGAGTTGGTGCACCACCGCCAGCAACACCAGGAACGCCATAACCCCCTAGCGCATTTCCTGTGCCGGCTTCAACGACGTCAGTACGAGCACTATTTAGCTCATCGTTTAACTCAGTGCCAGCATCGTAAGCATTAAGATAATACGTATAGGTGCCAGGTTCAGTAGGGATCTCAATACTGTCCATACCAACGAAGGCATCATTGGTTGGTATCAACATAGACAGCAGTGAAAGATAAGGCTTGTCCATTGTGTCGAAGGGATAACTTAATGTTGCTTTCGGGGCTAGAAGGCCGCCAAAACGATGCCATGTATTTGAACCATTGTCTGTATCGACAGGACCCAATACCGCCTCAAAGTTAGCTCCGCTTGAGTCAGCGTTTTGTTCATCATCAATAACACCCGCTTCAGCAAGCCACGCTAGAGCCGATGAAGCTGGCTGTCCCACTTCAAAAGCGTCAACGGTGTCATCGTGCGCAATAACTAGCCGCGGCGTAAAGCTTTGCGCTTGGGTTAAGTTAGTAATTTCAACATCTAATGTAACGGCTTGGCTTACTGAAATTGTTGCGAGCGACAGTAGGGTAGCGCTAGCAAGTTTAGTGAATTTCATTTTATTGTCCTTGTTTATGGCTTAAATCGCATAAAAATCTAGGGCAGTAAAATTTTTAATTCATCACAGAACTATCACAAAAAACACACAGATTTGTATCGATAAATAACAATATTGTTAGAAATTTTTAGTGCTTATTTATCAGTCAAAAAATTGTTATTAATGTGAAATAAAAACACGAAGGGTCGGGTCTTTCTTTTTATTGGCGAATTAGGAGCGAGATATGATCCTTATCATCTACACTGGAAATAAGTTTCAACAAAATATATCGCAATGCTTAAGTAAGCATAGCTTTCTTTACGACACAGTCTCTAATTTTCAATCCGCAGAGTCTTTGCTTAAGGCGCAGCAGTATTCACTTATTATTGTCGAATCGCACAGTAATACTATGTGCCTGCAGCGTATTAGACGTTTAGTAGAAGCTAACCCTGAGAGCTGGGTGGTGGCCGTTGAAAGTGATATGCCGAGAACTGATACGACTGAGGATACAGTCGATGAGGCTAATTACTATGAAGCAGGTGTCGATGACTTCCTTACAGGAACGTTTGACGAGCGTATGTTTTCAGCACGTATTCGTTCCCATATGCGAAGAAGTATGCCCATCCAAGAAGCCTTGCGATCTAACGATGGTAGCGAATATCGCATCGAAATTGGCCCGCTTAGGGTAGATCAGCGTTATCACAGCGTGACGATCAATGGTCAAATACTGGCACTAACGGCACGCGAATTCACCTTGTTGAATTATTTCTGTCGTCACCCCAATCAAGTGTTCTCCCGCAATCAGCTACTTAGCGAGGTTTGGGGTTATAACCATGAAGGTTATGAGCATACGGTAAACACACATATTAATCGTCTTCGCTCTAAACTTGACAAGGTTAACAGTATTGAAAATGGTGGGCAGCTAGTACAAACCGTATGGGGCGTCGGATACAAACTGAATGTAAATGGGTATACAGCCAAGGCGTTAAGCGCCTGAACGATATAGTTTAAAAAATTACTTGAGCCGTAGGAGCAAAGTAATCTTGTAATCTTCACCGACTTAAATTAAAAACAGCGTCGCAGTACCTAAGAACGCAAAAATACCCACTACATCAGTTATCGTAGTTAAGATAACACTGCCTGCTAAGGCAGGGTCTATCTTAAGACGCTTCATGATCATAGGTAAGGTTGCACCCGCTAAGGCAGCTGCAATCATATTTACCATCATGGCAAAGGCAATAATTACGCCGAGCATGTAATCTTGTTTCCATAACGCAATGACTGAGGCAATAAGCACCGCCCAAATGGCACCGTTTAAAAAGCCGATGGATATCTCTTTACTGATAAGCCATCGTGAGTTACTTGCGTTAACATGGCCTAGTGCCATACCACGAATAACAAGGGTCAGCGTTTGGTTACCCGCTACACCGCCCATACTGGGAACAATGGTATTTAATATAGCTAACACAGCCAGTTGGCTGAGTGTTGCTTCGAATAAGTCGCTCACCATGGCGGCCATTAGCGCCGTCACCAAGTTTACCGCCAGCCACACCGAGCGTCGTTTGGTACTTTGCATAACCGGTGCAAAGGTATCTTCGTCGTCATCAAGACCCGCCATACTCATCATTGAGTGCTCGGCGTCTTCACGAATAATATCAACCACGTCGTCAATGGTAATTCGGCCCACTAAGCGATGATTCTCATCAACTACGGGCGCTGAAAGCCAGTTATATCGCTCGAAAAGGCTAGCAACTTCATCGTCTGGCATATTCACAGGAATCGCTTCAGATTCCTCATCCATAACATCAGACACTTTGTCGTCGGTATCTGCGGTAAGTAAACGGGTAACCGGAACAATACCAACTAGGTTGTCGGTCCTATTTACTACATAGAAGGTGTCTGTATTTTCTGGTAACTCACCTTTTAAACGAATGTAACGTAGAACCACATCAATGGTGACATCAGGACGCAAGGTAATGGTGTCGGTGTTCATGATGAAACCAGCGGTTTCTTCACCGTAAGACAGTGCTTGCTCTGCACGTACGCGGTCTTGGGCATCCATTGAATCGAGAATGTCTGCCAACACAGGTTCAGGAAGACTACTCAGCGTTTCTGCTAAATCATCGGTATCCATCTCTTCAAGTGCGTCAACCACGTTGGCGGGGAGCATCTTTGTTATAATACCGTTTCGAACATCGTCAGACAGTTCTTCTAAAATGTCGCCGTGAAAATCGCTATCAATTAACTCCCACAACTCATCACGGGTCCTGCTTGGACTAGACTCAAGAATATGCGCAACGTCTGAAGGAGGAAGTTCAAGCAGAAGCTTACGTACAGATACAAACTGACCGTTTATTAACGCTGCGTTGAGTGCACGTAATTGGGTTTGTACGTATTTAGAAACAAGCGCTTCTGCCATAAGGCGTTATTCCTACTATGCTGAGATGGAAAAATAGAGACTGTTTTAGCCTAAGTGTGCGTAGAATATCGCAATTATATTAAGTCTGTCATGATAATTGCGTGGCTTTTACGCAAGAATTTGGAATTACTAAGTTAGCTGTTGATTAATTCGTCAAGAGTGAAGCGTGTTGAGACTATTCGTCTTCGTTAAATCTGCCCTCGATAAGTTCTTCAATAGCAGCAAGTGCATCGACCGCGTCATCACCATCGACAATAACATCTACCTGTTCGCCCTGATGACTTTCCAGCATCATCAAGCCTAAAACGCTACTTGCATCGGCTTCTTTATCACCTTTTTTCAAAATGATTTTGGCATCAAATTGATTAGCAAGCTTAACCAATTGCGTGGCTGCTCTAGCGTGTAAACCTAGTTTATTAACGATAGTAAGCGTTTTTTGAATAGTCATTACTGGTTAAGCTCTCGGTGACGAATTTGAACATCAGGATGTATTTCACTGAAGGTTTTCGACAAGGTTTGGGCAATATAGACAGAGCGGTGCTGGCCGCCAGTGCAACCAATCGCTACCGTTACATAGCTTCTATTGTTGCGCTCTAGGTGAGGAAGCCATGTGGTCATTAAGTTCTGTATCTGCCAGATAAATTTGGTTACTACAGGTTGTGAGCCTAAAAATACCTCCACGGGGGCATCTAACCCAGTAAGGTGTCTAAGGTCAGGTTCCCAATGAGGGTTGGGAAGGAAGCGCGCATCAAAAACATAATCTGCGTCTTTAGGAATGCCATGTTTAAAGCCAAACGACTCAAACACAAGCACAAGGCGTGAGCTTTTCTTACCCAGGATACGCTCTCGAATTAACTCTGCCAGTTGGTGAATGGTAAGCTTATCTGTGTCTAAATATAAATCTGCGCGTTCAGCAATAGGAGCAAGGAGCGCAGATTCTGCTCTGATAGCTTCTGATAGAGACTTATTTAGTTTAGCTAAAGGATGAAGACGGCGAGTTTCGCTAAACCGCTTGACCAGTACGTCATCGCTTGCGTCAATGTACACTATAGTCATCGACCAAGAAGAAGGCAGATAATCTAGAATCTCTACCAAGTCATCTGGATTTTTGGGAAGATTCCTTACGTCGATACTTACTGCAACTTGGTCGTATTCATCAACAACAGTATGGGTGAGGGTGGGAAGCAAATTTACTGGGATATTATCAACACAGTAATAACCTAAGTCTTCCAAAGCGCGAAGTGCGACAGACTTACCAGACCCTGAACGACCACTGATTATGATCAGCTTCACCTAAACTCTCCCTTATATTCTGGTTTCATCACATACGCGTTGTTGAATAAAGCGCCTATCTATAATGTATAGGCTCTTATGGCTTAACTTAATGCAGAAATAATCTCGTCGCTGGTTGTTGCACGGCGTATTGTTTTAATTGTTTCTTTGTCACTGAGCTTACCTGCTACGGTAGCCAGTGTTTGAAGGTGTCCTTCGGTTTGCTCTTCGGGAACGAGTAGCGCAAAAAATATGTCTACGGGCTTTTCATCTAGGGCATCAAAGTTGATAGCTGGTGTGCTTGTTACAACAATTGCTATTACCTTCTCAAGGCCAGCCAGGCGACCGTGAGGCAGTGCTATGCCGTTGCCAATACCCGTGCTACCCATACGTTCTCGAGCCATTAAGCTATTTAAAACCGTTGCCTGGTCGATGTTATCATTTTGCTTGGCAGCGATATCAGCGATGATCTCAAGAATTCGCTTTTTACTATTACACTGAACCGCACACTCGGTGCGGTCCAGACTTACGATGGCTTGTATATCCATACTTAATTAACTACTAATGTTTTTTCAGTTTTTCCTTATGCTTGATTACCTGCCGGTCGAGTTTATCAACCATGCTGTCAATCGCCGCATACATGTCGGTATTTTCTGAGGATGCGAATACTTCAGCGCCACTTAAATGAACAGTCGCTTCGGCTTTTTGATTTAATTTTTCAACGTTCAGGATGACATGCACATTAGAAATGTGATCAAAGTGACGTTCAAGTTTGCTGAACTTCGTATCGACATAATTACGCAAAGAGTCGGTGATTTCGACATGATGACCAGTGAGGTTGATTTGCATATTTCGTCTTCCTTATATATTTAAGCCTAGTTAAATAAGGCTTTTGCGTTGGTTCGACGGTGGGATCGATAACGATTCCCGATATTTTGCTATTGTTCGCCGAGCGACTTTTATGCCTTGCTCTGCCAACAACGAAGCAATCTTGCTATCACTTAGCGGCTTGCTAGGATTTTCCGCAGCCACTAACTTCTTGATCAATGCACGAATCGCTGTAGATGAACATTCACCACCTGACTCAGTTGCTACGTGGCTTGAGAAGAAATACTTCAATTCGAAGATACCACGAGGCGTATGCATATACTTTTGCGTTGTCACACGGGAAATAGTCGATTCGTGCATATCTACCATTTCTGCGACATCATTTAGCACCATTGGTTTCATCATTTCCGGGCCGTGCTCAAAAAAGCCCATTTGCTGCTGCACAATACAATTTGCGACCTTCATTAAGGTATCGTTACGAGATTCAAGGCTCTTTATGAACCACTTGGCCTCTTGCATGTGTGAGCGGATGAATTGTGAATCGCTACTGTTCTTAGCACGGCGACTCATTGCTGCGTACTGTTGATTTACGCTTAATTTCGGCAGACTGTCGGGGTTCAGCTCAACCACCCAACGGCCATTTTTCTTGGTTACTGAGACATCAGGAATAACGTACTCAGGCTCTTTAGTAACTAAAGCACTACCTGGGCGAGGATTCAAGGTTTGAAGTAAACGCATTGCTTCGCGCAGCTGATCTTCTTTTAATCGGCTCTTACGCATTAGGGTGCGGTAGTCTTTACTGCTCAGTAAATCTGAATATTCCTCAATAAGCTGCTTCGCTTCAGAAAGCCACGGCGTGTCTTCTGAAAACTGGCGCAATTGCACCATAAGACATTCTTGAGGGGTACGAGAACCTGAACCAATGGGGTCGAACATTTGAATGCGCTTAAGTACACATTCTATTTCGTCCATTTCGATAGGCTCTTCAAGATCATCATCGTTGACCGCTTCTAAGATATCGTCAAGAGTAACGGTCAAATAACCTGATTCGTCAATCGAATCGATGATTGCAGTAGCAATGGCGCGGTCAGTATCCGAAAAATGAGTGAGGCGCATTTGCCAAAGCAAGTGCTCTTGGATGTCTTCAGTGGTTTCACCTTGAAAGATTTGTTCATCATCATTAGATGGACCAGGTGCAGGCGCAGAAGAAGCGGAATAATACTCATCCCAAGTGCTGTCGATAGGTAGCTCATCGGGAAGGTCATTCTTCTCCAGTGCATCTCCTGCTTCTAGCGTGTCGCTTGATGCAGAAGCTGTCGCTTCAGCAGCGCTATCGTCACTATCGACATTGTTCTTTTCTACTTGTGGCTCGTCGTTACCTTCTTCCACTTCTAAAAGCGGATTAGAGTCGAGCGCTTCTTGAATCTCTTGCTGAAGATCAAGCGTAGAAAGCTGCAGCAGCTTAATGGCCTGCTGCAGCTGAGGTGTCATGGTAAGTTGTTGGCTAAATTTTAGCTGTAAAGATGGTTTCATCTACGTCTTATTTAAATGCTCTAAATTAAATATACCAGAGCGAAACTGAAAAGTGACAATTCGGTTACACTAACTATAGCCTGAATTGTTCGCCTAGGTATACGTCCCTTACTTTTTGATTACTTAAAACCTGTTCCGCAGTTCCTTGCGCAATAAGCTCGCCATGACTCACAATGTACGCTTTTTCGCAAACATCCAATGTTTCGCGTACGTTATGGTCCGTGATAAGGATACCAATACCCCTATCTCGCAGATGCTGTATTATCTTCTTTATATCATTAACTGATATTGGATCAACACCGGCAAATGGTTCGTCTAACAAAATAAACTGTGGTTTTGCTGCCAGAGCTCGTGCAATCTCTACGCGACGCCGTTCTCCCCCTGACAAACTCATCCCCGTACTATTACGTATATGGTTGATATTAAATTCATCAAGTAGGGCATCTGCTTCTTCTTCTTGCTGTTGTGAATTTAAATCTTTACGGGTTTGCAAAATGGCCATGATATTTTCATGTACCGTAAGCTTTCTAAATATTGATGCCTCTTGCGGGAGGTAGCCTATACCGCGGCGTGCGCGCTCATGCATTGGCTGGTGAGTAAGCTCATTATCATCAATTTCGATCTTGCCTTTGTCTAAGTTGACCAAACCTACAATCATGTAAAAAGTAGTGGTCTTACCAGCTCCATTAGGGCCGAGAAGACCAACAATTTGACCGGTAGACACTGAAAGGCTTACGTCGCGAACAACCTGTCGCGATTTATACGATTTAGCAAGGTTTTTAGCGCTCAAAGTTGCCATTGCTATTCATTGTCCTCGTTGTCTTTCTTAGACGATGTTTTACGAATGGTGTCAGGGGTAAACACTGTGGTTACACGACCTTCACCATCTTCACCGGCGCCACCCGTTGCAAGCAATTGTTCAGTAATCATATCGAACGTAATCTTATCACCTTGCACTTTACTGGTATCTTGCTGTAGCTCAGCATTACCCGCCAGAGAAATAGTGCGATTAATTACTTCATAGCGAATTTCATTAGCTTTCGCTGATACCGGTGTACCGTCTTCTAGTGATTGAGAATAGCTTGCAGGGTTGCCACGAGCGATAAATATTTCACGGCCGCTGCCATCTGTAGCTATTACTTCTACTTCATCAGCTTCGATTAGTAGTGAACCTTGGGTAATAAGTACATCTTCCTTGTACAGAGCTGTTTTGTTTTTACCATCAATAAACTGGGTGTTTGACCCTATCTTAATGGGTTGTGAAAAATCTTCTTCACTGGCTGTTACCGCACCGCTAGCGATGGCAAGTAGAAGGCTAGTTGCTAGGGGAGTAAGTCGTTTGTACATGATCTAAAAGCTCGTATTCTTGTGTGCGTAAATTCGCGTTAAACCCATTGCTTATAATACGGTACTGCGTGCCCAGTATCTCAACGGGTTGATCAGATGTCATTTGTTTCGTGTCTAAATTTATCTGTATGTATTCCGTGGATAAACTTTTAACAAAATCATCGCTGGTTTGATTTTCGATAACAACGCTATCTTCAAGCTGAATTAATTCATTGTTATATAGCGTTCCTTCCTCGGCAGTTACAACCCAAGGTGATGAAGCACTTTCTGTATAAAGGGTATATTTAGGCTGCTGGAATAAAACAAAGCCTAATTGGTCGTAGTGCTCCATCGACTCTGCAAAGACTTTGTGATTTAACTCACCGTCTTGGTTGTACAAGGTCGTAGTTAAGTTTTTTGCCTTGTAGGCAGGTTTGAGCGCATCATTTTCGCTACTACCTTGAGTTTCAGGCTGCTCTTCCATCCACGTTGGGATGTACATTAGCATCGCTAAGATAAATAGCGCCGATATACTTAAACCTAAGCGATTAAAGCCAAACTGGCTCATACACTAGCTCCGAAAATGTCACTTGCAACGCCTTTAGCCTGCAAAATGGTATCCGATATTTCTCGAACCGCACCAAATCCACCTGGAAGTGTGGTGATCCAGTTCGCTTGTTTTGCAACAAAAGGGTGAGCATCGGCAACCGCAATTTTTACCGCTACGTGCTGATACATTCCGGTATCGGGCATATCATCACCTACGGCGGCAACTTGGCTTGAGTTTAACCCAAGGCCTTTCATTAACTCGTCAAGCGCGTCAGCTTTGTTTTCTTCACCCTGAATAATGTGCGCCACATTTAGCGCCTTCATTCTGTTTTCTACAATTGCTGAGCGACGCCCTGTTATAACGGCGACGTTAACACCATTACTTACTAAGGCTTTCACGCCATATCCGTCTCGGGTGTGAAAAGCTTTAAGTTCTTCACCGTCGTTGCCTAAGTAAATGCGACCGTCTGAAAATACGCCATCCACGTCACAAACCAGTAGTTTAATATTTGCCAACTGCTCAAAAAGTGCCTGGTCTAAATCGGTGTATAGAGTTGTCGTCATTTAGAGTACTCCCGCTTTCAAAAGCATATGCATGTTGAAGGCTCCGACAGGTTTGCGCTTTTCATCGGTAACCATTAAAGCAGTTATGTTATAGGTTTCCATTAGGTTTAGGGCTTCTACAGCTAGCTGCTCTGCTGTGGTTGTTTTGCCGCCTTTGGTCATTACATCTTCTACTGTCGCACTATGCACATCTATACGGGCATCAAGTATTCGGCGTAAATCACCATCAGTAAATACGCCTGTTAACGAACCATCGGGAGCGATAACACCAGTCATGCCTAAGCCCTTTTTGGAAATTTCCAAAAGTGCATCAGCAACAGTTGCATTTAAATTTACTAGTGGGATATCGCTGCCACTTAGCATGATATCACTCACTTTAAGCAATAGTTTTCTACCTAAGCTACCGCCGGGGTGCGACAGTGCAAAGTCGTCTGAAGTGAAACCTTTTTGGTCGAGCAGGGCTACCGCAAGGGCATCACCCATAACCAGTGTGGCCGTAGTGCTTGATGTGGGCGCCAGACCTAATGAACATGCTTCTTTTTCTACACTAATATCCAGCACTACGTCTGCGTGTTGTCCTAACGAACTATCGGCACTGTTGGTCATTGCCACTACCAGTATGCCTAAGCGCTTAACAACGGGCAGCAAGTTTACTAATTCGTTGGTTTCACCAGAATTAGAAATGGCTAAGAGCACATCTCCTTTACTCAGCATGCCCAAGTCGCCGTGGTTGGCTTCACCGGGATGCATGAAAAAGGCAGGTGTCCCAGTGCTCGCGAGGGTAGCGGCGATTTTATTGCCGATATGTCCAGATTTTCCCATACCGCTTACAACCACTTTACCTTTGCAAGAGAAAAGAATGTTGCATGCAGTGATAAAGTCATCATTTAAGCGCTCTGCAAGGTTGGCAATAGCCTGCGTTTCAATGTCGATAACGCGCTTTGCCGATTCGATATAGTGCATCTGAGTTTGTGTATTCATGATTATCCGAACAGCCAGTATTGGTAGCCGATAAAGCAAGCCAGAAGTATGAATCCATTGGTTCTTGATATAGTACGCTTTCCAATTAAATCGAAGCTGAACAAGAACAACAGCAAAGTCAAACCGAGCATAACGTACATGTCTCGGTTATAAACGTCAGGGTCTAGCAGACCTGGGGCAATTAAACCTGGCATACCGAGTACGGCTAGCAGGTTGAAAATATTAGAGCCAATAATATTACCCAGTGCTAAATCGTCTTCACCTTTAAGCACACCTGCGACACTTGCCGCTAATTCAGGAAGGCTTGTGCCAAACGCAATAATCGTCAACCCGATAACTAAGTCAGAAATGCCCATGTATCTGGCAATTTCCACGGCTGAGTTTACAAGGAAGTGGGCACTCAAAGGTAATACAACAAGGCCAACACCAATCCAGATAAGCGCTGAGGTATTAGAAACGCCCTTTGGAATTTCATCTGCGGTCTCAGCCACCAGCGGGTCTTCTTTATCAACTTGTAGCGATAACCAAGCCATCATTGCCAAAACAAATATAAATAGACCTAGTAAAATTATCCCTTCGTAAGACTTTAGCTCGCCATCAAACATAAAGCCTAGCGCAATCAGTGAGATAATAAGAAGCGCGGGGAGTTCACGCTTAAGCGTTGTAGATGAAACAAGAAGCGGCTTTACTAATGCAGTTACACCTAACACTAGTGCGACATTAGTTATATTTGAACCAAGGGCATTACCCACGGCTGTGTTCATATTGCCATTTGCAGAGGCAATAGCGGAAACCACAATTTCAGGTGCCGAAGAGCCCATAGCGACAATCGTTAACCCGATCATCATAGGAGATATGCCGATGTTCTTTGCTAGCGCGGAAGCACCGTACACAAAACGGTCTGCACTCCAACTTAAGACAATCAACCCAACCAGAAAAATGACAATGTTTAAAAGCACAACAACCTGTAATAGTTAGTATTTCGATAGATTGTCGCAAAAAGAGTGCCATTTGCCTATGCCAGCAACGCTTTATTTTCACCAAATATTGTCAATTGATGTAAATTTCCACTTACCACACCCATCACAGCGGTTCGAGCATATTGCTGGTAAGCGTTCAGTTTCAGTTAATAAACAGCACAATAGGATGGGAATTGAAGCGATATGTTAATCCTTAATAGGAAGGTGCCACTATTATTCGTCTTAATCGAACATAACTTGTAACTTTTTGACTTTGGCGAGTGTCTTGAAAAAGCGTACAATGGCTCCAAATTACACGCCCAGATAGTGTGACTACTGGACAAGCCAGCCTGTAAGCATAAAAAACTACACTGCAGAGTAAACTTTTTTGAATTTGTTGGCTCTTAAAAGTAAACTGGTCAGTAAACTTTATGAGTTATGTGTGCGAAGGCACAGAAATTGAATATGCACATCGCTCATATACTTTTAATATTTTCTAAGTGGATTGATAGCGGCGTTCAAAACCAACTCAATCCAGCGTCAGGGGTCGACATTTAAGTAACTATGGATCATTTAGTTGAAGTAGATAACCTAACCTTCAAACGCGCAGATCGCATCATTTATGATGGGATTTCATTGAAGGTACCTAAGGGCAAAATTACTGCGGTAATGGGGCCTAGTGGAATAGGTAAAACCACGCTGCTGCGCCTTATTGGCGGGCAGTTAACGCCAGATGAAGGCGACGTAAAATTCGACGGCGATTCAATTGTCTCCATGTCGAGAAAGTCTCTTTACGAAACTCGTCGTAGAATGAGCATGCTTTTTCAAAGTGGTGCGCTGTTTACTGATATGAGTGTGTTCGATAATGTGGCGTTTCCGCTTCGCGAGCATACTGACCTGTCAGAAGACTTGATAGCAACGATTGTCGCTTTAAAGCTACAGGCAGTAGGGCTGCGCGGTGCGGCTAAGTTAATGCCGAGCGAACTTTCTGGTGGAATGGCGCGCAGGGCCGCCCTAGCTAGAGCGATAGCGCTAGACCCCGATTTAATTATGTACGATGAGCCTTTTGCTGGACAAGACCCCATATCCATGGGCGTGCTGGTAAAACTTATTCGAGAACTTAATGATGCTCTTGGCCTAACTAGCATTGTCGTGACCCACGACGTAACGGAAGTGCTGACCATCGCTGATTATATTTACATTTTAGCGGATAAACGCGTCATTGGTGAAGGTACAGCGCAGCAAATTAAAGAGAGCGATTCCGAATTGGTTCAACAATTCTTAAAAGGTAAAGCAGATGGCCCGGTTCCATTTCATTACCCAGCGCCTGACCTGAAAGCAAGCTTTCTGGGGGCAGATAAATGAAGTTCTTCCAATCATTAGGCGCTAAAACTATAGGGAAAGTTACTGCGATTGGTCGAGCAGCACTCATGCTGTTTGGCGCACTTATCGCTGTTCCCCGAGTAAAAAACGTCCCACTGGTTATTAAACAGTTATATGTGGTGGGTGTGCAGTCTCTGCTGATCATCATGGTATCGGGGCTATTTATTGGAATGGTTATGGCACTGCAAGGCTATACCATTTTAGTCGATTACGGAGCAGAGGGTAGCTTAGGTCCCATGGTCGCGCTTTCACTATTGCGTGAACTTGGTCCAGTAGTCACCGCATTGCTTTTTGCTGGGCGTGCCGGGTCAGCGTTGACCGCTGAAATTGGTCTTATGAAAGCCACTGAGCAATTAAGTAGTTTAGAAATGATGGCGGTAGACCCGCTAAGGCGCATAGTTGCTCCTCGTTTTTGGGCGGGAATGTTAGCCATGCCAATGCTAGCCATTATCTTTAGTGCCATTGGCATTTTAGGTGGTCATTTAGTCGGCGTAGATTGGTTAGGTGTTGATGCAGGCAGTTACTGGTCAATCATGCAGTCGACGGTTGATTGGAACCAAGATGTTATAAACGGCGTTATAAAAAGCCTCGTTTTTGCCTTGGTTGTGACGTGGATTGCCATATTTAAAGGTTACGATTCCATTCCAACATCGGAAGGGATCAGCAAAGCGACTACCGAGACGGTGGTCTATTCATCATTAGCAGTATTAGGGCTGGACTTCGTGCTTACCGCCCTTATGTTTGGTATCGAGTAGGGGATTGGAATGAGTAAGTATAAAACGGAAGTAATGGTTGGTGTGTTTGTCATGCTTACGATAGGTGCTTTGTTGTTGTTGGCACTTAAAGTTGCAAACCAAACGGTCGCAACCGAAGGCGATACCTATACCTTATACGCGAAGTTCGACAACATTGGCGGGCTAAAGCCTCGCTCTGCTGTAAAAGTGGGTGGCGTAACCGTAGGCCGTGTGTCATCTATATCTTTAGATCAAGAAGATTTCACACCGGTAGTAGAGCTATCTATTTTAAATGAATACAACGGCTTCCCTGAAACAAGTTCTGTATCTATTTTGACCTCCGGTTTGTTAGGTGAGCAATACGTAGGCTTCCAGCCTGGGTTCTCTTTTGATGGTGTTGCTAACCTACAAGATGGCGACTACCTACAAGATACAAAGTCAGCTTTGGTGCTTGAAGACCTTATCGGGCAGTTCTTATTTAACCGCGGCAGCGACGAAGACTAATCGCAGTTCAGCGGCTAAGCGTATACAACGAAGTCGTTAATTAATTCCAGCGGCCTGATGAAACTAAATACCTCATTGTCAGGTCTGCTTAAAAGAGTTTGAAGTTAGGAGAGTTATTTTGAAAAAGTTTTTCGTAGCAATTGGCATCTTTATGATGTCTGTAGCAGGTATGGCGAATGCGCAGGAAGTTAATGAACAAAACCCTTATGAGTTGGTTCAAGATGTAGCTAATAGAACGTTTGAACGAATTAAAGCAAATCAGGAAGCGATTAAAAACGACCCTGAAATGTTGCGCACTATCATGCAGGAAGAGCTTGTTCCGCATATTGATTATAAATTTGCAGCTTTCATGGTGTTAGGTAAGCACTTCAAATCTGTGCCTCAGGAAAAGATGGGCGAGTACATCAGCGTATTTCGTCAATACTTAGTGACAACGTATGCAGTTGCTATGGGCTACTACGACAACCAAGAAGTAATCTTTGAACCTGAATCTTCTTTTGATGATAAAAAGTCGGTAACTGTACGCGCGGTAGTTCAAGACCCTAATCGTCCTGAAATTAAGATTGCATTTAAGGTTCGCAAAGACAGCAAAACGAACGAATGGAAAGCATATGATATGGTTGCTGAAGGGATCAGCATGCTAAACAGTAAGCGCAGTGAGTTTGAATCAATTCTTCGTCAAGATGGCATTGATGCAGTTATCGCACTAATGCGTGACAAAATTGGCAAGCCGGTAGAGCTGAAGCAAGGCGAGCCAATTGAAATCGAAGGAGAGGCTGAGTGAGCCTATTCGAGGTAAACGATAAGGGCAATATTGTGGTTCACGGTCATCTTGACCGTGAAACGCTGTCGAAAAATTTTTGGGAAAGTTTAAGCGGCAACCAACGTAGCACGTTGCTTAGTAACAAAAAGTGCCAAGTTGATTTAGGCGATGTGGAGCGTGCAGACAGTGCCGGTTTAGCATGGCTTATTAATGCTGTTAGGGATGCAAAGCAAAATGGTGTTAGCATGACCCTTTATAAAATGCCCGAGAAGCTACAAAAGCTTGCGAAAATTAGCGACGCGGATAGCTTTTTACCCGTAGAATAAACACCAGTTAGCGAATAAAGAAGTAAGTTATGGAATTGTCTGAAATTGAAAAAATCTTGAAAGATGCGTTAGATCTTCACGAAGTCCACGTGAAGGGCGAAGGTTCGCATTTTAATATTATTGCGGTAAGCGATGCATTCAATGAAATGAGCCGCGTAAAGCGCCAGCAAGCAGTGTACGCGCCTTTAGCTGATAAAATTGCAGACGGCAGCATGCATGCAATTACCATCAAGACGTTTTCAGTAAAAGACTGGGAGCGCGAGCGCCAGTTCAACATTCCTCAATAATAGGCGTCGCTCGTGGATAAACTTGTAATAAAAAAGAGCCCTGCACTTAACGGTACAGTGCGTATCTCTGGTGCGAAAAACGCGGCATTACCGCTGTTGATGACCAGCCTACTTACCGATTCCCCTTGTCGTTATACCAACGTTCCTCGTCTTCGCGACATTAATACCACCACGGCGCTTTTGCGTGAGCTTGGTGTAGAAGTAGCACTTCCCGCGCCTAATGATATTGTTATTGATGCAAGTACACTTGAGAGTGTGACAGCGTCTTATGACTTAGTGCGTACCATGCGTGCTTCAATTTTGGTGTTAGGCCCATTGTTAGCTAAGCAGGGTAAAGCGAACGTGTCTTTGCCTGGTGGTTGTGCCATAGGTGCACGCCCGGTAAACCTTCATTTAACTGGCCTTGAAAAGATGGGCGCAAAGATTGAAGTAGACGAAGGCTATATTCGTGCTGAAGTTGATGGTCGCTTAAAAGGAGCGCGTATCTTTATGGATATGGTGAGTGTAGGCGCTACCGAAAACCTACTGATGGCAGCAGCATTGGCAGACGGTACGACTATTTTGGAAAACGCGGCACGTGAACCTGAAATTGTTGATTTGGCGAACTGTCTTATTCAAATGGGCGCCAAGATCAGTGGTGCAGGGAGCGATAAAATTACCATTGAAGGTGTGGAAACCTTGAATGGTTGTGATTATGCCGTACTGCCAGATCGCATTGAAACCGGTACTTTCCTGGTAGCAGCGGCTGTAACAGGCGGTAAAGTCCGCTGTACTCATGCGGCACCAGATACGTTAGATGCTGTACTAGATAAACTAGAGCAAGCTGGTGCGAAGATCACCGTGGGCGAAGACTGGATTGAGCTAGATATGGAAGGGCGTAAGCCACAGGCTGTGCGCGTTAAAACCGCACCACACCCAGCATTTCCTACAGATATGCAGGCCCAGTTTGTTACCCTTAACTGCGTTGCCGAGGGCACAGGCGTAATAACAGAAACGATTTTCGAGAATCGCTTTATGCATGTACCAGAGTTACAGCGCATGGGCGCAGAAATCGCACTTGAAGCTAACTCAGCCGTGTCTAAGGGCAGTTCAAGTTTGAAAGGGGCGCCAGTAATGGCTACTGACCTTCGCGCCTCAGCAAGCTTGGTTATCGCTGGGCTTATCGCAGAAGGTGAGACTCACGTAAATCGTATTTACCACTTAGACCGTGGTTATGAATCAATAGAAGAGAAATTGGGTGGCTTAGGTGCCATCATCGAGCGAGTTAAAGAGTAAACCTTAGACCTTGCACATGAAAAAGCGCCGCATTTGCCCATGCGGCGCTTTTTTTATGCATAAAACTTTACTTACCTAATTCTTTCGCGGAGGCTTTTTACAACAGTTATAGAAGCTTAAGCGGTAACTATTGGTAAGTACTATTATGGTAAAAACTACTAAGGCTATTGCCCCGCTCGGAGTTCTCCAACAGTTGCTGTCAGCGTAATTGATTGCCCATCGCGGCTAAGTTCAATTTCAAGCTCAGTGCCAGGCTCTGTTTCAGCAATCATATCCAGTGTTTTTGATGCGCTTTCTAAACGCACACCATCAATGGCTACTATGATGTCACCCGGGCGAATACCTGCGATGTCGGCAGGGCTGCCTTTAGCTACCGCCTGTACATCAATGCCTGGGCGATTGCGGTTCTCTCCGCCTACAAAACCAAGTTGGCCGCGCACAACCCGGCCATTGCTGATAATCTCATCCATAACGCGCTTAGCCAGTTCATAAGGAACAGCGAAGTTAATTCCATCTACATTGCGAGCGCGATTGTTAGAATCTAGCACTTGGAAATTGGCGTTGGTGATACCTAGCAAAATGCCGTTACTATCTACCAAAGCACCACCCGAGTTTCCTTGGTTTAATACGGCATCGGTTTGAATAAAATCCACATAGTTTGACAGGCCATTGCGACCTGCTCTACTTACGATCCCTTGGGTTATGGTTTGCCCCAAGTCAAAAGGGTTACCAATTGCCATTACCACGTCGCCCACATGGGTATCGGGTTCTGAAACCTGAGGAATAATGTGTAGGTTGTCAGCCGTGACTTTCAATACGGCAAGGTCGGTGAGGGGGTCAGTACCTACAATTTGTGCTTCTAAAATGCGCCCGTCTTGCACTGCTACGTAGATACTGTCGGCATTGGCTACAACGTGGTGGCAGGTAAGCAGGTAGCCGTTCTCTGTCATGATAACGCCAGAGCCCAAATTGGTACGCCCACGCGATTGATTTCGAAATAGACCAGAGCCGTTTTCGATACTAACACTATAAATGTTCACGACGGCTGGTGCGGACCGGCTCAACGCTGAAAAATAGCTTTCGCGACTGGCGCTAACAGATGGCTCATTGAAAAAGCCTTGGGCGAGCCCCTTACCTTGCCTAAGTTCTGGCAAAAAAATCAACAGCAAAGCCGCAACGGCAACGCCTAGGATGATAGATTTTAGTAAGAAGTTAAATATTGAGCGGCCAGTCACAAGTCACACTTATTGTTGTCTGTCGCACTTACTCCATACGCACCGTTATTGAGGTACTACTTCACAAATTAAAAGCGCAACAATCTGAATTTATCGTTATTAATGTAAAGGATATCACTTTATTCACTAAACTACCGTAATGAAAAGCAAATTTTGTGTAACTCAATACGTCACAAGAGATGGTTAGAAAGTAAGCTAATGTGGATAGGGCTGAGGGGATAGTGTAGCTCAATAGAAAACGGCGCTTTAAAAGCGCCGTTTAACATGTATTCCTGTTTAGGAATTAGTGACTTTGAGAACTGAGCTCTACTGTCTGATAACCAAGTAAAGGGTAGAGTTACCGCGTTTTACATTAAGTGCGATAACGCCTTTGGCTTCGTCTAGTGCGTTTCTGAACTCCGCAACCGTTGATGTGCGAACGCGGTTAACACCAATGATCACATCTTCAGATTGAAGACCAATACGCGCCGCAGGTGCACCACGCTCAATCTCTGATACAACTACACCAGCATTGCCAGCATCGTCAGTACCATTAGACAGTGTGGCACCTTCTAGGGCTGGGTGAATCTGAGCCGCAGTTACCGTGGTATCAGTAGCATCGTCTAATACAACGTCTACGTTCATTTTCTTACCTTTACGCATAACGGTTAGCTCAACCTCTGCGCCAGCCCCCATACTCGCAATTTTTGCACGCAGTTCTTGGAAGCTGTGAAGCTTGCGACCGTTAATCGCCGTAATGATATCGCCTGCTTGAAGACCGCCTTTCTCTGCGGCAGAATCAGGCTGTACTTCGCTTACGAACGCACCAATATTAACCTCGGCATTCATAGCTTCGGCTAGGCCTGCATCAATATCACTACCTAGAATACCCAAGAGACCTCGGCGTACTTCACCAAACTCAGCAATTTGATCGACAAGGCTTTTCATCATATTGGCAGGAATAGCAAAGCCAATACCTACGTTGCCGCCATTAGGGCCAAAAATAGCGGTATTAATACCAACCAATTCACCGTGAAGGTTAACCAATGCGCCACCTGAGTTACCGCGATTAATTGCAGCGTCAGTTTGAATGAAGTCTTCGTAACCGCCAATGTTTAAGCCTGAACGGCCTAAAGCACTTACAATGCCTGAGGTTACGGTTTGAGAAAGACCGAATGGATTGCCAATGGCGACCACAAAGTCACCAACGCGCACTACGTCAGAATCGGCAAGCGGCAACGCTTTTAAATCATCCGGCTCAATCTTAAGCAAAGCAATATCACTTTGCTCGTCAGAGCCCAACTTTTTGGCTTTGAACTCGCGTCCGTCTGTTAATTTAACTGTTATTTCGTCCGCGTTATCAACAACGTGATTGTTGGTAACTACATAACCTTTGTCAGCATCAATAATGACACCAGAACCAAGACCACGGAAAGGACGTTCTTGAACTTGCTCTTGCGGCGCACCAAAGAAGTAGCGAAACATTTCTGGTACGCGCTGTGTAGAAGTTTGCGTACCTTCCACTGCGATACTGACTACCGCAGGGGTCGCTTCTTCGAGCATAGGGGCTAAAGACGGCACTTCGTCTTTTGAATCAGAAAAAAACGGTAACGCCGCCTGCGTACTAGCAGTAAAGCCCAGTGAACTTACAACAACGGCAGACGCCAATAGACAATGGCGGAAAGACATTTTCATGTTCGCTTACACTCCTTCATGTTATATGCGACATAGCATGGTTTCACTAAAAGAGTCTGACGCTGGAATAAAGTTCCCGATGTTACTGTTTTTCTGCGTTATTCTGCTCAGAACCGCCGACGAACAACCCAGACCCTGTATTCGCAAAGTCTTTTGGTTGAGTATCAGAAACACGATTTACTTTAGACTTGTCAGTCCCTTTCAAATTATTGCGTAAATAGGTTGTAGCTTGCTCCCCGTAGAAAGGAACCTTGCTATCTTCTTCATCGCTGCCTTGTTCAAGCAGCATTTCATACTCTTCAATCTGTTGTTTTAGCGTTTCGCACTGACTCTCAATGCTTTCTAAGCTTTGACGAGTTTGATGTATATGATGCTGCGCCTGTTGTGCGAGGATCTCTTTAACTTGCTTCTCAGTTTGTGCAGCATTACCTGCGCCTTGCTTTTGTTGAAGAAAGCGACCAGCGAAAAAGCCAATAATTAAACCAACAACTAACAAAGCAAGAGATACTAACAATTCCATTATATTCTCCGAATAAATCTACATCGTGCAGCCGACCTTTGTTTCTACGATCTAAAAGCTGCTTTCGACCATATGCTGAATATAGCAAGGTCAAACCCGAAAAGCGCATACATAGTTTCATTTATTCAGTGTATGTCGAATTTCAATGTGAGATTCTACCGTGATTTCCATTAAAATTAAGGTCATAATTGAGAAATTCAAGCAGGTCGGTGCAGCGTGCGCCGCTATTGACTTTTGTACGGAGTGGTTTCGGCGATGACGCCATGGGAAAAATATCAGCTAGATCTTCAGACGTCTGATTTTCATTATGACGCGGCACAAGAAAATGCAGTAAAAGAACTTCAGCGTTTGTACGATGAACTGACCGAGCCCAAAAAGAAAATGACTTGGCGGGTTAAGTTAAAAGCTGCGTTTGGTAAAGGACATGCCAAACCGGGTATTCAAGGCATTTACTTTTATGGCGGCGTAGGACGAGGTAAAACTTATTTAGTGGATACCTTCTACGATTGCTTGCCGTTTGAAAAGAAAATGCGCGTGCATTTTCACCGTTTCATGTATCGCGTGCACGACGAACTTAAGCAACTTAAAAGCGAACAAGATCCTTTGAAGTTAGTGGCGGCAAAGCTGGCAGAAGAAGCGCGGGTTATCTGTTTTGACGAGTTTTTCGTATCTGATATTACCGACGCCATGATTTTAGGTACCCTAATGGAAGAGTTATTTGGTCACGGTATTGTGCTGGTGGCTACCTCTAACATAGTGCCTGACGATTTGTATAAAAACGGATTGCAGCGTGCGAGATTCCTACCAGCAATTGACCTGCTCAACCAAAACACTCGTGTGGTAAATGTTGATAGTGGTATTGATTATCGCTTGAGAACCCTAGAGCAAGCTGAAATTTATCACTACCCACTTGATAATGAAGCCACAGAAAATTTGCATAGTTATTTTTCTCAGTTAGCGCCAGAAGAAGGCTCTAAAGGTGAAGATATTGAGGTAAATAACCGTAAAATTGCAACCCTTCGAAACGCAGATGGCGTATTGATGATCGACTTCAAAGCACTATGTGGAGGGCCCAGAAGCCAGAGCGATTACATTGAGTTAAGCCGTTGTTATCATTCGGTGCTTTTAGCCAATGTTGCCGAAATGGGCCAGCATAATGACGATGTGGCGCGCCGCTTTATTGCGATGGTAGACGAGTTCTACGAGCGTAACGTGAAACTCATCATTTCGGCAGAAGTAGCGCTAGAAAACCTTTATACCCAAGGCCTTCTAAACTTCGAGTTTAGACGCTGTCTTAGCCGCTTAAAGGAAATGCAGTCACACGATTATCTGGCCACAGAACATTTACCATAGCCAAAGTGTGTGGGGTCAGAGTACATTTATGTCTAATAAGAGCGGGTAAGCACTATGCTTGCGTCCCTTGAAAGGGGATTCACATTGGTATTAGAGGAAAATTAAGGTAGAATTTCGCACAATTTTTCTGTGTTGCTAAATCAGCGTTTAGTTTGGGAAAGGTTGCACCTAGCAATTTTTGCAATGCCTCGTTTCGCATTAACTCCAAATAAGACAAAGCGGCGCAGCCTGATAAAAGGTTCAGGCAAATAGTACCCCGATAAAACCCAACGCAGCATTTCAAATTGCGAGAAAGAGAATTTTAAGATGGGAAGAGCATTCGAAGTTCGTAAAGCCGCCATGGCAAAAACTGCCGGCGCAAAAACTAAGGTTTATTCTAAGTACGGTAAAGAAATTTACGTGTGCGCAAAAAATGGTGGTGCTGATCCAGACACTAACCTTTCACTTCGCCGCCTAATGGAAAAAGCGAAGAAAGACCAAGTACCAAGCCATGTTATCGAAAAAGCGATTGATAAAGCGGCTGGTGGTGCTGGCGAAGATTTTCAGCCCATGCGTTACGAAGGCTTTGGCCCGGGTAACTGTATGGTTATTGTTGACTGCTTGTCTGACAATGCAAACCGTACCATTACCGAGGTGCGCAACTGCTTCACTAAAACAAATGCCAAGCTAGGTGCGCAGGGTGCGGTATCGCATATGTTCGATCACCAAGCGGTATTCCAGTTTGAAGGTGACGACGAAGACGCTATTTTAGAAGTGCTGATGGAAGCAGACGTAGACGTAACTGATGTTGAAGTTGAAGACGGTAAAGTTACCGTTTATGCGCCGCACACTGAATTCTATCAAGTAAAAACAGCGCTAACTGAAGCCTACCCAGATATTACGTTTATTGCCGATGAGATGAGCTGGATGCCTCAGACTGAAACTGAGATCAGCGAAGAAGATATGCCTATGTTTGAAAAATTCATGGACATGCTTAACGACTGTGACGACGTCCAAGACGTATACCACAACGCGATTACGCCGAGCAGTAACTAATAAACACAAACCTCATGAATAAAAAAACCTCGCCAATGTGAAGTGACCCCCATTAGTTGGACATTCCAATTATTGGGGGTCTTTTTATGTGCTCAAACGTTTAACTGCGTTTAAAGATAAACTGTTTCGTACTTTATCGGTGCTAACTTTTTTAAAATACGATTTTCCTGTTGATAGGTCAGGCCTACATCGCGCATAGCACCTTGAACATACTCTACCAAAATATAGAATTCACGCTCTTTGATGTTAAGACCTTTGTGAGACTCTAACATTGATTTACCATCGTACTCGCAAGGTCCACCAATAAGCTCACAGGTTTGCAAAACGAGCTGGTCTCGTAGATGCTTTTTTGGCACCCCTTTAAAGTAGTGACCAATTACAGGGTCAGTGTAAATACGGGTGATAGCCACACCATAGACAGTGTTCAGCGTTTTATGGCCACCAATTTCATCATACAGACTTTGCTTTTCAGTACTTGCACAACCAGAAAGCAAAATGTTTAGTAGCGCTAGTGCTGCAATAGGAATACATTTCAACAATTTCATATGTGGTAACTCCCCATTAAAAATTGCCATTTACCGTTAGGTAGAAGCCACTTGAGCTCTCTTGCAGCGGTAAATTACCTAAATCCACATAGGCAGCGGTAATTGAAATAGACTTATTTGGAAAGTAAGCAATAAAAGCATCAATAACCGTGTCCTCTTCGGCTAGCCCACCTAACCGATTAGTTTGCGTTCGAAACTCAGTGCCAATTGCCGTGGTAGGGCTGATTAATACTGCAACGGAGCCTTCCCACTCAACTTTTGCATTGTCGTTTCCTTCAGCACCAAAACCCAATAGGCCAAAAACATTAGCCTTAGTGTACCTGGCGGTTAAATTAGTAAGTAAATTATAGCCTGACGGTGTGCCCAACCATAATTTAGTCGCTGAAAGGTAGATGTCAGTGCCGCTGTCGTCCTTCGCGCCTAACAGTAAAGGTACCCCTATTTCAGGAAGTGGAACGGTGCCATCTGGCAATGAAAGCGAACTATCAACATCTCTATTTTTCTTATACTGGGCGCCTAAAGCGATTTGTGGCGCCCATGAGTTTTGGGTAAAAACGCCATCACCGAATAATTTAACCTTTGCCCCCACAATATCTTGCTCGATAGTTGTACTGTTAGCATTGGTCACCGCACCTTCTGTTAGTAGCGCAAAAACATTGCTGGTTAACCCGGCTGAAATATCTAAGCGCTGGCGCTGTATGCTAATTTCAACGCGGTCAAAAAGACTTATGCCAGCTCCAGCAGTAGTGAGTGAGTAATCGCTAAGGCTTAAGTATTGAACATTGGCAGAATAGCTAATTTCTTCTTTACTCGTGTAACCGCCAATAAATGCCCAAGGTGTTATGCCGCCACCTGCGGTACCTTCAAAGCCGGTAATTCCGCCTGAGGCTATTAAGCGAGAGCCGCTATCCGCGTTTACTAACGGCGATAAAAAAAGTAAGGGAAGTAACAAGCGCTTTATCATTTATTGAGCCTAATAGTGTTATTGCGGTGGTAGAATTGGATTATCATAGCGTTATTCGCGTTCTTTTACGTTTACAGTAATCTGATTTAGCAGTTCATGCCACGGTAGTGGACAAGAAAGATAATAACCTTGCGCCCAATCGCACCCAAGGCTCTTTAAGTAAGCGAGCTGTGCTTCTGTCTCTACACCTTCCGCTATTACGCGAAGACCGTAGAGTTTGGCAAGATTTTGAATAATCATGACCATTTTACTACGCGACTTAGAAGCAGAGAAAAGATCGTTAACGAAGGAGCGATCTATCTTCAAGCAATTGGCGGGGTAGTGAATTAGCTGGCTGAAAGCTGTATAGCCTGTTCCAAAGTCATCAAGCGCTAAAGAAACGCCTAGCTCGTTTAATGCTTTAAGCGTTTCTAGGCAGGTCATGTCACCAGCAACAAACGCTGTTTCTGTTATCTCTAATTCAACGCGTTCAGGTGAAACATTGTTTTTCATTAAAAGCGCTTTAACTTGAGAAGGAAAATTTTCGTTATTGAGTTCTACACCAGATACGTTAATACACATCTTCCCTTCGAAGGCGCAAGAGCTTTGTAATTGCGTTAGCGCATTTAACGCATTATCAATGACCCACAAATCGATTTCTTTAATAAGACCGGTAGATTCTGCAACGGGAATAAAGTCGTCAGGTCCAATACCCTTTAATTCTTCGTTTTGGCACCTAAGCAACGCTTCCACTGCGACAATAGCGTTATCTTTGCAATCAAATATTGGCATGTATACCAGTGAAAATTGACTTTCACTGAGAGCCATTCTCAGCCCTTTTTCTATTTTTTGGCGTTGCTGCAACGCCATTGCTATATCCTTAGTGAAGAACCTGTAGCAGTTACGACCGTTATTTTTCGCATCATACATCGCCGCATCAGCATGTTGCAGCAATGTTGCTGGTTCGACTGCATCATCAGGGTAAACAGCTATACCTATACTGGCGTATACGTTATGAGAAACGCCGTCAACATCAAACCCATTGTCAAACACGCGTAAAATGCGTTCTGCGGCTTTGCTGGCATCTTGCGGTTTTTTCATATCAGGTAAAATTACGACGAATTCGTCCCCCGCTAGCCTGGCCAGACTATCTTTATTTGGCTTAAATAATTGGTCGCTAGGTCGAATGACTTCCCATAGCCGTTCACTAAATTCGAGTAGTAAGCGGTCTCCAGCCTCATGACCAAACTGGTCATTTACCTGTTTAAAATTATCAAGGTCGATATAAAGTAGCCCTATGCGATTCTTGTCTTTTTTAGCACGACTGATCAAACGCTGAAGATTGTTTTTAAAATTCCAGCGATTAGGGAGGCCTGTCAATGTGTCGAAAAACGCCATTTGGCGGACATCGTCAGCATGAAGTTGAATGATGGTGCGATAGGCCTGTTCTTCTGAATAGAGCGCAGCTAAGCAAATAACGTTCAGTGCCAGCATGGTAAGAACAAAACGTATTGCCTCGACTAACGAGTAGCTAGTCATTAGTAAAAAAGACAGCGGCGTAAATAGCAAAAGCAGGCTAGCAATTGTGAAAAAGGAAAAGATGACAACCGCAGGCCAAAAGCGATTAATAAAAAGGTTAATAGCCATAATTGGGTAAATCCACAGCATACCCGTATTGTCTTTTCCGCCAGTGATAAGCAATGAAATAGAAAGAAAACACAAAATACCGCTAAGCACGGTGGCAGCGCGCTCTACATTACCGGAGCGTTTTAGAATGTACAGGTTAATCAAACCGACAAACGCACAGCCTAATAGTAAGATACCTAGAAAGCGTGCGTTACTAATTAGATTAATGCTGCCTAAGGCTAGAAGAAACAGCACTCCAATGATGGTTAAGACTTGGCATAATCGATAGCGCCTGCGAAATCGGACGGCGACCATTTCTTGCTGACCCGTCGTTGAGTCATGAGTTTGAATTTGGTTCTCCAAAATACTATTTATATCCATCCAGTAAAAGGTTTTTACTTTTTTGGCGTTTAACCTAGGTTAGCCTGCTACCAATATATTGCCGTTCTTCGTAAAAGATAGACTACCTCACTAACCTATTCAATTATTCTTACAGATTATCACCTTGTCGCTTAGTTATTGATTGATATTAGGTATTTCTAATTTTTGTGTGTTTGGAAAATAAGCAGAAATAAGCCCTAACTTGTAAGGATTCATCACAGTTTCAAAAATATTTTGAAACTGATTCAGCTATTAGAGGGCTTATCATTGAAAAGGTGAATCAATACCATACGCACAACTTTTAGATTGTTCCCATTTATATATTGAGGAGTTAGTTGTGTCTCATCCAATTATCGAAGATTTAAACAAGCGTTATACAGTTAAGAAGTACGATGCTAACAAACGCATTTCAGCTGACGACCTTGCTACCATTCTTGAAGCTTTGCGTCTATCAGCGTCTTCTATCAACTCTCAGCCTTGGAAGTTTGTTGTAGTAGAAAGCGACGAAGCGAAACAGCGTCTACACGATAGCTTTGAAAATAAGCATCAGTTTAACCAGCTTCACGCGAAAGAAGCGTCGCATACTATTTTGTTTGCTTACGACCCTAAATTCACTAAAGAAAAGTTTGTTAAACGTGTAGATGCAGAAGTCGCTTCTGGTCATTTACCTGAAGATATGCGTGAAAACTTTATGGGTGCTTATGCCTTCGCTGAAGCGAATACCGATGAAAATGGTAACAACGCAGCATGGACTAAAGCGCAGGTTTATCTTGCACTTGGAAATGCAATGCACACGTTGGCTCGTTTGGGTATCGCCTCTACACCGATGGAAGGTGTGGATCCTGATTTGCTTGGCGAACTATTCAAAGACGAACTAGACGGCCACGTTTGTGAAGTGGCATTGGCTATGGGCTACCCTGATACCGAGCAAGACTGGAACCACGGCCTACCTAAGGCCCGATTGCCAAAAGATGACGTAATTGCAGTGGTTTAACCCTCTTATAGAACAGCCAGCTGTTTTAAGTATGAAATGTGAAAGAGCGCCTTTAACGGCGCTCTTTTATTTTTAAGACTCGTGCAAACTAGCGTTGAAAATAATCTGTCCGCCCCCATCTCACTCGCTTGACTGAAATAGTATTATTAATAAAACCAGCCTAAATATCGTGCGCGCTTTTATAAAACGCTATAGCCCTTCTTCATTTACGCCGTTTCTTGTGGCGTGGGTATTGTCGTATCTAATTGTTAGTACGGGTTTTCAGACACCTGATGTAGCGAATAATGCTGAAGTTACGTCGCAGTCTCCACTGGCCAAGTTTGTTCACAGCACGCAAAGCTACTCTCTTAGGTTTAGCACAACTAAACTAACCGATGATAAAGGCGAAAAGCTTACCGACGCAGAGCCGCCAGGTTTAATATCGGCATCGCTAAACTTTGCCTTCTACAAAGCGTCATCCACCAAGGTGCCATCAGCAGGCCCTTTCTTTACTGATAAAACGTGGGTAAAAGCGAGCCCTAGAGGTCCACCTACCATCCTGAGTTAACCCCTTTACACGCGCTAACGTGAAAGCAAAGCTTCTTTGCTTCTCATTCAAGCGTTTTAAAACTTAATTATTCAGGATTTAAAATGACACGATTTTCATTTCGTGGCTTTGTGTATGTGCTCATCGTTATACTCGGTTTACTGAGCGCTGCGCCCAATATATTGCCACAATCAGTTAAACAGCAGTTACCCACTTGGTACACTACTAGCACGCTCTCATTAGGCTTAGATTTACAGGGTGGTTCGCATCTGCTCTTAGCAGCAGACACCGACGCATTGTTCAAGAAGCAACTGAGCAGTTTTTCCAGCGATGTACTTAGCGAATTACGTACTCAAAACGTACGCTATACCAGAACATCTCACTCGCTTTCTTCAAAGACGAGTAGTGAAGATAATGCTGGAAGCGTTGTATTTACCTTGCGCAATGTCGACGATGCTAGAAAGGTTAAAGATGTTGCTTATCAAGTTTCCGCTCAACCGAACGGAGCAAGTGCACTTGATGTTGCAATAAAGCAAAACACCGTCACTCTTACACTAAACGAACTCTATTCAGAGCAATTGGTTAAAGATACGTTAAGCCGAAGTGTTGAGGTAGTTCGGAAGCGTTTGAACGAAACCGGGCTTACCGAGCCCAGTGTTACCTTGCAGGGTAAAGACGCGATTTTAGTTCAGATGCCAGGTATGTCCGACCCCACCCAGGTTAAAAAGCTACTGGGTACTACAGCACAAATGACCTTTCATTGGGCTGCAAACAGCCGCTCAGAACAAGTAATGAGCAAGCAGGATGGGGCGGGTAATTCCTATCGCTTGGAACAAAAAGTGGCGCTAGAAGGCGAACATATCACTGACGCGGCCGGTGTTTTAAGTAGCGAAACCGGTCAGCCTGTAGTGACCTTTCGTTTAGACAGTGCCGGTGCTAAGCAGTTTGCCACTATGACCCGCGACAATATTGGCCGCGTGCTCGCTATTGTTCTTGACGACAAAGTGGTAACCGCCCCGGTTATTAACAGCGTGATCCCAGGCGGACGAGGAGAAATTACCGGTAACTTTACGTTGCCCGAGGCAGGTAATACCGCATTAATGCTTCGCACCGGTGCGTTACCTGTGCCCCTTGATATTATAGAAGAACGTACGGTTGGGCCTGATTTAGGTAGCGACGCTATTCAAACCGGTGTAGAAAGCGGTATAGCAGGTGCGTTGCTAGTTTTAGCATTTATGGTAGCGATTTATGGCAGATGGGGGGCTATTGCAAGCTTTGCTCTGTGCATCAACATGGCATTGGTGTTTGGTGCGTTAACCTTATTTGGCGCAACACTCACATTACCTGGCATTGCAGGCTTGATTCTGACTATGGGCATGGCGGTAGATGCAAACATTTTAATTAATGAACGTATACGTGAGGAAAGTAAAAAAGGCCGCCCTGCAGCCAGTGCAATCGAAGTGGGCTTTGAAAAAGCATTCGCAACAATAGTAGATTCAAACTTCACTACGCTTATAGCGGTGAGCTTGCTGTTTATGTTTGGTAGTGGGCCTATCAAAGGGTTTGCTATCACCATTGCCCTTGGGCTTGTATCTTCAGTATTTACTGCGGTTGCCTTAACTAAAATGCTTATGCTTAGAGTGGTTAAGTCGAAGCAAAAAAATACGCAAGATCGCGCGCAGCAGCGCCTGCCACTACGCTTCTCATCACCGCTACTGCGCTTGAGCGATAAGCTAAGCGGTATTAATTTTCTGGCTAAACGCAAAGTTGCATTAACTATTTCGGTAGTACTAACTGTGCTCTCAATCGGATTATTTGCCAAACCAGGTTTACATTATGGTGTCGACTTTACCGGGGGCACCATGATTGAGCTGACCGCGCCAACGCTCTCGACTGATGAGTTACGAGATGTCATTGAAAGTAATGGCTTTGATCAGGTAGCCATTCAAGAATATGGCAGTGAGCATCACTATTTATTGCGCGCTCCTGTTCTCGATAGCAATGAGGAGCTTGATATTAGCAATGCAAAGCAGACTGACGCACTAAAACGTGCGATTTCACAGGCTGACGACCAGGTAAGTTTTGATAAAGTTGATATGGTTGGACCGAAAGTCAGCGGAGGTTTCGCGGAGCTATCTATTCTTGCGCTGCTTATAGCCGGTGGTGGCATGTTGGTTTACTTATGGGCGCGTTTTGAAGCGCATTTCGCGACGGCAGCACTGCTTACCGTGTTACTGGATTTAACCAAAACCATAGGCTTTTTCGCGTTAACCGGTATCGAGTTTAACTTAACCGCAGTGGCAGCGTTATTGGCGCTTATTGGTTATTCAATAAACGATAAAGTAGTGGTGCTTGATCGTATCCGCGAACTCTTACGTTTAGACCCAACCAAACCTTTAGCAAACACCATCAACGAAGCGGTGAATAGCACATTAAGTCGAACGGTATTTACGTCCGTCACCACGCTGTTAGCGCTGCTTCCAATGGCTTTATTTGGTGGTGACGCAGTAGAAAGTTTTGCAGTGCCTATGGTTTTTGCTGTGGTAATTGGCACGTCTTCGACCTTGTTTATAACCTCTACATTATTGTACCTATTGGGCAGTAGAAGGGAGAAACAGGGCAAAGCACAGTTAAAGCCCACTGCCGAAGAAATTAAGGCTTCGTTGTCGCACATCCCTTAGGCGACACGAGTTCCTTAACTTTATTACCCTGCCGCGTTTTTGTACCTCAATACTTTGGTAAGAAAACGCGGTAAGGTAGCAGTATTAACAGGAACCCTTGATGCGTACTTCCAGTTTTGCGTAAGCATGCATCAGTGGCAATAAGGAACGTATAATGTTTGCAGTTGATCACATTATTTTACTTAGCGCAGTGCTGGCCATTTTAGGTGTGCTGGCCAGTAAGCTGTCTCCGCGCTTTGGCGTACCTGTATTGGTGCTATTCCTTGGCGTTGGTATGCTGGCTGGTGAAGATGGGATTGGCCGAATTTTCTTTGATAATGCCGATGCCGCCCATGCGATAGGTACATTTGCTCTCATCCTTATTCTATTTGATGGCGGACTGCAAACATCTAAAAAGTCCATACTTCAAGCATGGAAGCCAGCGGCTTTGCTCGCCACCTTTGGCGTTGTGGGGACAGCGGTGCTTACCGGTGTGGCGGCCATGATTATCCTTGATTTACCGCTTTATAAAGGTTTATTGCTTGGCGCTATTGTGGGGTCAACCGATGCTGCGGCGGTATTTTCGGTTTTGCGCAATGCAGGTATACGCATTCCCGCTAAGATAAAGTCGACGCTAGAGCTTGAAAGTGCGTCGAACGATCCTATGGCCATATTCCTCACTATTGGCCTTATTACGCTTATTCAAGATAGCACGACTAAACCCTTGGATTTGCTCTCTTTATTTGCTAGCCAAATGGGCGTTGGCGCAGCAGTTGGCCTTGCAATAGGCGGTATTGCTGTGTGGCTTTTTAGGCGTGTAACTTTAATGGCCATAGGCTTGTACCCGGTATTTGTGATGTTATTTGGGGTATTGTCTTTTGGTTTAGCAGCAAACTTAAATGGCAGTGGATTCTTGGCTACTTTTATTACGGGCGTCATCGTGGGGAACAGCCGCTTTGCATATCAGCGTAATACCTTTGTGTTTCTCGACGGGTTGGCTTGGTTGGGGCAAATTGCCATGTTCGTTATCCTCGGCTTGCTCGTTACACCCACCGAGCTTTTCGTAAACTGGAAGGAAGGCTTACTTATTGCGTTTGTGCTTATCTTTGTTGCGCGCCCGCTGGTGGTTATGCCTATTTTGCTGCTCTCGAAGTTCTCGTTTAAAGCATCGCTCCTTATATCATGGGTGGGTTTGCGAGGTTCGGTGCCAATTATTTTAGCTATTTTCCCGCTGATATTTGGTATGCCTTACGCTGAGCTTATTTTCAATGTGGTGTTCTTTATTGTGCTTATCTCCGCCTTGTTGCAGGGCTCAACCTTACCTTTCGCAGCGCGCAAGTTAGGTTTAGTGCTAAATGATGAAGTAAAGGAATCGAGTACGCTAGAAATTGTTAAAGTTGCCAAAAGTAAGCGCGAACTTATAGAGATAGAAGTATCTAAGTTATCGCCGGCTTTGAACAAAACCATCAGTGAAATATCGCTTCCTGACAATACGGTAGTGGCGATGATTGCCCGTGGTGAACAAACTCTTATACCTAAAGGCAGCACCAAAATAGAATCGGGTGATCAAATATTTATTATCACTAAACTGCTAGATAAAAACGCCGTTGAACAATGCTTTTATAACGAGCAGGAATAGGGTGCTATTGTAGGGCACTTCATGTAGAATGCGCCGCGGAGTTGGCCAGGCAATCGCCGCTTTCGTAAGAAAGGGGAGGAAAGTCCGGGCTCCAAAGGGCAGGGTGCCAGATAACGTCTGGGCGGCGTGAGCCGACGACAAGTGCAGCAGAGAGAAGACCGCCTAAGCATGTTTACATGCCGGTAAGGCTGAAAGGGTGCGGTAAGAGCGCACCGCACCTCTGGTAACAGAGTGTGGCAAGGTAAACTCCACCCGGAGCAAGACCAAATAGGATCCCTTAACGTGTGGCCCGCATGGGGATCGGGTAGGTTGCTTGAATCAGTGAGCGATTGCTGATCTAGAGGAATGGTTGCCCACGACAGAACCCGGCTTACGGCCAACTCCACTCTAATTCGAAAATCTATGTTTATTAGTGCTTTGCTGGTAAGTATAGAATGCTCTAAGCCTCATTGTCGCAGAGGCGTCACACATCATGTCACACTTATCAGTTCCACACACTATACAGCGTGGAAAGACTTATCATTTTAATTTACGCCACAAATTACCTAACTGTTTGTAGGTCGCCTCGTACTAGTTGTCGAGTTGAAGCATTTGAACTAGAGAGTACGATTTTAGGTAATATAAAATCGCAGGGGAGTAGAGAGCGTATGCAAAAAGAATCACTTGATTAAGGGAGACTGAGAGGCTTAGACAAAGATCTATCAAACTACGAGGTTTTTAGTTTTAGTTGTATCAGCGAAGCCTGCTTTTTCGTTTCTAACAATTTAGCGTTAAGTTCGGCATTCGAGCGAGGGAGATTTAAATATTCTTCAAGAGCAGCCAAATCGTCTAATTCTTTAGGGATATTAATCGTAAACAAAATAAGTTCATCTAGAATCCCTCTTAAGATTTCTAAGTAATCTGCACTTGTCTTCGACGTTACCCCTTTATGCACAAAATCATTCCTTGATTCTCTTAATACAAGCAATAAGCTCTTAACTAATTCGTGATCGTTCCAAATTGAAGATGCTTTTTTTACTGTATCAGAGTAATTGGAGTCAGTGACGGTGAAATATTCCAATACGCTCCAGAGCATTGTAAACGAGAGTTTCGGGTTAGCAATGTCCAAAGCTTCAACATACATTGTTAGTCCATGACCCACCCACTTCCCAATTTTAAGAGTCTTCACTCGGTTTACGATATGGAGACAATTTTTAGTAAATAAGTTCGCGTTGGGCAAATTAGTAATTTTTCTATTGCTCCTCGTGTATTCAGGTTCATAGTGAGTTAGGTCTGAAAAAGCTTCACCATCTTTAGAGTGAACTGTATGTGTTGGTCCTGAAAATACATAGTTTTCAGGCCCATAGGATTTAATGAGGTGTTTCCTCTTGAGACTGTAAGAGAAGTTTAACGCTGCCCTTACTATTTCAATTTGATGAAAAGCTTTGTGATATGCTTCTTGAGGTGAGCGGGCTGACACATAACTTACACAGTAGACATCATGAGGTGTAGAAGCCTTTCCGTGATAATTACCTATATTATCTTCTTCTATTTTTCTAGACTTTTGATAAGCTTTTGGAAGTGAGCGCATCAACTTAATTCTAACTCCATTTAGAGTAAAATTAAGCCCATTTGGCAATAACTGTGAATCGATAGATAGCTGCGTAATAACCCTGAATGAAAGAATAACTGAATTTAAAACTTCTAAGTGACGTCTATTGAAATTTTTAAAAAAAGATTTTTCGTTCAAGCCCCCATCTTTAATAGAGTCGTAAATCGCTTGTCGAACAATATCGCTCTTTTCATAGTCGGATATTGATAGGTCAAAGTCTACTGTCTTTTCCAGGATTGCATAGTATGTGATTACTTCCATAGAAGATAACGACATAGATTTTTCATCTTTGACAGCAATAAACTTCTCTATGAATTCTAAAACAGCTTTTACTGAGCCCTTCAGGCTTTTTCCTCTTGATATCACAGCGTTTGTCCTTGCGTCCCAAAGATATGTCAGATGCTGTCAGAATAGATACCATGTTGTTATCAGGCCTGTCCGATCAAATGATGGCTAATCCATGTAAAAAAATGGTGTCTATCTATCCTTATGTATTTAACGACGTTTTTCTCCTCAAGATCAATTTTATTTATAGGCTGTAAAATATTTTAAATATAAGGTCAAAAAAATCTGGGTCTCTACGAAACTTCGTGTTTTTTTCTATACTTTTAATATTGGTTGTCGGTATGATTTTTCCGTTTTTATTGTTGTCAATTAATACAGTATATTTTTCGCCTATACTTACAATCTTCGTATTTTCTATTGATGTTTGATTATCTACCTTTATGGTATATTCGTGCTCGTAGTTATCGCTTTTCAAGTTTTGAATCTTCTCTTCAGATTTTGTGTGTATCTGAAAAAAATAGCAGACGAAAACAAGGGTCAATATAATTGGTTTAATTGGTGTTCTGAAATAGTGAAAAGGAATTTTTCCTAGTAGTGAAAGAAGCACTGCCATCACATTAAGCATGAGAATATTTTCAAATTGTGAATTTCCTCGCTTAGTATCTTCAAGAAACATAAGAAAAGCAGTGACATTGGCTAGAATTATAACCACACAAACGAAAGAAACTACTTTATCACTTTTATCATTTCGGTGTGTGTTAGTTATACTGCGCTCTATTGAATCGCCCACACCCCATATCATCATGGTTGCGGGAAGTAATGACCAGAGAAAAGCATAGGAAATAGTGGTGAGGTTTCCATATAAATAATCTGAAATTGTTAAAATTCCATCTGGTGGTAGCCCTAAATAATCAAAAGTTCGCGTGTGGAAGTAATAGCCGCCAATAACAAGAAGGACTGTGAATAAGCTTATCATACTTTGTATATTGAATTTGAATTCAGATAAGCTATTAGAAATTATCGCCGCCTTTTCATTTTTTATCTTTTCTTTATCTTTAGCAAGACGTGATTTTAACATTGATTTGAAATGATTGCGTGACTCTTTCCGCTTTGATTTTAAGTCCGTATAATAAAGGTTTTCTTCTGTTTTGTATTTTAATGAATATTTTATTAAATATTCTCTTGTGGATTCAGACTTGCTTCTATTGGCTTTCGAAAGCCAAAATAAATAAAACTGATCTTTTAAAAATTTATCTGTTTTAGCCCAGCTAATAACTGAGTGTGTGATATCGTCTAGGGGGAGTTTTTCTGTTTGGATCCCAGCCAAATATCTATATGTGTTTGAACATGTCTTTTCAGCGGTCTGGAAATCCAAATCAGGATAAAGGCTATCGCAAATCCAATTAACACGCTCTTGAGCTGCACTTAGAAATATTTTGTCTCTTTTATCATTCAAGAAACTTAACACTTAATTATTTCCTTATATTCGAAGCCTAGGTTTTCCTAAATTGAATTCAACTTTGACTTAAGTAATAACACTACCATCTACCGTAGACAATACAATGTTGGGTTGAAAAGCTACAAATTGTAAGTGCACACAAGCTATAACACACTTTTTATTCTACACGTTAACTGCAACTGCTATTTTCTACGCACATATATAACTTAGACGGCTTACGGCCAACTCCACTCTTTTCCAAAATGACTTTTCAAAAGCTCTTTTAGGTGAGGCATTTTTCTTAATCAGGTGAAGCCTCTACCTGAAAGTTAACCCTCAGGCAGAGACATTTATCGCGCGTTACTGGAAGAAGTAGCGGAACGTTGCGCCTACTGTGCGAGGCTGGTTCACCGTAAACCCAAGTCGAGCACGTCCACCGCGTTCTCTATCAAACGAAAGCTGTGCGTTTTCATCAAACAGGTTGTTGGCATATAGCAAGATTTCGTAGTCATCGTAGGTAAGACCAAAGCTCATATTCATTGTACCGTAGTCGTCTAGCAACAAATCTAACTCTGTTGTTTCTGTACCGGTTGCACCACCAAAGGCAAGCCCTGATGTGAAGGTGCCTGCGCCAGCAACTTGATCACTAGGTTGTGTAATGCGGTCGCCCACGTATTGATAAGAGCCTTGGAAGTAGGTGCTGTTTGACGAGAATAAAGGCTGCGCTAAATCATAGGTAAATGCGATAGCGAAGCTTTCTTCAGGTACTGAGGCCAAACGGTTGCCATCTTCAACGCCACCTAGCACCGCACCATCGCCGTCAACAACCGTTGAATCGAACTCAGCTTCGATAATGCTTCCGGTTAATGAGAAAAATAGCTGGTCGGTAAACTGACGTGTAAGTTCAAATTCAATACCTTGGGTATGGGCTTCAGGTACGTTAAATGACACCCGTGAAGAACAAGAACCCGCATCTAAGGTAACTTGAAGGTCTTCAATGTCGTTGTAGAAAGCTGACACGTTTGCTGTCCAGCCCCGTCCTGACGACTTCATGCCTATCTCATAGTTAGTGAGTTTTTCATCGTCATAGTCTTGGAATGAACCAAAGATGGCTTCGTCTTGGTCGGTACACAAGCTTCTATTTAGCGGGTCATTTACACCACCAAGTCTAAAGCCTTGCGATACTTGGGCATTTAAATTCACGTTTTCATTCAGGCTATACTGACCAATTACGCGTGATGTGAAGCCGTCTGACTCTGTCGAATCAGTTTGGTTGTCGCCGTTGGCAAACAAGCCGCCGGAAATAAATTGGCGCTCTTCTTCATAATCGTAAAAGCGAGAGCCCACGGTCATTTTGAAGTCATCGTTAACTTGATAGTTCACTTCACCAAACACAGCAAGCTGCTTTAGGTCATAAGGCAAGTAGGCGTTGTACGGCGAATCGGCCTCAAAGCCATTGGAAACCGCTGCCGACGTTCCTTCACCTAATGTAGCATCTGTAAACGCATCATAGCCGGGGGTAGGAAGTGACTGATCGTAAACGCGTTCAGTTGAAGAGTAGAAAGCGCCAACTAACCAGTCTAGTGCACCATCGTCATTAGACGCGGCGCGAAGCTCAAAGGTGTCTTGCTCTACTTCGGTTCTATCCAATAAGTTCGACGGTAATAATACGGCTTCATCCGGGAAACCTAAGTCGATACTCACCGAACCGGAGAGTGCGCTGGCATCACGGCTAACCAGTATATCTCGGTCGGTATAGCTATAAACAAAGGTAAAGTCGGCAACATCAGCTTGATATTCAGCGGTTATATCAGCTATCAAGGTTTCATCAGTAAACCCTTCCTCAAGCAAAAGATACTGTTCGCGCTCACCCAATTGAATAGCAGGGCGTGTCGTAGTGTAAGGGTTTGCAAACACGTTGTAGACTTCTTCCCTGTTAAACCCGTTCATCTCGAGCTCTTGGTAAATAAGTCGTGGCGTTATGGTGAGTTTATCATTAGGTGCGATAACAAACGCTACACGTCCGCCAGTTCTGTCACCGTCATTAACGTCCTCCCTAAACGCGCCGTTCTCACCAAGGGCATCAATAAACCCCGCATAATCGGTGCGATATACCACTGCACGCATAGCAACTGTATCTGAGATTGGTACGTTGACCATACCTTTTACATGACCGCCAACACCGCCGTCTGTCACACTGTTAAGGTTAGCTTCAAACTTACCTTCAAATGTGTCTAATTCAGGCTGGTTGGTAATGTAACGAAGAGTCCCGCCGATAGAGCCCGAGCCGAAAAGTGTACCCTGCGGCCCACGTAGGGTTTCTATGCGGTTAAGATCAAAAAGATCGAGGTCTGGGGTAAACAGAGATAATGAAATAACGCTTTCATCAAGATAGACACCAACTTGCTCTTTAACGCCAGGTTGGTCTCGTACTATTTGCCCTGCCGATACACCACGCATTGAAACCTGACTTTGCCCCGGTCCCAAATTTTGAATAGAGACGCTCGCTACGTTTCTAGCGACGTCTTCCAAATTACCAGCGCCGCTGCGCTCAAAGTCTCGCTGGGTTTGTGCATTAATTGAAAAAGGAATGTCTTCAATGGATTCAGCGCGCTTTGTTGCCGTTACTATAATTTGCTCAAAGTCATCATCATCCGCTTGTTGTGTGTCCTGTGCAATTGCACCAGAGCTAAGCAGTCCCATTACTGCAACGCTAAGCGTGCTTCGTCTAAACGACGGTTTTTTTATTTTAAACATAAGTCCATCCAAGGTGGTTGTTTCTATTTTGTTATTAGGCAAGGGTGTAATGTGGCAAAAAATGTTGGCTTTTTCTATATGTTGGGAGATAAATATTTCTACTTTAGTAGTGTAAGGTGTTTTGCATTTCATTATGTTTCTTTTTTGTTAATTGTCTTTTTGGCGTTGAAAATGCGTCTAAAAGGTCAAAATAAGTGTCTATTAGGCTAATTACATCGCAAATAATCTAGGTATGATCCCGCTTAGATGAGGTTTAGCTTTTACATAAAAATATCTTAGTTCTAGCAAACGGCTGATGAAAAGATAGTCAAAGGGCAAAACCCTTACCCAAACCGAAGAGCAAAAACGAAAGTCATACGAGAGAAGTGCAATGGAAAAGCCAGTAAGAGCCAATGAATTACTAAAAGGTATGCTAGCAATTGTTGTTGCCAGTTTTCTGTGGGGGACAACAGGTACTGCAGCACAGTTTGCGCCCCAAATCAGCCCACTGGCCATTGGTGCGTTTGCCATGGGGATAGGTGGTGTACTGCTTTGCTTAAATGCTAGAAAATCGTTAATAGAAGATGCACGAGTTCTATTGGCTAAACCACTCACCTTTTTATTTGGTAGTGCTTGCGTTGCAATTTATCCGCTCGCTTTTTACAGCGCTATGCGCTTATCGGGTGTAGCAATAGGTACTGTAGTATCTATTGCTAGTGCACCTTTATTCGCGGCGCTTCTAGAGTATTTTCTAAGTAAAAGGCCCGTATCCTTAAAATGGTTTATAAGTTTTATATTCGGCGCATTGGGAATTGGCCTGTTAGCTATAGGCAAAGCTGAGGGGGCGTTGGAGCTATCAGCGTCTAATAATAAACAGATATTCGGCGTTACTTTGGGGTTAATTGCTGGTTTAACTTACGCGGGGTATTCATGGGCTGCAAAGCAACACATTGACACTGGTGCAAACTCAAAATCTGCTATGGCCGGGTTATTCGGCTGTGCTGCGCTAGTCTTATTGCCCTCTCTTTGGTTTACCGGTCATAACCTGTTTGCTAACGCTATTCACACGAGTGTTTCACTTTATATGGCCGTAGTGCCAATGTTTCTTGGATACTTGCTGTTTGGCTATGGTCTTCGCACTACTGAAGCCAGTAAAGCCACGCTTATCACACTAATAGAACCATTGGTTGCGACACTTTTCGCTATCTTCCTTATTGGTGAAGTGTTCAAGCCGGTGGGGTGGGTTGGCATGACGCTAGTGTGTCTTTGCCTTTTAATCCAGTCGATTAAATTTCCTTTTGCACTAAAGCGCTATGGCAGAAAAGCAGCGGCATAGCCTTATTTATATCAATTCACTATTCCTTTCAGTACTTGCCCAGTGATCGACTTTATCGATAAGGTCTTCAGCATCGAAGGGCTTACTTAAATAATCGTCCATTCCCGCTTCAACACAGCGTTCTTTATCACCTTTCATTGCATTTGCGGTCAGAGCGATTATCGGAACGTTTAGGTAACGCTCTCCAGCTTCCCCGTTTCTAATGCGCTTAGTTGCTTCAAAACCATCCATTTCTGGCATTTGACAATCCATCAAGATGACATCAAAGGTCACCTTCATTTTATTCAGTGCCTCTAATGCTTCTAAGCCAGACTTGGCGCTAAGGGTAGTATGGTTGCTTAGGTGCTGTTTCACGATTATCTGATTGATATCGTTGTCTTCAACAATAAGTACTTTACGCTTTTTACCTTTTTCTCGTTTTAACGAGGACGCGTGGTGCACAGGGACTAGCAAAGTCTCATCTGCAGGCTCAAGAGAAATAGTGAAAGAGAACGTACTCCCGTGACCTTTTACACTTTCAAGTTTTATGTTGCCACCCATAAGTTCACAAAGTTGCTTGCTAATTGATAAACCTAGACCGGTTCCGCCGAACTTGCGGGTAGTTGATAGATCTTCTTGCGTGAAGACATCGAAAATAGTGCTTTGCTTATCTTGCGCAATACCTATTCCCGTGTCTTTTACGCTACATAAAAGTGTAAGGCTGTCGTCTGCGTCTTGTTTAATACTAGTAGTTACTTCAATGTATCCAGTGTCAGTAAACTTGACGGCGTTGCCCAACAAGTTCGACAAAATTTGCCTGAAACGCACGTCATCACCTTGTACAACGTGGAACCCCTGTAAATCAAAGTGGAAATGTAGCTCAAGGCCTTTTTCTTGGCACATGATGGCGTACTGACTTTGAAGATTCTCAAGGGACTCCAAAATATCGAAAGGATTATCTTCGATTTGTAGCTGCCCTGCTTCAATTTTAGAAAAGTCTAAAATGTCATTTACGATATGTAAAAGGCCTTGAATACTAAACTTAGCGAGTGAAAGGTAATGCTTCTGCTCTTCAGTAAGTTCAGAGTTCGCCATTAGCTGCAAAACACCAGATATGCCGTGTATAGGCGTGCGTATTTCGTGGCTCATACTTGCTAAGAAGCTGGATTTTAGTCGAGCAGACTCCTCGGCTTTGTCTCTCGCTTCTTGAAGGTATTGCTCAGTTTGTCGCTGCTGCGTAACATCTTGTTGAAAACCGATGTAATGCGTCACTTCGCCATTGGTTTTGACTGGGGTCAAATTTAATCGGTTATAAAACGCGCTGCCGTCTTTTCTGTAGTTAAGTAGTGTAGTTTCTATAGGCTCACGTGTCGCAACGGCTTTTCGTATTTGCTCAACGGTTTGCTTACTGGTTTCGTCACCTTGCATAGAGCGACAGTTGTGCCCGATCATTTCACTTCGTTTGTAGCCAGTTAATTCTTCAAACGCACTATTTACATAAATAATTGGCTGTCCGACCCGTTTAACGTCAGAAATAATAATTGAAACAGTCGCTTCATCCATGGCATGGGTAAGCACGTTTACGTGGCTTTCTAATGCACGCTGCTCGGTAACGTCACTTCCTACATATATATCACCACGAATATTGCCATTTGCGTCAGCAAGGGATGCTTTTGTCCAACGAATATAACGTTCTTTGCCCGAATTAACTGAAAAGTGCGTCAGCTCATCGCTCTGCTTTGCTGATAACTTCCGTACTATCAGCTTTAATATTGCGTTCTTTTCACCGTATTGGTCATCGCAAAAAATGTCGAAGCGTTTATTTGAAATGAGGATTTCTTGATTCTGATCGACCACGACCAGCATGTCGCCCATCGATTCTAATACATTGGAAAATTGCTCGTTAGAGAGTGATACCTCGGTCAAGTCCCAGATAAGCTTATCGAAAGCGGCTCGAATGTCGGCTAACTCTTTTGCCTCAATTTGCGATTCATTGTTTAAAGACGTTGTATTGTCACTGTTAAGGCGATTTTTAATATCGTCATAAAGCGTTGAAAGGGTTCGCTCGGCCAAGGTTCCGGTCATACTCACCATATGCAATATAATGAAAATGAACCCCACAACCATTGCTAGTAAAACAATACCTGTCCAGGCAACCTCTCTGTATGCAGTAATAGTTGGTTTAACGCTGTATAACTGAAGATTCTTCCAGCTGGTTTGCTTAATAGAATAGCCACTTTGATTAAACGCTAAAAAGCTTGAGTTTGGCGCTATTAAAGAGGGCTCGCTACTAAATAGTACGTTTCCGTTTGAATCTGTGACTAACTGGTTAGTAAGTCTAGGGTAGGGCGCGAGTAATGATTGAAGGCTATCGACGTACATGACAAGGGCACCTTCAGAGACGCCATTGAGCAGAACGGGAACGCTGATGACTACTCCGTATTTAGATACGGACGAAAAGGTGTTTGATGAGCCAAGCGTTTGCTGACGCCAAGCACTGCTTAACGACTCGGGAAGCGTAGCACTCCAGTTTTTGTCGATAACTTTCTCACCTGCAAAATCAAACAGTGCAAATTCTACCGTTTTTGCCTGGGTAAGATTTAAAGAGCGAAAAAACATAGGTAGGTAATTATCTCGCTGCTGTAAATCAACCAGCGAATTAATAATAATGTCGTTTGCCGCTAGATCAGCTAGCTGACGCGTTGTATCGCTAACGATGAAGCTAATATCTTGCTCGAGCCCTTCTACCGACTGCTGCTGAAGGGCATTACTTTGCTTGACAATGAAATGAAAGGAAAGGGCAACTAGCGTAATAGACAGCACTGCTATTAGTAGCGCTAGCCTTGGGATCATGCTTGAAAGCAATAAAGAACGCAGCCTCATAGGTTCATGCTGCATTATTTCTTGCCCGTTGTTACCAAATGGCCTTTATCATTAATCTTCGTCATAAAATAATCCTTTGACCAAAGTGCATCATGCCTTTCTTTAGTGAATGGAGCTTCATAGTATTTAACAGCGCCCTGGATGTCTTTGAGCGATTCTAGAGCGTTGCGCAACTCGTTAACTTGTATGCTATTTGCTTTATCGGCAGCGATAGCAATTAAATGAATTAAATCATATGCATGGGCTAAACCCGTGACTCCTTCAATAGCTGCTGCATCAATAAGTCCATATTTATTATAATAGGCTTCTAACAGTTGTTTAGCCTTGTTATTTTTCTGATGGTGGAAGTGAAACGTTTGAAGAACTGATATGTCGTGCTGATGGATAGGGTTGGCTAGTTGAGATGCGAACTGACCTGACGCTATACCCCAGTGAGAAACAACAGGAAGCGAGCTTAGGCCTTGTTCAGCCAATGCATCTACAACAACCACACCTTCAGGCACGTTGGTAACTAATATGACACTGTCTGCCTTCGAATCTTTTATCGCCTTAGCATCTTCAGAAAAATCTTTCTGTTGCCAATTAATCCAATAGGTTGCGCTAATGTTTACCCCTTGATCCTGTGCCGCTTTAGTTAAAGACTCAAGGTTAGAACGTCCCCATCCTGTTCGCTCTAGAACCAAAGCGACATTAGATAATTCTCTGGATTTTACAAAGTCTATCAGTACAGACGCTGCTTCAGCGTCACGTATTGAGATTCGAAAAATGTTATTGGGGGAATGATCATTGTCTACTATGGGGGTGCCGGCGGCCCAGGGAACCAACATAAGAATATTCTTAGCATGTATAATATCAATTTCCGCAAGCACCACAGGAGTGTGTACTCCACCAATGACGGCTAGTAAATTTGGCATTTGCGCAAACTGTTCAATATTGTAAATACCGCGAGCAGGATTGCCTCGATGGTCTTTCGTAATCACTTTAAGTGTACGACCATGTATCCCCCCATTTGCGTTAATTTCCTCGACGGCTAGCTCTACGCCTCGAGTAATAGCAACGCCTCCCTCTACAGCTACTGCCGAGAGATCTGCATCAATACCTATAATTAGCGGCTCTTGAGTACTTTTAGCTTGGCATGAATTAAAGAAGGATATAAAGCAGAGGAGCGCTGATAAAATAAGATGTACACGCATGGATTAGCCACCTGATTGATTACCCTTAAAAGTGTATAGCAATGTGCTGAGCGTTTTATTATTTACGCATTATCCTTTAGTCTAAATTTGCTCATTGTGTGTACAGTTTTTCGATGAAACACCCTTTATACTTCTTCTAGAGTTAAGCTTCTTGAAATAAGCCAATGTGGCACGATTCTACTATTGAACAAAAGGCGTGAAGCTAAATGGTTGTTTAGTGAACGGCTATGTGAGAGCGCAGAGCACGGTAAAAATTAAAAAATACCTGTGCCAGTGAGAAGGATATCCTCTTTTGCTAACACAAATTAAGGAGAACAGTAGTTTGGAGTATAAGTGCGAAATACAACATTGCCTACAATTATAGATGTGGAAGCAAGTGGATTTGGGGCGGCAAGTTACCCCATAGAAATAGGCATTGTGCGCTATGATGGTGCAAAGTGGTGCAAACTACTGAGGCCATTTGACTCTTGGGTACACTGGGATACAAAAGCAGAATCGCTTCACGGCATCTCTCAACAAATGTTACAAGCACGAGGTGAGGAGCCTCATAAAGTATGCGTTGAGCTTAATAATTTTCTGGGGAATACGGTTGTATACAGTGATGGATGGGTGGTAGATAACCCTTGGCTGATAAAGCTGTACTCGGTTGCGCAAATTGAAATGTCGTTCACTTGCCGCGCCCTCGAATATATATTGAGTGAGTCTCAAATGGATAATTGGCACGACGTCAAAAACAGTCTTTCCGCTGAACTAGACGTAAAGCGTCATCGGGCGAGTTCTGATGCAATGATAATTCAGCAAACCTATGCTAAAACAATGGCGCTCACTCAGAAGTGATTCTGTGCTGCCTTTTCAGTAAGGGAAGCGCAATTTTGGCGTCGCGGCCTTCGCTAAGCCATAGGTAGTTATATTCCTAGAACAGGTAATTAACACCTAAAGAAAGCGCCATATTCTCTTCTTCTCCAACTTGTCTATGCTCTAGCTCTACGGCCATGTTTAATCCTTCGCTTTGGCCAAGCAGCCAACCTAATCGCGTAAAAGTACCTACATCGTGCGGTAAATAAAGCCACTCGGCATAATGTTGAAAAGCGGTATTATTTGTTTTGTAGGTTGCATAAACCTTCTGCGGCACCCAAGTGTTGAAACGCCGGCTGGCGCTAAACATACCTTGTGAGCCCGCTGGATAGGTATAAGTGTTATCGTAAAGGTAGGTTTCGGTCGTGGATTGAACGCGGTACATACTGTTTAGCTGCCACCGAGCTATCTTCTTGCTCTTAAACTGAATTGGGCTGTAGTTGGTATTATTTACTTCCGCGAACGCGGGCAAGGCCGTTATTGAGACAGCCAGTGCAAAGGCGAGGAAAATACCAGTAACCATATTCATGGAAGAGCCCAAGTTGTTGTTATCATGGCTTGTAAACAACCAGTAACTACAAGCAATAGTGTGTTCGTTATTTAAGCATAGACCCAAAAACAAAGGTTGGAAATAGCCTTTACCGTTTTTAATCTAGCTGGCTAGCTTGTTTAACTTGAAAGACTTCAACGAAAAACGCCGCCAGGCTGCATAGCTTCAATGTAAAGCGTAACAACCTAGCGGCGTTTTCAATAAGCGTTATATGCTTATTGGGTTAGACCGAAGCTTTCAGTGCTTCTGCTTTATCCGTTGCTTCCCATGGGAATTCGTTACGACCAAAGTGACCGTATGCAGCTGTTGGGCGGTATATAGGGCGCTCAAGGTTAAGCATTTGGATAAGGCCGTAAGGGCGCAGGTCGAAATGTTCACGCACTAATGCTACCAATGTTTTTTCATCTACTACACCTGTACCAAAAGTATCGATGCTGATAGAGGTCGGCTCTGCAACACCAATGGCGTAAGACACTTGGATTTCACAGCGCTTTGCAAGACCTGCTGCAACAATGTTCTTAGCAACGTAACGACCCGCGTATGCTGCACTGCGGTCTACTTTAGATGGATCTTTACCAGAAAACGCGCCACCTCCGTGGCGAGCCATACCACCGTAAGTGTCTACGATGATTTTACGGCCTGTCAGACCACAGTCGCCCATTGGGCCACCGATAACGAATCGACCTGTTGGGTTAATGTGAAAGCGCGTATTTCCATCAATCCATTCGCTTGGTAGTACTGGCTTGATGATTTCTTCCATTACCGCTTCGCGAACCGTTTCAGTGCTTACTGAATCGCAGTGTTGGGTAGAAAGTACAATAGCGTCAATGCCCACTGGCTTGTCGTTTTCGTACTTAAAAGTGATTTGGCTTTTTGCGTCTGGACGCAACCAGTCTAGTTTGCCAGATTTACGTACTTCCGCTTGTTTTTGTACAAGGCGGTGAGAGTACGTGATAGGTGCCGGCATAAGTACATCAGTTTCATCGCTAGCGTAACCGAACATTAGGCCTTGGTCGCCCGCACCTTGTTCTTCTAGGCTTGCACGGTCGACACCTTGATTAATATCAGGAGACTGTTTACCAATAGCATTTAATACGGCACATGAATCGGCGTCAAAGCCCATGTCTGAGTGCGTATAGCCAATTTCTTTTACTGTTTTGCGAGTAAGCTCTTCAATGTCTACCCATGCAGAAGTGGTAACTTCACCACCTACTAAAACCATACCGGTTTTTACATACGTTTCGCAGGCCACCCGAGCGCGAGGATCTTGTTCTAATATAGCGTCAAGAACCGCATCTGAGATCTGATCAGCAATTTTGTCCGGATGTCCTTCAGACACTGACTCGGATGTGAATAAATGCGTGGCCATAAATGCTCCGTAAGCGTTAAATTATCAAAATAGTCGTATATTGTACTAAAACAAGTTATAAATACCAGTCTTTACTTCTAGACGTCTAAAAGTCTCTTTGTTACGAATAGTTGACATAACCCGATCATTTTTGGGGTTATTTCGATGTATAACAAAGACAAAGACATTAAGTGTTATCGACAATACCGTGGGCTTTATAAGCTTCTTTGATGTTTTTGGATTTACTTTCGATAATGGCAATGAAAATCCATTGAACTGAAAGGTGGCATGGGTAAGAATAGCCTCACATTCAAAAGTGCCTAGAAGTAGAGCAAGAGCAGACAATTGATGTTCCCCAATGCTCACATCAATTACTATCGTGGTACCAAAAGATACAAAATAAATCAGGAGACAACATGCCCTCTCGTCGTGAACTCGCCAATGCTATCCGTGCATTAAGCATGGATGCCGTTCAACAAGCTAAATCTGGTCACCCAGGTGCCCCAATGGGGATGGCTGATATCGCACAGGTACTATGGGGTGATTTCTTATCACACAATCCTGCGAACCCATCTTGGGCCAACCGCGACCGCTTTGTACTTTCAAACGGCCACGGCTCGATGCTGTTGTACTCTCTACTTCACCTTTCAGGCTATGAATTGCCTATTGAAGAGCTGAAGAACTTCCGTCAGCTACATTCTAAAACGCCTGGTCACCCAGAGTACGGTTATGCACCCGGTGTTGAAACCACCACTGGCCCGTTAGGTCAGGGTATTAGCAACGCTGTAGGTATGGCGCTTGCTGAAAAAGTACTTGCTGCGCAATTTAACAAAGACGGTCACACTATTGTTGATCACCACACCTATGCATTCCTAGGCGACGGCTGTTTGATGGAAGGTATTTCTCATGAGACATGTTCACTAGCCGGTACACTAGGCCTTGGTAAGCTTATCGCTTTTTGGGATGACAACGGCATTTCAATTGATGGTGAAGTAGAAGGTTGGTTCACTGACGATACACCAGCACGCTTTAAGAGCTACGGCTGGGAAGTGATCGAAGGCGTTGACGGTCACGATGCTGAGCAAGTCAAAGCCGCCATTGAAAAGGCGCAAGCGAATACGGCGCAGCCTACACTTATTTGTTGTAAAACCACCATTGGTTTCGGCTCGCCTAATAAAGAAGGTACAGAGTCTTGCCACGGTGCACCACTAGGTGAAGATGAAATTGTCGCTACACGTGAAAAGCTTGGCTGGAGCCACGGCGCGTTCGAAATTCCAGACGATATCTACGCGGGCTGGGATGGTAAAGACAAAGGCTCAAAAGCGGAAAGCGCATGGAACGACGCTTTCGCAGCATACGAAGCCGAATACCCAGAGCTTGCAGCAGAATTCAAACGCCGTGTAAATGGCGAACTGCCAGCAGATTTCAGCGACAAAGCAGACGCTATCATCGCTGAGCTTCAAGCTAACCCTCAAAACATTGCTTCACGTAAAGCGTCGCAAAATGCATTAAACGCGTTTGGTCCGTTACTTCCTGAGCTATTAGGCGGCTCTGCCGACCTTGCTGGTTCTAACCTAACCATTTGGGAAGGCAGTAAAGGCGTTGAAGCAAACGATGCATCAGGTAACTACATTTATTACGGTGTACGTGAATTTGGTATGTCTGCCATGATGAATGGTATTGCCCTTCACGGTGGCTTTAAGGCATACGGTGCAACTTTCCTAATGTTTATGGAATATGCACGTAATGCGGTACGCATGGCGGCGCTAATGAAGCAGCCTGCAATTTTCGTTTACACCCACGATTCAATTGGTCTAGGTGAAGACGGCCCAACGCACCAGCCGGTAGAGCAGGTGGTTGCGCTACGAGCTACGCCTAACCTTGATAACTGGCGTCCTTGTGATCAGGTTGAGTCTGCTGTGTCGTGGAAGTCTGCCATTGAGCGCACTGACGGACCAACAACGCTAATCTTCACGCGTCAAGGCTTAGCGCAGCAAGAACGAACGGCTCAACAAGTTGCAGATATTGCTAAAGGCGGTTACGTACTTAAAGATTGCGAAGGTACACCTGAGCTTATTCTTATTGGTACCGGTTCTGAAGTTCAGCTTGCCGTTGAAGCAGCAGCGAAACTAACCGAGCAGGGCAAAGCCGTTCGCGTAGTATCTATGCCATCAACTGACGTATTTGACCGTCAGTCTGCTGACTACCGAGAAAGCGTACTGCCGTCTAGTGTTGTAAAACGTGTAGCGGTTGAAGCCTTGTCTAAAGACAGCTGGTACAAGTACGTCGGCTTTAACGGCGCTATCGTAGGTATGGACACCTTTGGTGAGTCTGCACCTGCGGGCGACCTGTTCAAGCACTTCAACATTACCACTGACGCTGTAGTAGAGGCTGCACTGTCTCTGTAAGAGGTAATAGATAAGCCTATGGTAAATATTGCCATAAATGGGTTTGGTCGTATTGGTCGTAACGTATTGCGCGCACTTTATGAAAGTGAGCGCAATAACGAATTTAAAATTGTGGCCATTAACGACATTGCTAAACCCGAGGGCATAGCACATTTACTTAAATACGATACCGCCCACGGGCGGTTCCGTTTTGATGTGGCCTTAGAAAACAACACGCTTAATGTGGCAGGCGACGATATTACGTTGCTCGCGATAAGCGATATTAAAGACCTACCCTGGGAAGACTTAGGCATTGATATTGTGCTTGAGTGTACGGGAAAGTTCGATGACAGAGCATCGGGGCAAGCCCATTTAGATGCGGGCGCTGGCAAAGTGCTGTTCTCGTCACCCGGGTCACCAGATTTAGACAATACGGTCATTTTTGGTACCAACGAAGACACGTTGACCAGTGAACAAAAATTAGTCTCCAACGGCTCTTGTACCACGAACTGCATTGTTCCGGTTATTCAAGCGCTAGACGCCGCGTTCGGTGTTGAAAGTGGTACGATCACAACCATTCACGCGTCTATGCACGACCAGCAAGTTATCGACGCCTATCACGAAGATTTGCGAAGAACCCGTGCTGCAAGTCAGTCGATTATTCCCGTTGATACCCGACTTGCTGCCGGTATAGAGCGCATTCTGCCTAAGTTTGCGGGAAAATTCGAAGCCATTGCCGTACGTGTACCTACTATCAATGTTACTGCTATGGACTTAAGCGTAACGCTTCAGTCTAAGGTAACTATTGAACAAGTGAATCAAGCACTTCGCAATGCAAAAGCAGGGCGATTGCAGGGCATTTTGGACTACACCGAAGAGCCTTTGGTGTCGGTAGATTTCAATCACGACCCTCACTCGTGTATTGTAGATGGCACACAAACGAGAGTCAGTCACAAACAGCTGGTTAAAACACTGGTGTGGTGTGACAACGAATGGGGTTTTGCAAACCGTATGCTCGATACCGCTAAAGTGATGTTCGACGCAAAATAAAGCATTGATGCTGCCAAGGGTTGGTAGCACCAGCCCGCGCAGCTTTCACAGTTAATTTGAGCGTGTTTCACTTGTTTTGACACGTTCTACTGAATTTAAATTAACATAGGAAAGACGATGGCAATTCCAAGCATGAGCGATATGGCCCTAAATGGCCAGCGCGTACTAATTAGACAAGATTTAAATGTGCCGGTAAAAGACGGCAAAGTAACTTCAGATGCGCGTATCAAAGCATCTATTCCTACTATTAAAGCAGCACTAGACGCTGGTGCAGCAGTTATGGTGATGTCTCACCTTGGTCGCCCTACTGAAGGCGAGCCTGCTGATGAGTTTTCTCTTCAACCTGTTGTTGATTACCTTAACGACGCCCTAGACGTACAGGTTAAGCTTGTTAAAGACTACCTAGATGGCGTTGAGCTTGCAGACGGCGAACTGGTTATCCTTGAAAACGTACGTTTTAATAACGGCGAAAAGAAGGACGACGAAACGTTAGCGAAACAGTACGCAGCACTTTGCGATATTTTCGTTATGGATGCCTTTGGCACCGCTCACCGCGCACAAGCGTCTACCCACGGCGTTGCCAAATTTGCACCAAAAGCCTGTGCTGGCCCATTACTTGCTGCTGAATTAGATGCACTGGGTAAAGCGCTAGACAACCCTAAGCGCCCAATGGTTGCTATTGTCGGTGGTTCAAAAGTATCGACCAAGCTAACCGTACTAAAAACACTAGCTGAAAAAGTTGACCAGTTAATTGTAGGTGGCGGTATCGCCAATACCTTTATTGCGGCGCAAGGGCATAATGTAGGTAAGTCGCTAGTTGAAATGGACCTTACCGAGCAAGCCACGCAGCTTATGAATGAAGCACAGGCAAATGGCGGTAATATTCCAGTGCCGACTGACGTAGTAGTAGGCAAAGCGTTTGATGAAAATACTGAAGCGACGCTAAAAGTAGTCAGTGATGTTGCTGATGACGATATGATTTTTGATATCGGCCCAGACTCTTCAAAAGCGTTAGAAGACATTATTAAAAACGCGGGTACTATCGTATGGAATGGCCCGGTAGGCGTATTTGAATTTGATCAGTTCAGTGCTGGCACGAAAGCGCTTTCAGAAGCAATTGCAGCAAGCGACGCATTCTCAATTGCAGGTGGTGGTGATACACTAGCAGCAGTTGATAAATACGGAATTGCCGATAAGGTTTCTTATATTTCAACAGGTGGTGGCGCGTTCCTCGAATTCTTGGAAGGTAAAACACTACCAGCGGTAGCAGTACTAGAAGAAAAAAATAAATAAGCCTAAACGCTGCACTTTTAAGCAGCGTTTTATAGCGCTAGAGAGCTCATAGAAGCTCCTAAAAGCTAAGGCCTAGTGCACATGTTGCCCCACTATGTGTCACGCTCAGTAACAGCATTCTGAGCGTGACCATTTAATCGGAAACGATTACATCTGCGAAACAGTGAAGTACGCAGATATAAATACCAATCTTATTACAGATGTGTTTACTTAAGGTGTCGGCGTGCCGTGTCTGAGACAAACAGATCTTTAATAGAATTGGTATAACAATAAACCCTACACCTGTCTATTAAGGCAGTAATATACAAAAGGAGTGTTGCAATGGCATCACAAGCTCAGCAGGCAATGTTGGATAAACTGAAAACACAAACCGGTTTTATTGCAGCGTTAGATCAAAGCGGCGGTAGTACACCTAAAGCGTTACGCTTATATGGCATCGAAGAGTCTGAATACAGCTCAGACGAAGAGATGTTTAATCTAGTTCACGAAATGCGTACGCGCATTATCACCAGCACCCCTTTTAGCGGCGAGCGCGTTCTTGGCGCAATCTTATTTGAAAACACCCTTGATAGAGAAATTGAAGGCATGTCTACTGCGCACTTCTTGTGGCAGAAAAAGCGTGTTATTCCTTTCTTAAAGGTTGATAAAGGATTGGCTGAAGAAAGCAACGGCGTACAGATAATGAAGCCAATACCAGGTCTAGATGCTCTGCTTGCTAAAGCGGTAGCGCAAGACGTATTCGGCACTAAGATGCGCAGTGTGGTAAAGCTTGCGAATCATCAAGGTATCAAAGATGTCGTTGCTCAGCAATTTGAAGTTGGTAAGCAAATTCTAGCTGCTGGCCTTGTCCCAATTATCGAGCCAGAAGTTGATATTCACAGCCCGCAAAAAGCAGAAGCTGAAGCGCTACTTAAGTTAGAGATCCTAACCCAGCTTAATCTTCTTAGCGAAGGCGAAGAAGTGATGCTTAAGCTAACGCTACCAACCGAAGCTAACTTTTATAAAGAGCTTGTTGATCACCCTCGCGTACTTAAAGTGGTTGCACTTTCTGGTGGCTACAGCCGTGACGACGCAAACGCGAAACTAACAGAAAACCAAGGCATGATCGCGAGCTTCTCTCGTGCTTTAACCGAAGGTGTATCTGCACAGCAATCTCAAGAAGAGTTTGAAGCAACGCTAGATAAAGCGATTGAAGGTATTTACCAAGCTTCTAAAGCCTAGACCTTCTCTTAACTTGTTTATTACAAAGGGCGCTATTCAGCGCTCTTTTTGTTTATATTAACGCATTCAATTCAAAGCCTGTTGTCAAAAAAAAGGGGACTGTGTAGCATTTCGCGCCATTGTCATTGCTTGATATCATTGAAGCCTAGTATTGGAAGTAAACTGGTGAATTTCCAACACATAAATACTCAACGCTTTTGCTACGGTTTAGCGCTGTTATTGTTTACGTGCTCGCTTACGATTAAACAAGATATTAAGCCCATCTCGTTTAAGCATCAGCTTGATGCATCCATATCGACCCTATCAATAGAAAGTAGCGCAGAAGAAAATGGGCAAGACGACCTATTTTTGTCCGTTATCAATACGTTTGGTAACGCTGCGATTATTAGTTCACTTAGTGAAAACCCCCTTCCGTATTTAGTCTCTTGGTCTAAGAAGAGCTACGTCACCCCACTTACAAGAGCGCCACCTGCTGTTTAAGCTTTTCTTCTTGCTTTAATTTTCGAGAGAAAAGCCCTTCAATTTCAAAATTTTCACAAACGTCAGTTCTCTTCAGAGCTGGTTATATTCGTGCGTGCATGGCTGAGTGATTGAGAAGCCCTAGCGGCAATAAAACTGACCGGTAAACAAAAACGAGCAGTAAATTACTCGCTATGCCGTACTAATGCTGTTGCCTAAGTATAGGTAACACCTATAAGAACGATTTAAAAATTATGAGCAAAAAAACGCTTTTAGCAGCAAGTATTCTTACCGTCATATTAACTGGATGTGGTCATCAAGAGCACGAAGCTCACCATAGCGGCCCGCTAGAATTCAATGTCTCGCACCCAATAAGCAAAGATACAGTTCTTGTTAAGGAGTATGTCAGTCAAATCCGCGCCATTCAGCACATTGAACTAAGGGCTATGGAACGAGGGTACCTTGCCTCTACGTTCGTTGATGAAGGTCAGACCGTAGAGAAGGGAAAACCTATGTTTAAAATAGTGCCTACTATCTACGAAGCAGAACTTAAGCGAGCTCAGGCAGAGGCTAAAGCTGCGCAAATGGAGCTCAAAAATACCAAGTCGCTAGTTAACCAAAATATAGTCTCACCTAACGAGCTTGCTGTTGTAGAAGCTGAGTATCAAAAAGCGCAGGCTGAAGTTGAATTAGCAGAAGCACATTTGGCATTCACTGATATTAAAGCACCCTTTACCGGTAAGATGGACCATCTAGAAGCAAGAACAGGTAGTCTGCTCGATGAGGGAGAGCTTCTTACAACCATGTCTGATTTAAGCCAAATGTGGGTTTACTTCAATGTGCCAGAGTCGGAGTATCTAGATTATGTACAAAGCGGAAAAGCGAATGAAGGGACGAGCGTTCGCTTAAAGCTCGCAAACGGTACAATTTATCCTTACGAAGGGGTGATAGATACCATTGAAGCCGATTTTGATAACCATACTGGCACAATCGAAATGCGTGCTTCATTTCCTAATCCTGATGAAATGTTACGACATGGACAAACTGGTAACATACTGGTCGATGTCGACTATCCAAAGGCGCTGGTCATTCCCCAAAAGGCCACCTTTCAAATATTGGATCAGAACTATGTATATGTTCTAGATGCTGACAATACCCTTAAAACACGACATATAGAGATTGCAGCTGAATTACCTCATGTCTTCTTGGTATCAGAGGGGCTGAAAGAAGATGACACGATTCTTCTTGAGGGTTTGAGACGAGTAAGTAATGGCGATCACATTAAGCCAAACCTTATTTCTTCTGACGATACGTTAGCTGAACTAGCACTTAAGGCAGAGTAGGGGATTTAGTATGTTTGGTGTATTTATTAAACGTCCGGTGATGGCGATCATGCTATCCCTTATGATTATCTTTTTAGGCGCGCTTTCGGTTTTTACCTTGCCGACTTCTCAATTTCCAGATATCGCTCCCCCCAGGGTTTTAATTTCATTGGCATACCCTGGTTCAAGTGCTGATGTACTCGTAAAGTCATCCTTGGTGACCATTGAGCGTTCGATAAATGGTGTGCCTGGCATGAAGTACATTGTGTCTGATGCCACAAGTGCCGGTGAAGCTACTATCCAAGTTATCTTTGACTTGGATGTAGACCCTAACCAAGCGTTAATAAACGTGAAAACGCGGCTTGACCAGATAATGAACCGGCTCCCGCAGTTGGTACAACTAGAGGGGGTGGTACTCCAAAGGGTGCAGCCAAGCATGTTGATGTACATCAACGTGTACAGCACAGACGAAGACGCCGATGAGAAGTTCCTTTATAACTACTCGAACATTAACGTTATACCAGAAATACAGCGTGTTAACGGTATTGCCAGCGCTAAAATATTGGGTAGTCGGCAGTATGCTATGCGCATCTGGTTAAAGCCAGATCGCATGCGAGCGTATAATATTTCAGTCGATGAAGTGATGGAGTCGATTGATGAGCAAAGCCTTATTGGTCGTCCAGGCCGACTCGGACGAAGCTCGGGAATAAGTGCGCAGTCTAAAGAATATGTGCTTGTTTATGAAGGACGGTACGACGAGCCTGATGAATACAAAAATATCATTATCAGAGCGGATAGTGACGGCAAGCTGCTTAAATTAAGTGACATAGCAGATGTAGAGCTTAGCAGTGAGTTTTTCGATATCTATTCAAACAAAGATGGGTATCCTTCTGCGGCAATCGTGTTAAAGCAAAATTATGGCAGTAGCGCTAATGAAGTGATATCTCAAGTAAAAGCTAAAATGGCAGAGCTTGAAGAAACCTTTCCGGAAGGCATGAAATACGAAATTAACTATGACGTGTCTAAGTTTCTCGATGCATCGATAGAACAGGTACTACATACCTTATTTGAAGCATTTATCTTAGTTTCGCTGGTGGTTTTCATCTTTTTGGGAGACTGGCGTTCTACCTTGATTCCTCTATTGGCCGTCCCCGTATCCTTAATTGGTACCTTCTTTTGTATGCAAGCGACGGGGGTAAACATTAACCTGATCACCCTTTTCGCGTTGGTATTGGCTATCGGAATTGTGGTAGATAACGCCATTGTTATCGTCGAAGCTGTGCATGCCAAAATGGAAGAGAGCGCTAGCTTGACGCCTTATATGGCGACGCAGCAGGTATTAGGTGAAATGGGCGGCGCTATTATTGCTATCACGCTTGTGATGACAGCAGTATTTGTGCCTTTAGTGTTTATGACTGGGCCGGTGGGCGTCTTTTATCGTCAATTCTCTATCACCATGGCATCGTCTATTATCATTTCTTGTATTGTAGCGCTTTCGCTAACGCCAGTGTTGTGCGCGATGCTGCTTAAAAATCCGCATACATATACCAAAAAAGCCACGCCAATCAGTAAGCTTATTGATGTATTTAATCGTTGGTTTGACAAGCTCACCGGTGGTTACACTAACATTATTAAAGCGTTAGTAACCCGTCGCGTGGTGACTATTCTGTCGCTCTTTGCGTTTGTCGCAGGCACGATTGGTTTCAATCACATTCTTCCGACTGGTTTTATTCCCGGAGAAGATCAGGGGCAAATTTACGCCATTATTCAAACCCCTCCAGGAAGTACCCTTGAAGTAACAAATGAAGTAGCACGAGAGCTTCAAACCCTTGCCCTAGATGTCGAAGGGGTGTCATCAGTTTCTTCACTCGCAGGTTATGAAATCTTAACGGAGGGTCGTGGCTCTAATGCGGGTACTTGTCTAATTAACCTTAAAGACTGGGCAAATAGAGACCAGACGGTACAGGAAATCATTGAAGAACTTGAAGCTAAGACCCATCACCTTGGTGCTGTGGTTGAATACTTTGAGCCCCCTGTAGTGCCTGGCTATGGTGCATCATCTGGGCTTTCATTCCGTTTACTCGATAAAACGAACACAACGGACTACCAAGAGTTTGATGAAATAAACCAATCCTTTATGGATGAACTGTCAAAACGTAAAGAGCTCAAAGGGCTATTTACTTTCTACGCGGCTAATTATCCGCAATATAAAATTGAAATAGATAATCAAGCAGCGATGCAAAAGGGCGTATCAATTGGTAAGGCAATGGAAAACCTTAACATTTTGATTGGTAGTACCTACGAGCAAGGCTTTACCCGTTTTAATAACTTTTACAAGGTGTATACCCAAAGTGCCCCAGAGTATCGTCGTTACCCTAGCGATTTAATGGACTACTACGTTAAAAATGAGGAAGGTGAAATGGTGCCTTACTCTGCGTTTATGAAGCTAATTAAAACGCAAGGGCCAAATGAAATCACTCGATACAACCTGTACACCTCTGCAGCCATTCGAGCGGAGCCCGCAAAAGGCTATACCTCTGCCGAAGCCATTAAAGCGGTAGAAGAAGTCGCCGCAGCAACGTTACCCAAAGGCTATGACATAGGTTGGGAAGGGCTATCTTTTGATGAGGCGAAACGCGGTAGTGAAGCCATCGTCATATTCGGTGTAGTTCTACTATTTGTATATATCGTATTGGCGTCGCAATATGAAAGCTTATTGCTTCCCCTAGCGGTTATATTGTCTTTGCCGAGCGGCCTGATTGGTTCATTTATTCTGCTTGACCTAATGGGCTTAGCGAACGATGTTTACGCGCAATTAGGGCTTGTAATGCTAGTTGGACTGCTGGGCAAAAACGCCGTGCTGATTGTTGAATACGCGGTACAGAAAAATCAGCAGGGTTTATCTATCGCAGAAGCCGCCGTCGACGCAGCAAAACAGCGATTTCGTCCTATATTAATGACCTCATTTTCGTTCGTGGCGGGGCTTATCCCTCTGGTCATCGCCACAGGTGCAGGTGCGGTAGGAAACCGAACTATTGGTGCTTCAGCACTGGGAGGTACACTTTGCGGTAGCGTCTTCGGCATCATAGTTATTCCAGGCTTGTACTACCTTTTCGCTAAGTTAGAAGAG